>JBJXGB010000223.1:0-18814 GCA_046152935.1 Cytophagales bacterium
TCAAACAGGCATAAAATGGAAAGGAATAACCAGCCTTTTCTTCCTCTACTTTTTTTAGATTTTCAATAGAAATTTCGTTTTCTTTCTGCATTTGGCTTATCAGTTGTACTTCTACCAATTTGGATCCTAAAGCCTCAAATACGAAAGTATTTGAAACTCTCGCCTTCAAATCTGCTCTTATTTGCTTCATCAAATCAAATCTGGCCATCGCAGACAGCATTTGATCTGTTTCCTCATCTTGCAAAGTCCAAAGCAAAGGATAAAAATAGGTGTTCAGTAAATCGTGGTTTGAAAGTCGTTTTTTGTGCAAGGATTGGTACCAATAGTTGAAAATAGCGATTGATTTGAGGTTTTTGTAAAACTTGTTGGTAGTCTTAGCATCAATCAATAGGCCTTTTGGAAGGTATTTTCTTTTGAAAGAACTGAAATAAAATTGAATTCTTAATAAAAAATGAAAGTAAAAAAGCAATTTTAGGTAATGCAGAAGAATCATTTGGTTGTTTCAAATTGAGATCAAATGCAACAAATGATCGCCATTTTGGGCTTTTGTATGAACTTCATAAAGAATTACTTTTCCAAGTTCAGCTGATCTTTCACTTTAAGAAATGATTTTGTAGCAGTTTCTAACTTTTGTTTTGCAAACTCAGATGTTTTAGCAGCTCGAGTAATATTATCTAAAAGTTCGGGGGTTATAACTATAGTGTTCATAAGCTAACTTATTTTAAACAAATATAAAAAGAATTGTAAATTTTTCCTATTTGGTAGTCTTCAACCTTTTCTCCAATCTGCCCTCTTATCAAGTAATTTTCATTCATTTGAATATAGTAGCTAGTAAATATCCTGTTGTAAAGAAGGTTTTTCTGAATGGAATTCGCTTCTAGGTATACAGTACCATTAATGTTGGAATTCAAAAATAAAACCACTGCTTGAACAACCGTAGCCATAATTTTTGCGATATCGTTATTGTTAGAAACAACATTGTCGAGCAAAAGTTGGGTATAAGGGTCGAAATCAGACAAGACTAAATTGAAAACCAAAGGCTCTATTTTTTGAAAAATAATAACTTTGATAATTTCTCCATTTTTTCCTACGCTAACAAAAGAATAAACAAACTCTTCATTTTTGATCAATAAGTACCCCTTTTTATTCATGCCTTAATTTTGGTTCTTTTTTGGTGAAGTTTTTAAGAGAATTTTAATTCGCCTTCATAGAACTTAATATTTATCAATTGTCCTAGGCTTTACCCAAGGGAGAATAAAAAAAGCCATCCGATCTTTAAGAAAGGATGGCTTTTTTTAGAAATCATAATTTACTAAGCAAACTCATGTTTTTTCTCATGGCGTTTTCTTTCACCTTCATCCAAATAAATTTTGCGCATCCTGATTGCTTTTGGAGTGATTTCCACAAATTCATCTTTTTGAATGTATTCCATTGCTTCCTCTAAAGAAAAATTTCTTTTTGGAGCAATTCGAACCGAATCGTCAGTACCAGATGCACGCATGTTGGTTAGTTTTTTTCCTTCTAAAGCGTTCACAACCAAATCATTATCTCTGGTGTGCATACCAATTACTTGACCCATGTACACTTCATCTCCTGGATCTACGAAAAATGCACCTCTATCTTGTAACTTATCTATAGAATAGGCTGTAGTAGCTCCAGTGTCTTTCGAAATCAAGGAACCACTATTTCTCTCAGGTATTGCGCCTTTGAAAGGAGCATATTCTGTAAATCTATGGTTCATAATCGCCTCGCCTTGAGTGGCTGTAAGTACAGTATTTCTCAAACCAATCAAACCACGAGACGGAATTTTGAATTCCAAATGTTGCATATCGCCTTTTGGTTCCATTATCAACAATTCACCTTTTCTTTGCGTAGCTAACTCGATTACTTTTCCAGAGAAATTTTCTGGTACATCTACCACTAAAGTCTCAATAGGCTCCATTTTTTGGCCTTCTTCTTCTCTGTAAATCACCTGAGGCTGCCCTACTTGCAATTCATAGCCTTCTCTACGCATAGTTTCTATCAAAACAGATAAATGCAGAATTCCACGACCAAAAACCAAGAAAGTATCTTCTTTGTCTGTTTCCTGCACGCGCATGGCGAGATTTTTCTCAGTTTCTTTGAAAAGTCTTTCACGTAAATGCCTTGAAGTTACAAATTTTCCATCTTGTCCGTAAAAAGGAGAATTGTTGATCGTAAACAACATGTTCATTGTTGGTTCATCGACCGCAATTCTAGGTAATGCTTCTGGAGCATCAGCATCTACAATGGTATCTCCGATTTCAAAATCTTCAATCCCTGTAATGGCACAAATTTCTCCACATTGTACTTCTTGCACTGGCAATTTGCCTAAGCCTTCAAATACTTGTAATTCTTTTATTTTTATCTTCTTAACCGATCCATCAGCTCTGCTGATAGCAAGGTTTGAGTTTAGTTTAATAACACCTCTGTGTACTCTTCCGATGGCAATTCTGCCTACAAATGTGGAGTAATCAAGAGAGGTGATTTGCATTTGAACAGTACCTTCTCTCACGACAGCGGGAGGAATAACTTCTAAAATGGTATCTAGAAGTGGAAAAATGGTATCGGTAGGAACTTTCCAATCTGTACTCATCCAACCTTGTTTAGACGAACCGTATATGGTTTTGAAATCCAATTGCTCTTCGGTAGCATCTAAATTGAACATCAAATCAAACACCTGTTCGTAAACTTCTTCAGGGCGGCAGTTTGGTTTGTCTACTTTATTTACAACTACAATCGGTTTCAAACCCAATTGAATCGCCTTTTGTAATACAAAACGTGTTTGAGGCATGGTGCCTTCAAAAGCATCTACCAAAAGCAACACACCATCTGCAAGCTTCAATACACGTTCTACTTCTCCGCCAAAGTCCGCGTGACCAGGGGTATCGATTACATTTATTTTTACTCCTTTGTATCTTACTGATATATTTTTAGATACAATGGTGATACCACGTTCGCGTTCTTGATCGTTATTATCAAGAATTAGATCGTCAAATATTTGACCTTCTCTAAATTGAGTTGTTGAGTGAAGAATTTTGTCAACCAAAGTGGTTTTCCCATGATCTACGTGGGCAATAATGGCAATGTTTCTAATTTCGGGTTGCATGAAATGTTTTTTAGCAATTAAGCCGCAAAATTAGATAAAATAAACTACAATCGCACAGCCTCCAATATTATTATTAGGTTAATACAATATTTTCAATCTATGTTGACATTAAAAATTCCATTATTTTTACAGCTTGGATCATATGGTTAGCAATCATACATTTACATTGAATTATTAAAGACTTTATATACAAGCTGTTATGTTTGAAAATTTCTGGTTTAAGGCAGTTCCAAGCTTTTTTACTACCAAAGTATTACGAACGCTAGCTTTTAGCTGTTTAATCGTGGCAGTTTACACTTTTGCCATACTTTATTTTGAGCAAAATGTATTGCATATAGATTTTAAGCCAAGTCCAACCATTTTTTCATTATTAGGGGTTGTTTTGGGTTTGTTGCTAGTATTCAGAACCAATACTGCATACGACAGGTGGTGGGAAGGAAGAAGAATGCTCGGGAATTTGACCAATAATACGCGCTCGTTTGCTATTAAACTGGATGCATACTTAGCAAAAGATGATCTAGAAAATCGTTTGTTTTTTGCTCAAATGATTGGGAATTATGGCGTAGCAATGAAAGAACATTTGCGTAAAGGTGTTAAATTTAAGGAGCTCGAAATAGAAGATAGTTACTTAGAAGAATTGAAGAAAACGCAACACGTTCCAAATAAAATTGCGGCTTTCATTTGCAGACGTGTGACAGAATTGTATCGAAAAGGGCTGATAACCAAGGAAGAATTTATTGTAATAGATAAAAATATCGAGTCTTTTACAGATGTAGTGGGGGCTTGCGAACGCATTAAAAATACGCCCATTCCTAAATCCTACAGCATTCACTTAAAGAAATTTTTATTCTTATATATGATGATGTTACCGTTTGGCATTATTCACGATTTGCAATATTGGTCGATATTGGTAATGGTGATTGTATTTTATGCGTTTACGGGCTTGGAAATTATTGGCGAAGAAATCGAAGACCCATTCGGGAAAGATATCAATGATTTGCAAACAGATGCCATTAGCAAAAATATCAGAGCCAATGTCCATGAGTTGTTGGGTGTATAAATTTGCCAACTTTTGGAAAGTTTTCAAATCTAAATTTGTTCAATCTAAAAACAATATCATTGCATTTGAGCGTTTTAAATCGTGATATTTGACCTTCAATAATAAAATTAGCAATGCAGTCTCCGATTCAAATCACCATTACAGATCCAATTTACACTGAGAAAACTTATGCTGGAATTGATAAGTGGTTCCTTCAATTTATAAATGATGAAAGAGATTTGCCATTTATATACTTGACCATCAAGCTTTTAGCACTCATTTTACCAACTACTGTTTTTTTCTTCTGGCCTGGAATGTTCCAATGGAAATGGGCCATTTTGTATTACGTAGTGCAGTTGGTATTTCTAACCGGACCATTTATTTTGATGCTTCATAATACCTCACACAGAGTTCTTTTTAAGAAAAATGTGGAGTTTTTGAATAATATTATCCCTTGGTTTATTGGGCCTTATTTTGGGCAAACTCCAGAAAGCTATTTTGCCCATCATATTGGTATGCACCATCCTGAGAATAATTTGGAGGAAGACCACAGCAGCACTATGAAGTACCAAAGAGATAATTTTGGTGATTTTATGAAATACTATTTTACATTTATTTTTGTTGGAATTCAGCAGTTGTATAGTTATCTCACCTTCAAAAAAAGGTTAAAAATTAGAGATAATTTTGCAAAAGGAGAATCTCTGTTTTGGTTGATTTGCATCGGTTTATGTTTTGTGAACTGGCAGGCTATCGTTGCCCTTTTTGTTATTCCTGTATTTCTTTATCGTTTTTTGATGATGGCTGGAAATTGGGGTCAACACGCATTTATTGACAGGAATAGTCCTGAAAATAACTACAGAAACAGCATTACTTGTATCAATTCACCATACAATAAAAATTGCTGGAATGATGGTTACCACATTGGTCATCATTTAAAGCAATCAATGCATTGGACAGATTTGCCTGTTGAATTTCAGAAAAATATCCAAAACTATGTGAATGAAAATGCTTTGGTGTTCAAGAAAGTTGATTTCTTCGCAGTTTGGTTGTTTTTAATGTTTAAGCGTTATGATTGGTTGGCTAGCTTTTATGTGCCGCTTACTGCTGAGTCGATTAGCAAACTTGAATTGATTGCACTAATGAAGGAGAGAACAAGGAAGATTTAATGGCCTAATGCCCGTTTCAATGCTTCATTGCTGGCATCGATTATCTGGTCGGCCAAGGTTTCGGTGATCGCAGCCGACACAAATAAACTTTCGAACTGTGATGGAGCCAAATAAATGCCGCGTTCGAGCATTGCGTTGAAATATTTCCCAAATAGTATCGTATCAGATTTTTTAGCATCGTCAAAGTTATTTACTTTGGTTTCTGTAAAAAACAAGCTGTACATCGACCCAATTTGATTTACTGTGTAGTGCAATCCTAGTTTCTGGGCTCCATTTTGAATGCCTTTTGCGATTTTTTCTGTAATTTTATCTAAATAGGTATAAGTTTCAGGATTTGAATTCAGAAAATTCAACATAGCCAAACCTGCAGCCATCGCCACTGGATTGCCAGAAAGTGTACCTGCTTGATATACTTTGCCAACTGGGGAAATGCAATCCATTATTTCCATTTTACCTCCGTAGGCTCCCACAGGCAAACCACCTCCTATTATTTTGCCTAAGGTTGTCATGTCAGGGATCACACCAAATCGCTCTTGAGCTCCTCCTTTAGCTAATCGAAACCCAGTCATTACTTCATCAAAAATCAAAACAATACCATTTTTAGTAGCTAAGGCACGCAAGCCTTCTAAAAATCCATTTTGGGGCAAAACACAACCCATATTGCCCACTACGGGCTCAATGATAATGCAGGATATTTGGTTCTCGTTGGCTTCTATCAATTTTTGAACAAAAGTCAAATCATTGTATGGAGCTGTTAAAGTGTCGTTTGCCACACCTTTTGTCACGCCCAAACTGTCTGGCTCGCCATTGGTAATTGCCCCGCTGCCTGCAGCTATTAGAAAAGAGTCACCATGTCCGTGGTAGCAGCCTTCAAATTTTATGATTTTATTTCTGCCAGTAAAACCCCTTGCAGCCCGAATAGCCGACATACAAGCTTCCGTTCCAGAGTTTACCATCCGTACTTTTTCAACGGAAGGCACCATTGATACAATCAGCTCTGCCATTTCTACCTCTCTTGCAGAAGGCGCACCAAATGAAGTGGAGCCTTTCACTGCTTCAATGATGGCATTTTCAATGGCTGGAAAGGCATGACCTAGTATCATTGGTCCCCAAGAGCCGATCAAATCGATGTAGGAGTTGCCGTCTTCATCAAGCAAAAAGGCTCCTTTGGCACTCTTCATAAACAACGGCTCGCCACCCACGGCACGAAAGGCTCGTACTGGGGAATTTACACCACCTGGTATAATTTGCTTAGCTTTTGAAAATAACGATTGGCTATTGGTTCTATTTAGCATTCTGAAGGTCTGGTTTATTTACCAGCATTAATTGGTAATTATCAATTTTTACGATTGGCACAAAAGCATTATCTTTTGAAGTGCTGTAATTTTGATAACTAAGTGTGGGACTCTTTTGTGTTGTAGTTTCAGATAAAAATTTAGGGAAATAAATGCCATAAGCGTTCAAAAATATGCCAAAATTTAGTATCATACTGTAGCCTTGTTTTGCATAAATAGAGGCTGGAATCTGGTAAGTTTCAAAATATCTACTTTCAAAATTGGCAGAAATAGTATCTGATTGCGTGTATTCGTTTTGAATAAAATGCGTATTGTGCATGATAAATTGCTCGTAACTTATCGATTCAAATTCTAGCCACTTGCTCGATGTAAACACAGGCACATCATTCACTAAAAGTCGTCTTTCAATCTTCTGTTCGCCATCCAACATATTATTTATTAACGTCTCTTTATATGAAGCGGCTTTATCAATCAAAAGGCCTTCGAGCGTAGTAAATACATTGGCGGCCAACGCACTTTCGTTGCTCGACACAAATATATGACCGACACTATCTATTGGTATTTTGGAAAAGAATGAGGCAAAGAATCCAGAGTTGCTTTTACCTAACATTTTGTATTTCAGCACTTTACCTCCCAATTTCTCAAATTGACTTTTATACGCCTTGGCTATTAAACTATCGTTGGCACCAATTCCAAACACTACAATAGCAGTCGGCTTACGTGTAAAATTTTTGTAGGCAAATTCGGCAGCTACAGTGCCTTGTGTTTCTGCCGATGGTTGAAAAAGAAAGTAATTTGGATTGGAAGCTGCTAGTCCGAAACTATTGGAAAGTGGATTTACAACTGGCACAGCATGTTTAACAGAATATTCATTTATTATTTTCTGCTGATTGCTGTACAAAGGCCCAATTACCATATCGAAGCATGCAGATTCGCGTAGTGAAACGAAATTAAGTACACCCGTAGTATCCTTTCCAGTATCAAAAGGATGGATGTTTATCTTTACGCCCATTTTGGCAAGTGAGTCTTGTGCCAAAGTGATGCCAGCATTCAGCTCGTAAACAAATCTGTTTTTTGCTGATAGTTCGGTGGGCAGCAGCAAAGCCACATTCCACTCTGGCTTGGTTACTATTTCAGCATCTTTATAAGTGTTTGTTCGCTTAGAATATGCGTCCTTCAACCCCTTATCGTCTTTAAACCGCAAATTGAGCATTATGAGCGAATCGGTGGTAATCTTGTCAGCATAAAATAAAATACTTGCATCCGCCTTTTTTCTCAATCTTCGATCGGCTATTTTAGAAAATTGCGTAAGTGCGTCCACATAATTTTTACCATCTAATTGTACGATACCTTTCAAATAGTAAACAAAATCTAGTTTTTCCCAAGTTGGATATTTATTTATTATTTGAAAAAGTAAAAAATTAGCATCTCTAAAATTATTCTTCTTAAAGTAGGCGTAGGCGGTGAAATATTTACAATGGGCAGAAAACTCATCATTTGGAGTATTATTGCCCAATTCTGCGAATGATTTTATACTTTCTTCGTACTTTTCTGCTTTCAGAAGTTCTTTGGCAGCAAGATATTGCGTGGTAATATCTTGCTGCGCTATCGCATGGGAAAAATATAAATTTGCGATAATCAATAAGAATAAAAACGAAACTTTAATATGGATTTTCATAATAGAGATATGGGCAAAATTAGAAAATTTATTTATCAAAAAACCAAATAATAAAGCCAATCGAAATTTGGTATACGTTCGGCATTCGACTGATAGTTCGAAAATTGTGAAAATGCTATTGGTATCCAAAAAATTATAGCACCACACCTGTTTTATTAAATTTGTTCCCAAAAAAATACCTGCAGGTTTTACAATTTATTTTTCATTAAACTATATTTGGCGAAAATTAAATTTATATTGAATAATGAAAAAGCAAGTTCTACTTTCTTTTGCTTTGGCTGGTGTTTTATTAGCAGCAACTGTTGATGCACAAACCAAGCCTAAACCAAAAGCAAAACCAACAACACAATCAAGTTCTAAAACTCAAAAACCCATGTTAAAAACAAAAGCTGACCAATTCAGCTATGCAATTGGCCTAAATATAGCCCAAGGAATAAAGCAACAAGGCTTAGGCGACTCTATTAGTGTAGCGGTTTTATCGCAAGCCCTAAATGATGTGCTTAAAAACCAACCGCTACTTCTAAAATCAGAAGAAGCTCAAGAAATTATCCAAACGTATTTTGCAGCCCAACAATCGAAAGCTGGCGATAAAAATGTAGAAGAAGGCAAGAAGTTTTTAGCTGAAAATGCCAAAAAACCTGGCATAAAAATAACTGCAAGTGGCTTGCAATATGAGGTGATAAAAGAAGGAACTGGGGCATATCCTAAAGACACAAACCAAGTGAAAGTGCATTATCATGGCACTTTGATAAATGGAGAAGTATTCGACAGCTCGATTGAAAGAAATCAACCTGCTACTTTTGGCGTAAATCAAGTGATAAAAGGCTGGGTAGAAGGCTTGCAATTGATGAAAGTAGGCTCGGAATATAAATTTTACATTCCATCTGAATTGGCTTACGGCTCTAGTGGAGCTGGCCAGAAAATAGGTCCAAACACTGCATTGATATTTTTAGTGCAATTATTAGCCATCGAAAAATAAAAAAATAGGTTTTAAGTATTTTCAACAAAGCCCTTTTTGAAATGAAGAATTTCAGAAAGGGCTTTTATTTCGAAGAATGGCAGAATATTTAGCTGACATGATTGCAAAAATAGTAACGAGCTATCCAAGATTATATCGCCAACTGAAACTGCATTCTGGTAAGATTAGCATAATAGCCATCTCTATTAACCAGTTCTAAATGAGAACCTTGCTCTACAATTTCTCCTTTGTCAATCACTATTATATTATCTGCATTTTGAATTGTCGAAAGCCTGTGGGCAATTACAATCGAGGTTCTGCCTTTTAACATTTTTAAAAGTGCATTTTGAATCAATTCTTCAGTTTCTGAGTCTACTGACGAAGTAGCTTCATCTAACACCAAGATTTTAGGATCATAAACCATTGCCCTCACAAACGAAACCAATTGGCGTTGCCCGACCGACAGGGTAGCGCCACGCTCCATTACTTGATAATCAAAGCCACCAGGTAGCTTTTCAATAAAATCTAATGCACCTACCGCTTCAGCTGCATTTCTCATTTGCTCGATGCTAATATGCTCATTACCAAGGCTAATATTGTTTTTTATCGAATCCGAAAACAAGAATACATCTTGCAACACCACGCCAATTTGGCTTCTCAAAAAGCCAATATCATAATTGAGAATATTATTACCATCTATTAATATGTTACCCTCATTAATTTCATAAAATCGATTTAGTAAATTGATAATGGAAGATTTGCCAGCCCCTGTGGCACCTACCAAAGCCACTGTTTCACCTTTTTTTACCTCGAATGAAATATTTTTGAGCACAAAATTGTCATCAACGTAAGCAAAAGAGACATTTTCAAAGCACACTGTTCCTTCAAACACATCGGGTTTCAAGGTGCCATTTTCGGGCAAAAATTCAACAGTTTCCAGCAATTTCATTACCCTAGCAGAGCCCACTATTCCCATTTGCAGCGTATTAAATTTGTCAGCAATTTCACGAATTGGCCGAAAAAACATTTGAATAAACATGATAAAAGCCACCAATGTCCCAAACGTAACTTGCTCATTTACAACACCTTTAGCTCCCCACCATACCAACAAACCTATACCAGCAGCACTTAGCACTTCGGCTACTGGAAAGTAAACGGAGTAATAAAACACGGATTTCAAATTGGCATTTCTATGTTGCCGATTAATTGCTTTAAATTTCTCAAACTCCCTTTCTTCACTATTGAAAATCTGCACAATATTCATCCCAGTAATATGCTCTTGGACAAATGTGTTTAGATTGGCTACAGCGGTACGCACATCATTAAAAGACTTTTTGACCTTTTCTTTAAACACATAAGTGCAAATAAGCAAAAGTGGAATTACAGACAAACTTACTAAAGTCAGTTGCCAATTCATGTAGAACATAATGCCCATAATAAAAGTGAGCTGCAAAACCGACCCGGCAATGTCGGCCAAGCCTTCTGTAAAAATATCAGAAATGGTTTCAATATCAGAAATATTTCGAGTAATGAGCCTTCCAATAGGTGTACGATCATAAAAAGATAGCCTAAATTTCAGCAAATGCGCATACAATTTCACCCTTACATCTTTTATGATGTTTTGCCCCAACCATGCCGACATGAACGAAGTGCCATACTCTAAAAATGCTTGTGCGAATATGAGTGCGAAAAGTGCAATTGTCATCCAAAGCAGGCCCCGAGAATTGCCACCAATCATGTATTTGTCGATGGTAAGCTGCACGACATAGGGTCGAACCGGAGAAAGCAAGCCCGCCAACAAAGTAATAAATATCAATAAATAAAAGGTGTATTTGTAGGGCTTGACAAATACGTATAATTTTGATAATATCTCGCCATCAAACACTTTTCCACTGTACTCTTTATCCTCTAAAGCCATTTAAAATCAGATTTTTGTTAAAACACGATATAATCTAAAGGGTTCAAGGGCCGGCCTTTAAACCACAATTCGAAATGCAAATGTGGCCCTGTTGTGAGCTCGCCCGAATTGCCAATGATGGCGACAACCTCACCAGATTTCACATTTTCCCCCACTTTTTTCAGCAAAGATGCATTGTGTTTGTAAACTGAAATTAAATCTTCATCGTGCTGAACCACAAGCATATAGCCAGTATCGTAGCTCCAGCCAGAGTAAATCACCGAGCCATCTGACACCGATTTTATGGGTTCGTTTTCTTTCGACAAAATATCAATTCCAAAATGCTTTGATTGCGCATCGAAATGATTGCTAACCAATCCAGAAATAGGTGGGAAAAAATAAATACCAGAAAGGGTTTGCTTCTTTGCAATTCCAAATTCTTTGTCTGAAGAATTTAGTAAATTTTGGATCTTTTTGGTGTTTTCAAAGTCATTTCGAAGGCGCAATTCTGCTGGGAGCATCATGTCTTCTCGCTTTACAACGTTATTTTTTGTTTCAGTTCTGTTTCTTAATCTTTCATTCTCGATCAACTCATTGGTGCCAGAAAGCATAGTCTTGAAACTTTTTACAAAACTATCGTTCCTTACCGATTGCACTTCGAGCGAATCAATATAAAGACGAAGTTTGTAAATCTCTTTTCTAAAGGCTTTTTCCTTTCTTAGTTCATCAGAATAATAACTATCGACCCACATAAATAAAGTGACCGAAAAAAAACACACAACTAACACGAAAATACATAGGAATACCAAAATTTTGGCATAATTGACCCTGAAACTTCTTTTTAGGGAAAAATCGTCCTCGTTTTGCATGTTAATTGCAAAATTGGTTGTCAGCCATTCATATATTGTTTTTTTTGCTTGCATATCAGTAATTTCGCCAAATCGCAACCAAAAACTGATTTGCTTTTGGCTAAACAGAGTGTTTAATGGTTTTTTAGCATTCCAGAATAAATAAAATTCGCAAATAGAAAGTATGAATCTGAAAACAACAACATTATTTTAGTATAATTACACACGGAATATAGGTTTTGAAATTCAATTAATTTCATACAACGAGTTTGCTTCAACGCAATTATATCCTAATTTTAGAAAAGTTTTCTGCAATTTTTATATTGAGGAACAAAAGTGATTAATTTTGAGTAGAAGTAAAGATTAAAGTAAGCAATTGTCATGTTACATTGGTTAAATGCCCCTAAACATAAGGTTAGAAAATTTACAGATGACAATGGTCAGGTTTCTTTCATTTCCGATATCGACCCACTTTTGGTGCCGATCATCGAAATTGCGAAGCGAAACGGAATGCAAGATGTTGATATTGAACTAATTACTGAGGAGCTCAATCGAAAGCAAATATCGTTTCCAGTATCGGAGCAGGAAAAATTTGTATTTATTTATCACATCATTAAAGTACTGTCTGAGGAATTGAATTTCGATTCTTCTGAACAAAAGCTTTTTAGAGAAATAGCCAATGCCATAGAGCTACCAGCTGAAAAAATAGAAAGTTTAATTGCATCTGTTTACAGTGGAATAGTTACCAAAATATCGATTGAAGAGGCCAAAAAGGCTTTTTTTGGTGTTTTAAGCACATAAAAAATGCTAATTTTTACATCCGAGTAGCTTACTTTTATATTGGTGCAAAAAAAACTAGCTAATTCTCCTTTTTTATTTTTTATACTATTTACAGCTTTTATCTACGCCCAAACACCTAAGAAAAGGGTTGAATTAGAAAAAGAGAAGCAAGATAACCAAAGAAAACTTGAAGAAGCTAGTAAGATACTAGGTGAAACGCGCACCAAAAAAACCACCACGCTTGGGCAACTTACCGTTATTACCCAGCAAATAAAGGAAAAAACGAATCAAATAATTATATATGAAAAAGAAATAGGAATTATTGATATTGAAATAAAACAGACCGAAAATTCAATCAAAGACTTAAAAGTTCATTTGGGCGATTTGAAAAAAGAATATGCACAGATGATATACAATGCTGCCAAAGCCAACGATACATATAGTAAGCTTATTTTTCTTTTTTCTTCAAACACTTTCAATCAATTGGTGCAGCGCATCAAATACTTTCAATATTATTCGCAAGCCCGAAAAAAGCATGTGAAGCAAATCAATAAAGTAGCCATCACCTTAAATGCCAAACGCAAGCTGTTGTACGCCAAACGGAAAGAAAGATCGAATGTTGTAGTAACTGTACGGCAGGAAAACACCAACTTAAGTGGCTTAAAATCAGACCAAGAAGTGGCAGTCGCAGAGCTCTCGAAGCGTGAATCAGAATTACTAGATGAGCTTGAGGAACGTAAGAAAAACCTCAAAAAACTGGAGAAATTAATTTTAGATCTGATAAAAAAGGAAATAGAAAAAGCTGCAGCTGAGGCAAAAGCTGCAGAAACAAAGGCAAAATTGGAAAATAAACCAAAGAAAGTTCCTGAGACAAATTATGCAACCAATAATTTTTCGGCCGCGAAAGGAAAGCTATTTTGGCCTATACAACAAGGCTTTATTTCCCAAAAATTTGGCAGATTTCCGCATCCGGTACTAAAAAATGTGATGGTCGAAAACTTAGGAGTTGATATTCAGACAAATAAGGGCGAAAAAGTAAGAACAGTTTTCGATGGAACAGTAATGGCAGTAGCAGAAGTGCCAGGTATGAACCAAATAGTGATGGTGCAGCACGGAGAATACTACACTTTTTATGCAAAATTAAAAAATGTAATTGTAAAAAACGGGCAAAAAATAAAAGCCAAAGAAATGATTGCAGATGTGTTTACTAATGAAGAAGAAGTGAGCGAAGTTCAGTTTCAAGTCTGGAAAGGCAATGAAAAGCAAGACCCTGAGCAGTGGTTGTATGACAAATAATTACTTTTTGCATAGAAACTAAGAATATGAAATTAGAACACACACAAAAGTTGTAAGTAAAATATATTTTCTAAGAGGCAATAAAATAATGCTTGATCGTGATTTGGCAGAATTATATGGCATTGAAACCAAAGTTTTGAACCAAGCTGTAAAACGGAATAGTGCAAGATTTCCTGAAGACTTTATGTTTCAAGTGTCTGATAATGAGATCGAAAATTTGAGGTCACAAATTGTGACCTCAAACGATTACAATTTTGGAAGAGGTGGAAATAGATATTCTCCCTATGCCTTTACTGAGAATGGTGTAGCTATGCTTTCAAGTGTAATTAACAGTGAAAGAGCTATTCAGGTTAATATTTTTATTATGAGACAATTTACGGCTATGCGTGAAATTATGGCCGAAAATAAAGATTTGTTCATTAAAATCATGAATATGGAAAAAACACTTACAGACCACGATGAACAATTGAAAGTCATTTTCGATTACTTAAAAGACCTAATGAGTAATGAAAAACTTCCAAGAGAACCAATTGGCTATAAAATCTCTAAAAAATAATTCAAATACTTTTTGTTTTTTCGTCACCTCAGTTTATCTCAAAACGAAAACAAACATTATTTTGTTGTCAAGGTAATTTGATAGATTTTTACATATTAATCAAGCTCTAAATTTTTGAGACCAACAACATGAAGCACAGAATAGAAGAAGAATTAGAAAAGAGAATCTTAATTTTGGATGGTGCAATGGGCAGCATGATTCAACGATACAAATTACAAGAAGAAGATTACAGAGGCGAACGATTCAAAAATTGGCATATTTCGCTCAAAGGCAACAATGATTTAATTGGCATCACCCGACCCGATGTTTTAGAGGAAATCCATAAACTATATTTAGAGGCAGGAGCAGATATTATCGAAACCAACACCTTTTCAGGCACGTGGGTAGCCATGGCCGATTATGAAATGGAAAAAGAAGTGTATGATATTAATTATTACAATGCAAAAGTTGCTCGAAAAGCGGCTGACGACTATACCAAATTAAATCCATCGAAGCCTCGTTTTGTGGCTGGTGCAATGGGTCCAACCACAAAGCTAGCATCTATGAGCCCCGATGTAAACGATCCTGGGTATCGAGCCATCACCTTCGATCAATTGGTAGGTGCTTACACCGAACAAATCAAAGCGTTGATTGATGCTGGTGTAGATTTTTTGCTTTTTGAAACCATCACTGATACTCTAAATAGCAAAGCAGGACTTTTTGCTGCTCTCAAATTATTTAAAGATTTGGCAGATGCCGAAGGTTTTTTCATTTCTCCGATCGATGGCAGAAAAGTATTTATTGATGAAAATAACTGGCGAAGTGCTAAACTTCCTTTGATGGTTTCAGGTACCATCACAGATGCCTCTGGCAGAACACTTTCTGGGCAAACGACAGAGGCATTTTACAACTCTGTGGTTCATGCCAATCTGATGGGTGTGAGTTTGAACTGTGCCATGGGAGCAAAAGATATGCGTCCGTATTTGGAAGAATTATCCAAAATATCCTCATGTTTTGTGGGAATATATCCCAATGCTGGATTGCCAAATCAGTTTGGAGAATACGATGAAACACCAGAAATAATGGTGGAAAAAGGCGTTCATCAGGAATTTATTGATGCTGGTTTTGTCAATATTTTGGGCGGATGTTGTGGTACCACACCAGATCACATTCGGGAAATGGCGAAAATGGCCGAAGGAAAAGCACCTAGAAAAAGATCAAATCCCGAACAATATATGCGTCTAAGTGGCTTAGAACCAACTACTTTACTGCCTGACAGCATGTTTACCAACGTGGGCGAACGTACCAATATCACAGGTTCTGCTAAGTTTGCCAAGTTGATTCGTGAAGAAAAACTCGAAGAAGCACTAGCAGTTGCTAGAGAACAAGTAGAAAGCGGAGCTCAAGTCATTGACATCAATATGGACGAAGGAATGATAGATTCCGAAGCCATGATGACTCGTTTTTTGAATTTGATTGCTGCCGAACCTGATATTGCAAGGGTTCCAGTAATGATCGATTCATCAAAATGGTCGGTGATTGAAGCTGGATTGAAAGTATCACAAGGGAAGGCGATTGTGAACTCCATTTCACTCAAAGAAGGTGAAGAAAAATTCAAAGAATACGCCCGAAAAATCAAGATGTACGGTGCTGCTTCGGTAATAATGGCATTTGATGAAAATGGGCAAGCAGATAGCTTTCAACGGAGAATAGAAATCTGTAAACGCAGTTACGATATATTGGTAAATGAAGTGGGCTTCAATGCTGAGGACATCATATTTGACCCAAATATTTTGACAGTTGCCACGGGAATGGAGGAGCACAATAACTATGCCGTTGATTTTTTTAATGCCACCAAATGGATAAAAGAAAACTTACCTTTTGCTCGAGTAAGTGGGGGAGTTTCCAATATTTCCTTTTCTTTTCGGGGCAATAATGTGGTTCGTGAAGCCATACACTCTGCCTTTTTATATCATGGCATAAAACACGGTATGAATATGGGAATTGTGAATGCAGGAATTATTCCAGTATATGACGATATTCCAAAAGATATGCTGGAGTTGATTGAAGATGTGCTACTTAATCGTAGATCAGATGCAACAGAACGCTTAGTAGATTATGCAGATTCTATCAAACATATTGGCAAAGAAGTAAAAGAGAAAGTAGAGGACGAATGGAGAAGTTTGCCCGTAAAAGAGCGTTTAACTCATTCTTTAGTAAAAGGAAACGATGCCTTTATAGATGCTGATGTCGAGGAATGTCGTCATGCATTTGACAAACCTTTGGAAGTAATAGAAGGACCTCTGATGGATGGAATGAATGTAGTAGGTGATTTGTTTGGCGCTGGAAAAATGTTTTTGCCCCAAGTAGTGAAATCTGCTCGTGTGATGAAAAAGGCGGTCGCATATTTGCTTCCATACATCGAGGCAGAAAAACTTCGTACTGGAAACACCACCACAAATGCTGGAAAGGTTTTAATGGCTACTGTTAAAGGTGATGTTCATGATATTGGAAAAAATATTGTTGGTGTAGTGATGGCTTGTAACAATTACGAAGTAATAGATATTGGGGTAATGGTGCCGGCCGAAAAAATTATCAAAACGGCTATTGAGCAAAATGTAGATGTGATTGGATTGAGTGGCTTAATTACCCCTTCATTGGATGAAATGGTGCACATGGCCAAAGAAATGCAACGCCAAGGATTCAAAATTCCTCTGCTGATTGGAGGTGCCACCACTTCTCGCATTCACACTGCGGTTAAGATTGACCCGATGTATGATGGGCCAGTAGTTCACGTATTGGATGCATCTCGCTCCGTGCCTGTAGTCTCAAGTTTATTAGGCAAAGATTCCAAAGAAGATTTCTTTTTGAAAACTAAGGCTGAATATGCCAAAATGCGTGAAGACTACGCTGGCAAGCAAAAGGATAAGAACTTTGTAAAATTAGATGAAGCCAGAGCAAAAAAATTCAAATCTGACTGGAGTACGATTGAGCCTAAAAAACCTTCTTTTTTAGGAAATAAAACATTCAATAACTATCCTTTAGAAGAAATAGCCAAATACATCGATTGGACACCGTTTTTTCAAACCTGGGAATTGCATGGAAAATATCCAAAAATATTAACAGACGAGATTGTAGGTGTTGAAGCTACAAAGCTGTATAATGACGCGCAAAAAATGCTCAAAATGATTATCGATAGAAAGATGATTCAAGCAAATGCAGTAGTTGGTTTTTATCCAGCCAATGCTGTGGGTGACGATGATATTGAGCTGGATATGAGTGTATTGCAGGGTAGTAGCTCTCCCCTCTCTGTAGGAGAGGGGCTGGAGGTGAGGTTGCACCACCTTCGTCAACAAACAAAGCGGGCTGAAAATGTGCCTTATATGTGTTTGACCGATTTTATAGCTCCCAAAGAATCGGGCAAACAAGATTATATCGGAGGTTTTGCGGTTTGCACAGGCATAGGCATGGAAAAGCATATTGAAAAATACGAGAAAGACCATGATGATTACAATTCGATCATGCTCAAAGCCATGGCCGATCGTTTTGCAGAGGCTTTCGCAGAATTAATGCACGAAAAAGTGCGAAAGGAGTTGTGGGGCTATGCTGCAAATGAAAAAATATCAACAGAACAACTAATAGAAGAAGAGTACCAGGGCATTCGTCCTGCGCCAGGCTATCCTGCTTGTCCAGACCACACAGAAAAGGCTACTTTATTTCAATTGCTGGAAGTAGAAAAAAATACGGGTATGATATTGACCGAGAGCTTTGCTATGTACCCAGCAGCAGCGGTAAGTGGTTGGTATTTCTCGCATCCGCAAAGCAAATATTTTGGCTTGGGTAAAATAGACAAAGACCAAGTGATAGATTATTCGCTACGCAAAGATATGGATATTGAAACCTGCGAACGCTGGCTTAGCCCAGCTTTGGGTTATTAGATTTAAGCATAAAATAATATCTCAGGAATAGTTTTTGAAGCTTAGTCTTACTACTGCTCCACTATTTCTGGGTTTTCAATACCGCATTGTTTTCTTTATTTACGCTGTGAATATAAAATCTGTTATTCGAAAAATAATTCCATTTTTTAGAAACTTTTACTTTACGACTGGCTTTTTCCTGCTTATTTGGATGTTTTTCTTCGATGCAAACGACTTTATTAGCCAAAATAGGCTTACCGAGAAGCGAAAAGATTTAC
>JBJXGB010000228.1:0-6997 GCA_046152935.1 Cytophagales bacterium
AGCGTATCCACCTCCAAAAGCCAATACTAACCCAATAGCAAAAATGCCAATTAAAAGGATAATCATTTTTTTAGTTTGTTAAGTGTGGCGAATAATTGTGATACAAAGATGATAATTATTAGCCCGAAAATCAACCCAAATATTATCAATAAAATCGCAAAGACTTGATTTAACATCAAATCCATATCTTCATTCTTAATTAGGCTATAATCGGCAGTAACAATGGCTACTAGGAAAAACCCAAACAAATTGGCCAGGGCTATAAGCACAACAATATTCTGCTTATAGTATTCTTCGTTTTTGATCATCTTTTATTTTTTCAAACGTACTATAATTAGTGTGCCCTTCATTTTTTTATCCAACCAAAGCTATACCCTCCATTAAGTAAGCTTTTATAAAAATATCTATTCCGCCATCCATAACTGCCTGCACATCAGAGGTTTCTACATCTGTACGATTGTCTTTTACCAATTTATACGGGTGCATTACATAATTTCGTATTTGAGAACCCCATTCAATCTTCTTTTTTGTGCCTTCTACTTTGTCTCTTTCGGCATTCCTCTTGTCTACTTCCAATTGATACAATCGTGATTTCAACATTTGCATTGCCATTTCTCTGTTCAAATGTTGCGAACGTTCTACCTGGCACACTACCACAATTCCGCTTGGCTTGTGTGTGAGCTGTACTTTGGTCTCAACCTTGTTTACATTTTGCCCACCTGCTCCACCCGAGCGAGAAGTGTGTAGCTCAACATCTGCGGGGTTAATATCTATTACAATGGTGTCATCTATAATAGGGTATACATAAACGGAAGCAAATGAAGTGTGCCTACGTGCATTGGAGTCGAAAGGCGAAATTCGTACCAATCTGTGCACTCCAATTTCTGCTTTTAAGTATCCATAAGCAAACTCACCTGTAAATTCTAAGATGCAAGATTTTATGCCAGCTCCATCGCCAGCTTGCGAATCGACTTCACGCACTTTGTATTTGTGCTTTTCGCCCCACATGATGTACATTCGCATCAGCATTTCGGCCCAATCTTGGCTTTCTGTGCCACCAGCACCCGAATTTATCTCTACTGTAGCCGAAAAAGCATCTTCTTCGGCATTCAACATGCGTTTAAATTCCAAGGCTTCTACCAAATCGGTTAGGTTTTTGAATTCTTGTTCAATTTCGGCTTCGGCAACATCACCAGCAAGAAAAAAATCGTGCAAGACATCAAAATCTGCCTCTTTTGCTAAAATTTCATCTAATACATCTGTCCAAATTTTCAGATTTCGTATGCCTTTTAATATTTCTTCTGCTTTTTCGCGATTGTCCCAAAAATCTGGAGCGGTGGTTACGCGTTCTTGTTCCTGAATGGTTTCTTTTTTTCTATCGTAGTCAAAGATAGTGCCCAAGGGCTGCTATTCGCTCCTTTAGGACTTTGATATGCTCAATATTCACTTGTATTTATTTTGATTTTTTAATAATTGAAAAATTTACTTTAGTCCGTTGCTCATTATTTTATAGTAAACAAACAGATCATTCTAGACCTCATACAAAACAAAATTTGGGTAAATCTGCATGTGCTTGGCTTTCACCTTGTTCATTATTTTTTCTCTCAAGTCCTCAATATTCTCTTTTTCAGTAGCAGAAATAAATACCACTTCTGTGCTTTCATTGGCATATATTGTAGCTAATCCCTTCAATCTATCTTCTAAAGTTCCGGCAATGGCTTTTTGCTCTTCATCCAGCTTTTCATTTTCTACGGCCATTTGTGCTTCTAACTGGTCTATTTTATTGAATACCAACACGATAGGTTTATCGTTTGCCTTCAATTCAGTAAGTGTTTTATTCACTACTTCTATTTGTTCTTCAAATGTAGCATGTGATACATCGACAATATGGAGCAATAAATCGGCCTCTGAAACTTCATCCAAAGTAGATTTAAAACTCTCTATTAATTGATGGGGCAGCTTGCGAATAAAACCAACAGTGTCGGAGATTAAAAACGGAATCGTTTCCCAAACTAATTTACGCACAGTGGCATCAACGGTGGCGAAAAGCTTGTTTTCTGCCAAAATATCGGCTTTTGTAAGCAAATTCATCAAGGTAGATTTGCCTACATTGGTATACCCCACTATGGCAACCCGCACGATCCCAGTTCTGTTTTTACGTTGGGTCAGGTTTACTACATCAATTTTTTTTAGCTCATCTTTCAGAAATGAAATTCTGGCTTTGATAACTCGCCTGTCTGTTTCTATCTCTTTCTCACCAGAGCCGCCACGTGTGCCTGTGCCACCACGTTGGCGCTCTAAATGCGACCACATATTGGTCAATCTGGGTAGCAAATACTGGTTTTTAGCCAATTCTACTTGAGTGCGAGATTGGGCAGATTGTGCTCTGCCTTCAAAAATTTCAAGTATCAACAAGCTGCGATCTAAAATACTGATTTTAAGCTCGTTGTTGATATTTTTTACCTGCGAAGCAGTAAGCTCGTCATCAAAAATGGCAAAATCGGGCATGTGCTGCAAGGTATACAAGCGAATCTCCTCCAATTTGCCCTTTCCTATGTAAGAAGAAGATTCCGGCCTGTCGAGCCTTTGGGTAAAATGTTTGAGCACCTTTATGCCCAACGTAGCAGTTAAAAAATCCAATTCCTGCAAATATTCTTTGGTTTTAGATTCACTTTGGCTTTTGCTAGAAACGGCTACTAAAATAGCGGTTTGCTGTGCTGGTGCGGTATTTTGAGATTGATGTTTCAATAATTAAGCAAAAACTTTTCGTTCCAATAAATTGTTTCTGTTGTCGTGGTCATGAATTATTTTTATTTCATCAGCCAATCTCATTACTGAAACTCTCAATTCACCAATACCTGCGTTGGTTTTACCAAGTTGATTTTCTACTTTTTCAAGCCTTTCAGTTACGTTATCGAGTCTCGAATTTGTAATTTTGTGTTCGAGCAACATCTCTTTCTGGTCATTTAGCATCTCTGACATTATTTCTACTAAGCGATTCAAATATTCTTTGTCCTCCATTTCGCTTGATTCTAAGAATTATTCTACAAATTTAGTAAAAATAAGCACGCTAATATAGATTTGAAGTAAAATACAACTATGCTGAAGGCTTCGTGGCACAAACATATTCTAAATCTTAACTTCGATGCCCGCACTTCGAGAGGCAGCCTGCATTCGCACTCAGTATACTTTATAAAACTGTGGCATACTGAATCGCCCGAAATAGTAGGCGTGGGTGAAGCCGCACCGCTCAAAGATTTGAGTATCGATGATAGACCAGATTTTGAGTTTTATCTCAATCAATTTACATCGAACTTAGATTTTTGGAATGATGAGCATCTTTCGGCCTTTCCATCCATCCGATTTGCATTGGAGACCGCCATTTTAGATTTACAAAATGGAGGCAAGAAAATGATTTACGATACTGCCTTTTATCGAGGTGAAAGTACTATTTCTATTAATGGCCTTGTGTGGATGGCAGATAAAGCCACCATGCAAAAGCAAATAAAAGCCAAAATTGACGCTGGATTTACTACCATTAAGCTCAAAATTGGTGCCATTGATTTCAACGATGAGCTTGATTTGCTAAAATCTATTAGAAATAATTTTTCAGCAAGCGAAATCACCATAAGAGTAGATGCCAATGGGGCGTTTTCTAGCACGGAAGCCATTGAAAAGCTAAAAATGCTATCGGAATACAGTTTGCATTCGATCGAACAGCCTATCAAACAAGGACAAGTACAGGAGATGGCTGCGCTTTGTAGGCAATCGCCTATCCCGATTGCATTGGATGAAGAATTGATTGGCATTTATTACCCCGAAGACAAAATACAACTGCTCGAGGCCATTCAGCCGCCTTACATTATAATTAAACCAACCCTTGTGGGAGGCTTGAAGGCTGCCAAAGAATGGATTGAGATTGCAGAAAAAAGGAATATTGAATGGTGGATAACATCTGCCCTCGAATCGAATATTGGGCTCAATGCAATTGCTCAATTTACAAGCTTATTTCCCAACGATTTGCCACAAGGCTTGGGTACTGGCTCTCTTTATAGCAACAATATCGATTCACCTTTAATAGTTGAAAATGGATGTTTGCGATACCATGGCGAACAGAAATGGACTTAAAACTAGCCTTTCAATACCTTTCTACAAGTTAGAGGCTGATTCTCCAAAAACTTATTGTTTCTATTTCGCCAATATCCTTAATTTTGCAGCCTCAATTTTGCGCATCCTATTCTTTTTTCATAAATGTCGGAAATTTCTAAAGTTTACAGCCCTATAGAAGTAGAATCTAAATGGTACAAATATTGGCTTGATCATCAATTTTTCAAAGCTTCTCCTAACCCTGCTAAGAAACCTTATACGATTGTCATTCCTCCACCCAACGTGACGGGTGTACTTCACATGGGCCACATGCTCAACAATACCATTCAAGATGTGTTGGTTCGCAGAAAACGTATGCAAGGCTTCGAAGCACTATGGGTTGCTGGTACAGACCATGCCAGTATTGCCACCGAAGCCAAAGTGGTAGCCATGCTAAAGGAAAAAGGAATCAATAAAAAAGATTTATCGAGAGAAGAATTTCTAAAATACGCTTGGGAATGGAAGGAGAAATATGGAGGCATTATTTTAGAGCAATTAAAAAAACTTGGTGCTTCATGTGATTGGGATAGAACCCGGTTCACCATGGAGGAAAATCTTTCTGAAGCCGTAATTGAAGTCTTTTGCAAGCTATATGCTAAAGGCTTGATTTACAGAGGCGCTCGTATGATTAATTGGGATCCTCAGGGCAAAACTGCCCTTTCTGATGAAGAGGTGATTTACAAGGAAAGCCAAAGCAAATTGCATTTCATTAAATATTATGCGGCTGAATCGGTTTCTGATGCAGAAGGAAAAAAGCTTGAGTATTTTACAATTGCCACTACTCGTCCTGAAACAATTATGGGAGATGTAGCCATCTGCGTTAATCCGAATGATGAACGTTACAAGCACCTTATTGGAAAGAAATTTTTAGTGCCTTTGATCGATCGTCCCATTCCTATCATCACCGATGAAGCAGTAGATATGGAATTTGGAACAGGCTCATTGAAAGTTACGCCCGCCCATGATTTAACCGATTACAACATAGGACTCAAATATGGTTTAGAAGTAATTGATGTCTTAAATGAGGACGGAACGATAAGTACTGCTGGACAAATTTATGTGGGAGAAGATCGCTTTGTTGCTCGTAAAAAAATAGTAAAAGAGCTTGAAGAAAAAGGCTATTTGATTGAAAGTAAAGAGATTGTAAATAAAGTAGGTACATCAGAACGTACAGGTGCAGTAATTGAACCACGCATTTCTACGCAATGGTTTGTGAAGATGAAGGAGCTGGCTGGTCCTGCTTTGGAAAATGTATTGAACGACAATATTAAACTCCATCCCAAAGAAAAGTTTATCAATACCTATAAACATTGGATGGAAAATGTGCAGGATTGGTGCATTAGTCGTCAATTGTGGTGGGGACAACGCATTCCTGCCTATTATTTGCCCGATGGCACCATCATCGTTGCCAATAATTTCGAAGAAGCAACGGAAAAATTCAATAAACTAAATTCGAAATACTCTATTGGAGATTTAAAACAAGACGAAGACGTACTCGATACTTGGTTTTCTTCATGGTTGTGGCCAATATCGGTATTTGATGGTTTTAAAGACCCTGATAATGCAGATTTTAAATATTTCTACCCTACAAACGATCTGGTAACTGCCCCTGAAATTCTTTTCTTTTGGGTGGCAAGAATGGTGATGGCAGGCTACGAATTCAAACAAGAACTGCCGTTTACCAATGTATATTTGACTGGTATTGTGAGAGATAAACAAGGAAGGAAAATGTCAAAATCTTTGGGTAACTCACCAGATCCAATAGAATTGATTGAAAAATACAGTGCTGATGGTGTTCGTGTTGGTATGTTGCTTTCTTCACCAGCAGGGAATGATTTACTTTTTGATGAGAAATACTGCGAACAAGGAAGGAATTTTGCCAATAAAATCTGGAACGCCTTCAGATTGGTGAAAGGTTGGGAAGTTGTAGAAACCCCTCAAGGTTTTGAAAACCTTGAGGGTTTGAGGGCAGCCGAATGGTTTGAAAACAGATTCAATCAAGCACTTATAGAAATAGAAGAGAATTACGAGAAATACCGTTTGTCTGAAGTGTTGAATGGGGTTTACAAACTGGTTTGGGATGATTTCTGTGCTTGGTATTTGGAAATGGTAAAACCAGAATTTGGTAAACCAATTGACAAAGCAACCTACGATCAAACCATAGCTTATTTTGAGAAAATATTAAAACTTGTTCATCCATTTATGCCCTTCATCACAGAAGAAATCTGGCACGAACTGGGAGAAAGAAGTGAAAAAAATTGTTTGATTGTGGCTGAATATGTAAAACCTCGACCTTTCAATTCCGAATTTTTGAAGTATGCTGAAAAAGTATTGGAATTGATTTCTCAAATTCGAAATTTCAGAAGTTCGAAAGGGATGTCTCCAAAAGAAGCATTGAAACTTTCTGCTAAGTCCATACAAAAAGATGATTTTAAGTCTTATCTACTTCAGTTCGAATCAATTATCAAGAAATTAGGCAATATTTCAGCAATTGAATTTTCTGAAAATCCGGAAGGAATGTCAGCTTTTATGGTAGGAAGTTTTGAGTTTTTTATTCCATTAGAAGGGAAGATTGATATACAGAAGGAAAAAGCTGAGATCAAAAAGGAAATCGACTATTTACAAGGATTTTTGAAATCTGTAGATGCAAAATTGAGTAACGAGAAATTCGTAGCCAACGCCAAACCCGAAGTAATTGAAAACGAACGCAAGAAAAAAGCTGATGCTGAAGCAAAAATTAATTCTTTGCAGAAGGCAATGGCAATGTTATAAAAAAATCAGTGCTCACTCCAACAGAAATCCGATCAGTGCTACATTAACTCATACCGCCTTCACTCTTCAACAAATTGAA
>JBJXGB010000237.1:0-2811 GCA_046152935.1 Cytophagales bacterium
TATATATATGGCACTTGGCTTTTTAATGAACCTCAGAAAATATTATAGAATCCGTAAAAATAAGGTTTGGGATTTTTAAAACCACTATTTCCATGCCCATCACCGACATTTCTCAGCTTGATTTGAACAAAAGCTACACTGTAGGCGACTATCTCAATTGGCAACTAGATGAAATGGTAGAACTCATCAAAGGCAAAATTTTTAAAATGTCGCCAGCTCCTAGAAGCTACCACCAAGCCATATCGGGCAACATTTATTTTGAACTAAGAAACAAAATAAACAATAAAAAATGTAAAGTTTTCGATGCTCCTTTTGATGTGTACCTAAACGGGCTAGAAAATGAAAGTGATACTGTAGTGCAACCTGATATTTGTATCATTTGTGATAGGAACAAAGTGCATGACAAAGGTTGTATAGGTCCACCAGACATGATTGTTGAAATAATTTCGCCCTCTACTTTAAAGAAAGATGTGGATTTTAAGTTTCACTTATATGAAGAAAATGGGGTGAACGAATATTGGATAGTGATGCCTGAATACAAACAGGTATAGATTTATATTCGTGGGGAATCAAAAAAATACGATCACCAAGGAGATTACACATTGAACCAAGAAATACCCATTTTTACTTTGGATAAATTGACAATACAGGCAAATGATGTATTTTATTTTTAAGTTTGAATGTGGAAAACTGAGATCATATTTTTTGCTTTAATCCCAAAATACTGTAAAAAAAGCTGTAAAGTACAATTTGAAACCCCAATATCAGACTTGTAACAGCAGGAATTACTTTTCTCAAAACTATTCTTGAGTCAAGTTCACCAAAATTTACATTATTCCATGCAGAGAGGGCATTGATTGAGAGATAAAAGCCTGCCAAAAGCAATATCAGGCCAAAAATAAGCCCTTTTTCTAGATTAATATATTCTGATAAATCCTTAACAGTCTTACTATCAGGAAGTAAGCCTTCTTGAACGGCAAATATTTTAGTGAAAAAATAAAACGATGCACTTTGAAACCCGATTATTAGCATTGCAGATGAATACAATAAAGTGTGTACATCTAATATCGCTCCGAACAAATTAATGGTGCCAAAAATCAAGATGGTTGAAACCAATAATCCTAAACCCATTAACAAAAGTCCTGGATACAGAAATAGCCAAACTGGACTAAACATCAACAGAAAACGCAAATGTCTCCAACCATCTCGCCATGTTTTGAGGTGCGGGGGGCGGCTTCTGCCATCTTTGTATAAAATAGTTGGTACCTCTGCGATTTTAAGATCTGCAAAGGATGCTTTTACGATCATTTCGGAGGCGAACTCCATTCCAGTGCATTTCAAATCAAGCTTCAAAATAGAATCTCTTCTAAAAGCCCTCAATCCACAATGAAAATCATTGATTTTGATTCCAAAAAAAAGTTTTCCAATAAAAGACAAAACAGGATTCCCTAAATAACGATGTAAAAAAGGCATAGCACCTTTTTTAATTCCGCCTTTGAATCGATTCCCCCTCACCACATCGTAGCCTTCATCAAGTTTTGCAATAAAGGATTCTAAATTTGAAAAATCATAACTATCATCTGCATCACCCATTACGATATAGTCGCCATTAGCAGCACTAATTCCACCAATAAGTGCACTTCCGTAGCCTTTTTCAGCAACTGAGACGATCCTTGCTCCAATATTTTGCGCGATTTCTTGCGAACCATCTGTGCTGCCGTTATCAGCAATTAGGATTTCGCCTGTCTGTTGACTAACATTTAAAAAGTGCAATGCCTTTTGAAAACAGGTTTCAATTGTCTCAGCTTCGTTGAGGCAAGGCAGGAGGATGGTAAGTTTCAAAATCAAAGTAAAATTTAGCACAAAAATAATGTACTATTGATGCTTCTTCTTAAAATCTCCCAGTGAAAAATACTTTTCCAGCCAGCAGTACATTAAGATAAAGAAATATCTGCTACCCATTTCTTTAATTTTAAGTTTTGACTCTCCTGCTTTTCTGTTTCTCCATGAATTTGGAACGATGGTATAGGTGTAACCACGAACAATTGCTTTGGCAGGTAGCTCAAGCGTTAGATTGAAATGAGGAGATAAAAATGGTTTTATCCCTAAAATGGTTTCTCGTTTGTAGAGCTTGAATGCATTTGTTGTATCATTATATTTTATACCTAACACCATGCGCACAATAAAATTTGCTACTCTGTTGAGATACTTTTTTATGACTGGATAATCATAGACTTTGCCTCCATTGCTCCATCTTGTGCCAAATACACAATCAACGTTGTCTTCTAACATTCTGTGGTAAAAACGCACCAAATCAAGTGGGTCGTCTGATAAATCGGCCATCATCACAGCTACACAATCGCCTGAAAACCTTTCCAGGCCATATCTTACGGCATATCCGAATCCGTTCGGACCATTGTTGGTTTCCCAATTAAGCGTAGGGATAGTTTTTTGTAATGCAGTAAGCACCTGTGCTGTAGTATCTTTCGAATTGTCGTTGATTACGAATATTTCATGATTTATGTTGAACTTCAATAACGTATCATGCAGGGAATTCAGGGTTTCTTCTATAGATCCCTCTTCGTTGTAAGCAGGAATAACAACACTTAATTTCATTTTTACTGAATACGTTTAGTGGTTGCCTCAAAGATTTGACCCAAAATATCATCTATTCCGTATTTCCAATTCCAATCTGGGTAGTGAGCCTTGAATTTAGTTAAATCACTTATCCACCAAATGTGGTCTCCTATTCTATTAGTTTCGATATAAGAATAATTCATAGGTTTGCCAGTGATTTCTTGGGCTTTTGTT
>JBJXGB010000215.1:0-40224 GCA_046152935.1 Cytophagales bacterium
TGGATTGAAATTGAAGAACTATTATCGAAAAAACTTACAATTGAAGAAACATTTTACTTCGCTTCTTTCATTCATTTAGCTTTTGTAAACATTCACCCTTTTGGGGATGGAAATGGTAGAATTTCACGTTTACTTGAAAAATGGTTCATGGTTGAAAAATTAGGTGAAAGAGCTTGGTTCGTAAAATCAGAAAAATATTACTATAACAATGTAAATGACTATTATAAAAATTTGGCAAGGCTAGGGTTGTTTTATGAAGCATTAGACTATCAAAAATCAATTCCTTTTCTTCTAATGTTGCCGAAATCTTTAATTTTCGAAAAGTAAAAAACATATCTGTGAAACTCAAATTACCCAAATTCAAAAACCGCACAGTTGCTATTTTTTGGATTATATTTATTTTGATTACGATGGCTTTTGTTGATAAACGCCAGTCTGAAAGAGTTTGTCAAAAAGTGAGTGTGAAAATTGATAATGAATACAATAATTATTTCATCGAAGATCGAGATGTAATGCGATTGATGACCAAAAACGAGAAAGAAAACCTTATTAATAACATTCACCAGTTCATAAATCTAAAGAATTTAGAAAAAAGAGTGAAAGAACATGGCTTTGTGGATAAAGTTATTGTGTCAAAAGACTTAAAAGGCAATATTTTTGTAAAAGTAAGACAATACCAACCTTTGGTACGTTTGGCTTTAAGAAACGGGCAAGGTAGATATGTGAGTTCTGAAGGAAAAATACTACCTTTATCAGAAAGGTTTACTGCAAGAGTTATTGTTTTTGACGGAAGTTTCAATGGTATTTTAGTTCAGAAAGATTGGAAAAAAGATAGTTTGCGTTTGCCATATTTGGAGTTCATCAGGAAGATTGAGAAAGATGATTTTCTGAAAGTAATGGTTGCATCAGCAAGCATCAATTGGAAGGGCGAGATAGCAATTTTTCCACAAATTGGTAAGCAAGAAATTGAATTTGGGAAACCAGAAAACATAGATAGAAAATTATTGGCTTTGAAAGCCTTTTACAGAAAAATAATTCCGGTAAAAGGCTGGAACAAATACGAAACAGTAAATCTGAAATTTGACGATCAAATGATTTGCGAATGATGGAAAAAGAAAAGACAATTGAGATTATTAAAAACTATCTCATCAGCAAAAATATTAAGAAAGCATCTCTTTTTGGTTCATTTGTTCGTGAGGATTTCGGACCCAAAAGTGATATTGACATTCTTTTCGAACCTTTCCCACATATGAATTTATTTGATTTAATTCATATGGAAGATGATTTGAAAAAAAGAACCAAGCGGAAAATAGACTTAATGGAGTATGACGGAATTAAATTAGCAATAAGAGATGAGGTTCTTGCCTATGCCGTTCCTATATTATGATGTATTCTGACAAACTTTGTATTATCGATATTATAGAATCAGTTGAAAAGATACAATATTATCTAAAAGATTGTACACTGGAACAACTTAATCAAGATGAAATGAGACAAGATGCCGTTATTCGTAGATTTGAAATTCTTGGAGAAGCAACTGCAAAAATTTCGAAATCAACTAGGGATAAGTTGTCTGAGATCGCATGGAGGGAAATGAAAAGAACAAGAAATTATTTAATACATAATTACAAAGGAATCTCAATATAGTTATTATTTGAGTTGAATTTGGAAATCCTTCCAAACGAACTCGAAAAATTAAAGAAAATAGACCTTAACAATATTTAAAATTAAAAAATGGCACAAGAACTCGACAAAATTGAAGTAGGACTAGATATTGGTACTACCAAAATCTGTTGCATTGCGGGGCGAAGAAATCAACACGGAAAGTTGGAAATTCTAGGAATGGGCAAAGCCGTTTCTGAAGGTGTAGAGCGCGGAATGGTGACCAATATCGACAAAACTGTCGATAGTATAAAAGAAGCAGTTAGGCAATGTGAAGAAAGTGCTGGCATTGATATTGGGGAGGCCAATGTGGGCATTGCTGGCCAGCATATTCGCAGTTCCAAACACCACAGCATCATTATGAGGCCTTACCCCGACAATGTAATCGAAGTGGACGATATTGATCGGCTTACAAATGAAATGTACAAATTAGTGGTTCCGCCTGGCACAGAAATTATTCACGTAATGCCTCAAGATTATACAGTTGATTATGTAGAAGGTATTAAAGACCCAGTTGGAATGGTAGGTGCACGCTTAGAAGCTGATTATCACGTGATTACCTCTCAAACCAATGCAGTCAACAACATTAAAAGATGTGTAAAAAAAGCAGGTCAGGAATTGGGCAAACCAGATTTTATTTGTAAAAACTTAATACTAGAGCCATTGGCATCAAGTATGGCCGTGCTTAGTGAAGACGAAATGGAGGCTGGTGTGGCTTTGGTCGATATTGGCGGTGGCACTACCGATGTGGCTATTTTTTATGAAAATATCATTCGACATACGGCCGTCATTCCCTTGGGTGGAAATATTATTACCAAAGACATCAAAATGGGCTTGAATTTGCTTCATCAAGAGGCAGAGAAACTCAAAATAAAATTTGGTTCTGCTTTGTCTGATGAAATGAAGGCAAACGAAATTGTAACCATTCCAGCTTTGAGAAATAGAGAAGCTAGAGAAATAAGTGTGAAAACCTTGGCTCAAATTATCGAGTCAAGAATGGAGGAAATTGTGGAATTGGTAATGGCAGAGTTGATTACTTCTGGGTTTCATAAACATTTATCGGGTGGCATTGTAGTTACTGGTGGTGGTGCTATGCTCCGACATCTGCAACATTTATTTGAATACAAAACGGGTAAATATGCTAGAGTTGGGCATCCAAACGAGCATCTGGGCAAATCAAAAAACGATGAAGTAAAAAGCCCAATGTATGCCACGTCTATTGGGTTGGTGTTGGGTGGCTTTCAAGCACTCGACCAACGTGAAAACCGATACCAAGAATTGAAAGGCAAAAAAGAGGCAAGTCAGCAAATAATGACCAAAGCCCCGAAAAAAGAACCAATTTCTGGCTCAAACCTTTTCAAAAACATCCTAGATAAGACAAAAAATCTCTTAATGGACGATTTTGATGATAAAACCGATTATTAGTATGGTCGTGTGGAAAACTTGTTTATTATTCAAAGTAATTTTGAGTAAGCACAATTGAATATGAATTACAAATTCGAAATACCCAACATAAATAAATCAATCATCAAAGTAATTGGTGTGGGCGGTGGCGGTGGCAATGCCGTTAGTTATATGTTCAAGCAAGGTATTGTCGGTGTAGAATTCATCGTGTGCAATACAGATGCCCAAGCTTTGAAAGCTAGCGAAGTTCCTAATAAATTCTCTTTGGGTAATGTAGGTCTGGGGGCAGGCAGCAAACCAGAAAAAGCCCGCCAATTTGCCATAGACGATAAAGATAAAATTCGCGAAGTATTGGAGGGTACCAAAATGCTTTTCATCACCGCTGGTATGGGTGGAGGCACGGGAACTGGTGCGGCTCCAGTAATTGCAAAAATTGCAAAGGAAATGGACATACTCACCGTGGGTATCGTTACCATGCCTTTTACTTTTGAAGGTAATTTCAAGAAAAAAATAGCCATTGAGGGCATTGAGGAGTTAAGAGCCAATTGCGATGCCGTTCTTGAAGTAATCAATGACAGACTTTATGAGATATTTCCAAAAATGTCTTTTAAAGAGGCTTTTACCCAAGCTGATAAAATATTACTACAAGGTGCAAAAAGCATAGCCGAGATCATTGGCGATTCTGGTTTTATCAACATAGACTTAGAAGATGTAAATACGGTACTCAAAGAAGCTGGAACGGCTTTGATGGGTTTTGGTATGGCGTCTGGTGCTGGAAAAGCAGAAAGAGCGGCCGATTTGGCCTTACATTCTCCATTATTAAACAACACAGATATTTTGGGAGCAACCAAAATATTGGTTTCTGTTACTGCCGATGAAGAATTGTTTGAAATGGAAGAATTTGCCATTATCAACAATTATTTCCAAGAAAAAGCTGGTGATGCATTTTTGAAGCCAGGTGTTCGTTTGGTAAAAGACTTTGGTGACCAGATTTCTGTGACGGTCATTGCCACTGGTTTTGTCGAGGCTGAAATAAATAGATTGGCTAGCAGAACGGTGATTGATCTGAATTCAAACAGACAAACCAGTATTTTTGAAGATTCACCAGCAATAAAAAATCGTCCAAGTACTTACAAACCAATGCAAGAAGAAGAGCCAATACTTGAGGCTTCAAATGGTATTTTCAGAAATCCAGCCCATATTGAACGTGTGGTGTTGGATTTAGATGGCGGAAAACCAACCGAATCAAGGCATTACACTTTCGAATCTCCACAAATAGGTGCTTCGTCTGTGTCAGATTATCAAGATCTGAACAAAGAGAAAAGAAAAAAACAAGAAGAAAACTACACTTCTAGGTCATTTTTGATTTCAGAACGCACCACTTTTTCGGCCATGAATCCTGAAGAATACAAAGAGATGAATGAAACGCCAGCATTCATTCGCAGAAAAAAACAAATTTACGAAGCACCTCATTCTTCCGAAAAAAATATTTCTCGTTTTAGCTTAAATGAAGACAATGAAATTCTGGGGAATAATAAGTTTCTACACGATAATGTAGATTGAGATGGTTTTGGCCTTAATTATTGTTTTCACCAACTACAAAATTGAGTTCGTGACTGCGCTAATTTAGGCAGCTCGTTGGGTTTATGTTTATCAATTGTATGTATGAATCTTGAAAAACTACAGGCACATACTATTTTTTGGAGTTACGATGCATCAAATTCAAAGCTAAGCGAAGCAGTAGTAATCGAACAAATTTTAAAATTTGGAGACACCGAAGCCTTAGTATCTCTTTTTAAGGAGATCAGCCAAAAAGAAATTTTAAGAGTATGGCAATTAACGATGCAGAACGATCTACGTTTTGTTCGACAAAATTATTTCCTAAAAACATTCTTTTTATCTAAACGCAACGCTACAATTGCTGCACCCACCAGACGAAAAAAGCTTGAAGAGCTTGCTGCCAAGCACTGAAAGGGTGCTTGTAAAAATGTCATTTTCTGAAATATTGAAAGACTACACTTTTGTAGGAGGCTCAGCTTTGGCTGTATACCTCAACCATCGAAAAAGCGAAGATATCGATCTATTTACGTGGCAGGCTACGCTGCATCTTGAAAATATACAGAAAATGCTAGCCGATACATTTAAGCAAAATTTCAAACTCATCAATTTTAGCAAAACACAAATAGATTGTATTTGCGAAGGTGTGAAAGTGACCTTTTTCGCAAACAATTGGGATCAACTAAAAAAAAACCAGCCTCTTGTAAACTATATTACCATCGCTGAAATCGATTTATTGACTGGTATGAAAATTAACACATTGTTTTTAAGAGCAAAGTATCGTGATTACTACGATTTGTATGTGTTGAATTTAGAAAAATTTAGCCTCAAAAACATGTTTGAAATAGCTCAAATATACGTGCCTAGCATCAATTTGAGACTTTTTCAAACAGCACTCATTTTTGTAGATGATATTGAAGACGACAGTATTAAGCATTTAGCACCAAAGTACAAAATCACAAAACAAAAAATAAGTGCACACTTCGTAACACAACTAAAGAAGCAGTTTGTCAACACATAAAATTAGAAATATAGGAACTTCTGCTAAATACAGTTGATTTTCTTAGTTTGTAATCTGCTGTTTTCGTGGTCACAAACGAGATGATTGAGTCCGTGAAGGCACACGATTGGAACAGTAGGCAGCTGACCTCTCAGCTATCCTACTTTGTTCCCCAAAGCCTAAAACGTAACTTCATTTGCCTTCTTTATTCCTTTGGTTTGATGATTTTTAGAATATCATGCCCCATCTTATCTCTCTTCGTTTCTAAATATTTTTGGTTGTGCTCGTTAGGGGCAATTTCAATAGGAATAGAATCTACTATTTCCAATCCATAGCCCATCAACCCTACCCTTTTTTTAGGATTATTAGAAATGAGGTGAATTTTAGCTACCCCTAAATCTCTCAATATTTGAGCGCCAACGCCATAGTCGCGTTCATCCATGCCAAACCCAAGCGAAATATTGGCCTCTACGGTGTCCATTCCCATTTCTTGGAGTTTATAGGCCTTCAGTTTATTGAGCAAGCCAATGCCACGGCCTTCCTGGTTCATGTACAACACCACGCCTTTCTCCGATTTATTTACCATTTCCATGGCTGCATGCAATTGAGCTCCGCAATCGCAACGCTCTGAGCCAAAAATATCGCCTGTCATGCACGAAGAATGCACGCGCACTAATACTGCTTCATCTGGCGTCCAACTGCCCTTCACCAAAGCCAAGTGTTCTTCGCCCGTGTTTACTTGTTTGTAGCATATCAAATCAAAAACTCCCCATTGCGTGGGCATTTGCACCGATATTTCTCGTTTTATGAGGCTTTCATGTGCCAATCGATAAGCGATCAAATCCTTGATGCTTACCAATTTCATGTCAAATTTATCGGCAATCAGTCGCAAATCGGGTAGGCGAGCCATCGAGCCATCGTCTTTCAATATTTCAACTAACACGCCCGAGGGTTTGAAACCAGCCAACCGTGCAAAATCGAGCGCGGCCTCAGTATGGCCTGTTCTCCGAAGCACACCACCATTTCGGGCCTTTAAAGGAAATATATGGCCAGGGCGACCCAATTCTTCAGGTTTTGTAGCCGTATCTACCAAAGCCTGCACTGTTTTCGACCTATCTTGGGCAGAGATGCCTGTGGTGCAGCCGTAGCCAAGCAGATCGACCGAAACAGTAAATGGCGTTGCGTGGGTGGAAGTGTTGCTGCCGACCATCATATTGAGCCCTAGCTCATCGCATCGCTCTTCTGTAAGTGAGATGCAAATGAGGCCACGCGCTTCTTTGGTCATAAAATTAATGATTTCGGGCGTTACAGCTTCAGAGGCACAAATCATATCGCCCTCATTTTCACGGTCTTCATCATCGACCACTATTATTATTTTGCCTTTTTTCAGATCTTCTAAAGCTGAAGCAATGGTATTCAACATATTTTTTTCTTTATCATGCAAAATTACCTATTAAGTGTCGGCATCTAAACAAAGACAATAGAATAATTTTGAGCAGCTCCTTTTGGTATGGTTGCAGATGGCAAAAAAACAAAAAAAGGTGGCCACAGGCGTTGCATTTTTTGTGCTGTTTATCAGATTCAATGCTCCGTTTTATGGTAAACTCACTACTCCAAGTTGGGACAGATTTTTGTTAATCATTAGACCATATTAAAAACGGTTTTTATAAGGCTGATACAACTAATGAAAGCGTTTGATATTGAGATACTTATGAGCTATTTACCAACTATTTTTCAGCATTATGCCTTTTTGTAACCAATTGCTAAAATTGTGGAGGGCTTTCATAGTCGCCTGGTCTGCCAAGATCTATGCCTTTGTTTTTATCTTCTTTATCCCAATTTTTGCTTTGCATTTTTATAGTATCGCCACCGAAACCACCATTGCCTTTTACATTAGGGAAATTCATATCGCTTCCGAAATTGGTTAAGCTACTCACATCCACTGGCGAATCACCTTCCAAATCGCAGAATTTGGTGTATTTGCCAATGTATCGCAATTTCACCGTGTCTACTGGTCCATTTCTGTGTTTTGCTACGATCACCTCGCCCACACCTGCTGTTGGCAATCCGTCTTCATCTTCTGTAAGTCCATAATATTCAGGACGATACAAAAACATAACCATATCGGCATCTTGCTCGATAGAGCCAGATTCTCTCAAATCTGAGAGCTGCGGCCGTTTTGATGTGCCTGTTCTGGTTTCTACAGCACGGCTCAATTGTGAAAGTGCAATCACAGGTACTTCCAATTCCTTAGCCATACCTTTGAGCGAACGAGAAATATAAGCAATCTCCTGTTCACGGTTTCCCGAAGCTTTTCCGCCATTGTCGCCACTCATCAATTGCAAATAGTCTATTACAATCAATTCAATATTGTGCTGGGTTTTGAGCCTGCGACATTTAGCACGCAATTCTAATACACTCAGTGCTGGTGTATCATCTATAAATATTTTAGCTGACGACAATCGACCAACTTTTTGGGTAAGCTGAATCCATTCGTGTTCAGCTAATTGTCCTTTTTTTATTTTTTCAGATTCAATTTCAGATTCAGACGAAATCATACGCAGCATCAATTGTATGTTCGACATTTCGAGCGAAAAAATGGCACAAGCCTTGCCATGATCCACGGCAGCATTTCTGATGGTAGAAAGCACAAAAGCTGTTTTCCCCATAGCTGGACGTGCAGCTACAATTACTAAATCGCTTTTTTGCCAGCCAGAGGTAAGTCTGTCCAAGTTTGTAAAGCCACTTGGCACGCCTGTTAATCCATCTTTGTGTTTTCGTTTTTCTTCAATTTCTTTCAAAGCTTTTCCAACGAGTGTGTTGGTGCCTTCGTAGTTTTTCTTTTGAAGTTGCTCTGATATTTCAAAAAGCTTTTGCTGGGCACTGTCAAGAATATGAAATACATCTTCGGTGTCTTCAAACGCATCTTTATACACTTCAGCTGAAATGGTAATAAGGCAACGCTTCAGGTAATATTGAACCATTATGCGACCATGATACTCGATATTGGCCGCAGATTGTATATTAAAAGTGAGTTGGGAGATATAATATGCGCCTCCTACAAATTCCAATTGCCCATTGAATCGCAACTCGTTCGTTACAGTTCGAATATCAATAGGCTCAGATTTATTAGAAAGATTGAGAATTGCCTCGTATATTTTCTTGTTTTTGTCTTCATAAAAAGCATCGGGACGCAAGAAATCTGCCACTTTCGATAACGCTTCTTTATCAATTAGCAAAGCACCCAATACAGATTGCTCTAAATCTGGAGCGGCTGGTTGGGCCTTATCAAGATTAAAAGCGGTGAAAGATTTTTGTTTGTTTTGTGTTCTGCGAAATGATTGATTTCCCGTTGCTGTCGATTCCATATCCTTCAAATATACAAGCTACAATTTCGGAAAAGAAATTTGAGTTGTAAGTTCACTTTTCCACAATTTATCCACCAAAAAAATGAGAAAAAAGTATTATCTATGCCTTAATCCTCCAGTATGAATGGCTAAAATCTTGGAATTGGGTTTGAAAAAATCATTTCCAGCTAGATCAAAAAGAGCGTGAAATAGCTTTCCAGTATACACATATTCAACTGGAATTTCAGTCTTGTCCATAAACTTATTGATAAACACCTCCAATTTTGGATCATTTTTTCCATAGCCGCCATGGTGAAATTGTGTGAAAATGGTATAATTTTGACAGCCTTTCAATTGGTATTTGTCATTTAATTTATCGATTTCAGCTTTCATAAATTCCCCTTTCAAGGCCGATATACCAATAATGTGGCTACGTCCGTTTGAGGCATTCAAAACGCCACTTATTGTGCCGCCAGTGCCCATCATTAAAGCTACATAATCGTATTTCGCAAAATCTTGGGTTGATACAATTTCTTCGCAACCTTCGATCGCCAAAGCATTTGTCCCGCCTTCTGGAAGCCAATAAAAATCGCCAAATTCTGCCTCCAATTCTTCTAAAAATGCGCCTTCAGCTTTCAATCTATAAGCCGCTCTCGATAAAAATTTAAGCATCATATTACAGGTCTTAGCAAACGCAAGTGTCTCATTATCAGGCATAAGTTCATCCCCCCTTATTATTCCAATAGTTTCAAAACCGTACAATTTACCAGCAGCAGCTGTGGCATAAATATGGTTGGAATGTGCACCACCAAAAGTCAAAAGTCTTGTCTTTCCTTGCTTTTGTGCCTCAGCAATATTGTATTTGAGTTTTCGCCATTTATTACCAGATAAGTAAGGATGAATGAGGTCTTCCCTTTTCACATCTAACCCAATTTTTTTTTCATCCAACAGATCATTTTTAATCGATTGGGTAATCGAAAGCGACTCATCTGGCAAAATATGTAGGAAATTAGGCTCTGTTTTCAATCTAATATTTTGAACAAATTTGTTTGCTAACATATAAACTGCTACTTTTGCACCAGATTAGGAGAATGAGGGGATGAACAGTCCCCTTTTTTATTGCAAAAATACCACAGTTAATTTGAAAAAAGAGCTTTTACAACTTGTTGAAGATAATTTCCCAAAAGAAAAATTTTTTATAGTTGACATCTCTTTGGTAATGTTGAGAGACACACCCAAAATAAAAATTACTGCCGATAGCGACTCTGGAATTGGAATAGACGAATGTGCAGAAATTTCAAGAAGTCTATACAAGCTCATAGAGGAGAGCGGAATTACCGAAAACTACGAAATCGAAATTTCATCGCCTGGAGTTGGTGAGCCATTGAAGCTCGACCGCCAATACGTAAAAAACATTGGCAGAACAGTGAAAATGGTAGGTAATGACGGCAAGACAATAACTGGAAAATTAATCGGTGTTATCTCTTCGCAACAGATTGATATTGAAGAAGTTATAAAAGTAAAAGGCAAAAAAGAGCCCGAGATAGTAATACACAAAATACCGTTTTCTGATATAAAAAAGACAACCGTAGAAGTATCGTTTAATTGATTGACAAACAATGGATAGTTTAAATTTAGTAGAGTCGTTCGCAGAATTTGCAAAACAAAAAGGAATAGACAGGCCTACCATGATGCGTATATTGGAAGATGTATTTCGCACCATGATAAGGAAACGGTTTATTTCTGATGAAAATTTTGATATTATCATCAATGTCGATAAAGGAGATTTAGAGATTTGGAGAGCTAGAGAAATATGTTCTGTCGATTTTTTTGAAGATAGTTTCGATTATGATGAAAACAAACACATTGTAATCACCGAGGCCCAGAAAGTGGACCCAGATTTTAAGGAGGGAGAAGAATTTTCTGATGAGGTAAAGATTGATGATTTTGGTAGAAGATTGGTACAAACCGCTCGCCAAACCTTGATTCAAAAAGTAAAAGACCTCGAAAAAGACCTTTTACTTCAAAAATACAAAGATATTGTCGGGGAGCTAATTACTGCTGAAGTTTATCAAACATTAGCAAAAGAGATATTATTGACAGACGGCAACGGCAATGAATTGGTGCTGCCAAAAGGCGAACAAATTTCAAAAGACCGTTTCCGCAAAGGCGACAGTTTGAGAGCCGTGGTGCACAGAGTAGAAATGTCGGGTGCCAACCCAAGAATAATACTTTCAAGAACTTCACCAGTATTTTTAGAAAGGTTGTTTGAAAACGAAGTTCCTGAAGTTTACGATGGCTTAATTGCCATTCGCAAAGTAGTGCGTGAGCCAGGCGAAAGAGCAAAAGTAGCTGTCGAATCTTTTGATGATCGAATAGACCCAGTTGGAGCGTGTGTGGGAATGAAGGGTTCGAGAATTCATAGCATTGTTCGTGAGTTGAACAATGAAAATATTGATGTTATCAACTATACAGATAATTTGGAGTTGCTGATTGCCAGAGCCTTGAGCCCAGCAAAAATCACCAATATTAAATTAGACAAAGAAGCTGGCAAAGCATCTGTTTTCTTGAAGCCAGACCAAGTTTCGATGGCAATAGGTAGAGGCGGGCAAAATATAAAGTTGGCCAGCAAATTAGTTGGCGTAGAAATTGATGTATTCAGAGAGCTTGGAGAACAAGAGGAGGAAGATGTAGATATTGAAGAATTTTCAGATGAAATAGAAAGTTGGGTAATAGACGAGTTCAAGAGAATTGGGCTCGACACAGCTAAAAGCATCTTGGCAGTTTCAAAAGAAGATTTGGCTCGAAGAACCGAATTGGAAGAAGAAACCATTGCAGATGTGCACATGATTTTGAAAAAGGAATTTGATTAGCAAATGCGTAAGTGATTGAAAGTGAGGTGTATTGTCTCTTTTTCGATTATTTATCAAACAATATAAGAATTAAAGATTGCCTGCTGATAGTTGTTTCTTTCGGCAGTATTATTATAAACTCAAATAACGCAATGGTTGTATCTATCGTCTTCGGTAATTAGTCTTTTGAATATGTAACGCACATCTGTACATATAATAAAGAGTCTTTGTCTTTTAGATTTAAGAGAACCCTTGCTGGATTTGTACCCAACAGGCTAAGGCTTTTTATTTAAAGATTACGAAGATACATGTCAGAAGAAAAATTTGAAAGGTTAAGTAAAGTGGCTCGCGAGCTTAACGTTGCATTGCAAAGAGCGGTTGATTTTTTAAATACCAAGGGTGCGAAACTTCGCATGGATCCAAATGCAAAGATTTCTGACGAACAAGTTGGTTTGCTTCGTAAAGAATTTGGGTCTGATATAAAAGACAAAAAAGAAGCTTCGGCTGTACACATAGGCAGGAAAACAGAAGATTACATTTCTGAACATTCAAAACCCTATCAAAAACCCCAAGAGCAAGAAATATTTATTCGCAGTTCAAATACTAGCTCTAAACCAGAAGAATCTATCTTCAAGACGCCAGTAAATGAACCCGAACTAATTGAGCGACACACCCACACTTTGGCTGGGCCAAAAGTGGTGGGCAAGATAGAACTGACTCCCAAAAGAGCAGAGCAATCGCAACAGCCTAAGCCTCAGGTAATTCAACAAGTTGAAGTAGCAAAGCCAGTAGAAGCAGCTGAAAAAATCGAGCAAAAACCAATCGATCACAAGCCAATTGAGGAGGAGTCTCCAAAGGTAGAAGTAATAGCCAATGAAGAGCCCAAAGCCGAAAAATCTGTAGTCGAAGAAAATGCACAAACTCCTACTGCTGCCATCATTGAAACTGAAATTGAAGCACCTATCGTGCCAGCGGCCAATGTTTCTGCGAATATTACCGATGAAATTCCTACTGAATTAATCGAAGCCAAAGCAGAAACTTTAAAAGGCTTGACCGTACTTGGCAAAATGGAATTGGCACCAGAGCGACCTGCCAAAGCCAAAGAGCCATTCAAATACGACAGAGACAATAATAAGAAACGCAAAAGAATAGAGAAAAAACCAGAAAAGCCCGCTGCTGACGGTACGCCTCCAAAGCCTTTTGTACCTTATAACAAAGACAATGCCAACCGACCAAACAACGGTGCAGGTACTGGAAACACAGGAAATAATCGGCCAAATACAGGTACTGGAAACACAGGTGGTAACAGGCCAAATGCGAATAGTGGTGCAGGTGGAAATAGACCAAACGGTGGAAATGCTGGCGGAAATAGGCCAAATACTGGTGCAGGAAATAGAGATGTACGACCTGTAAAAGAAGAAATTACTGATAAACAGATCCAAGAACAAATAAAAAACACACTTGCACGCCTGAGTGGGAACACTGGCAATAAACAAGGTGTAAACCGTGCAAAATATAGAAAAGACAAGCGTTCGGCATTTAACGATGCGAAAGAAGAACGTCTGTTGCAAGAAGAAGCAGAAGCGCAAATATTAAAAGTAACAGAATTTATTTCTGCAAATGATTTGGCTTCGTTGATGAATGTGGCTGTAACACAGGTCATTTCTGCGTGCATGAGCTTGGGAATGTTTGTATCGATCAACCAAAGGCTCGATGCGGAAACTATTTCAATTATTTCAGATGAATTTGGCTTTGCAGCTCAGTTTATATCGGCAGAAGAAGAAATAACAGCCGTAGAGGAGGTAGCAGATGCGCCCGAAGATTTAGAAACGCGTCCACCCATCGTCACCATTATGGGCCACGTAGATCATGGAAAGACATCTTTGCTAGATTATATTAGAAAAACAAGCGTAACTACTGGCGAAGCCGGTGGTATTACGCAACATATAGGTGCCTATGATGTGATTACCGATGGCGGCAAGAAAATAACTTTCTTAGATACACCTGGCCACGAAGCCTTTACGGCCATGCGTGCCAGAGGTGCAAAAGTTACCGATATTGTTATTATCGTGATTGCAGCCGATGATGGCATCATGCCACAAACAAAAGAAGCTTTGAACCATGCCATGAATGCCGGTGTGCCCATCATCATAGCGATAAATAAAATTGACAAACCTGCCGCCAACCCTGAAAGAATCAAGGAACAATTGGCAAATGAAAATATTTTGGTGGAAGATTGGGGTGGAAAATACCAATGCGAAGGCGTTTCTGCAAAATCTGGTATAGGTATCCCCGAATTGTTGGAAAAAATACTGTTAGAAGCAGAATTGCTTGAGCTTACGGCCAACCCAAATAAAAAAGCTTCTGGTACTGTAATTGAGGCCGAATTGGATAAAGGCAGAGGATACGTTACTACTTTATTGGTGCAAGCTGGTAGCTTCAAACAAGGCGATATTATTTTGGCTGGGCAGCATTTTGGTCGTATCAAGGCCATGTACGACCATTTAGGCAATAGAGTAAAAGAAGCAGGCCCTTCAAAACCTGTTCAAATACTTGGTCTGCCAGGTGCTCCGCAATCTGGCGACAGATTTAATGTAATGGAAACCGAAGCAGAGGCACGAGAAATTGCTACCAAACGTGAGCAAATACACCGTGAGCAAAGTATGCGTACCAAAAAACATATTACGCTTGATGAAATTGGCCGAAGATTGGCTATTGGCACATTCAAACAATTGAATGTGATTGTGAAAGGCGATTTTGATGGTTCTGTCGAAGCATTGACCGATTCTTTACTCAAACTTTCTACCAACGAAATACAAGTTTCTGTAATACATAAAGGCGTAGGTCAGATTTCAGAATCAGATGTGTTGTTGGCCTCGGCTGCCGATGCAGTGATTGTTGGTTTCCAAGTTCGCCCATCGCAAAGTGCCAGGAAATTGGCCGAACAAGAAGAGATCGAAATACGCTTATACTCGATCATTTACGATGCTATTAATGAATTGAAAGATGCGATGGAAGGTATGTTGGCACCAACGATCGAAGAAACAATCATGGGTACTGTCGAGGTAAGAGAAGTATTTAAGATTACAAAAGTAGGCACAATTGCTGGTTGTATGGTAATAGATGGAAGCATCAAACGCCAATCGGAATTGCGTGTAATCAGAGATGGAATAGTGGTGCATACAGGTAAATTTGCTTCGTTGAAACGCTACAAAGACGATATTGCCGAGGTAAAACAAGGTATGGATTGCGGAATTGGCATTTACAATTTCAATAATGTAGAAATGGGCGATACCATCGAAGTGTTTGAGAAAAAAGAAGTAAAACGTAAATTGTAGTCGTTTTTCACATCATAATGAATAAAAATAGCCAAGTAAATCGCTTGGCTATTTTTATTTAAAGGTTTTGGTATCGACTCATCAGTCTAATCATCTCTCGATCATTGGCACTGACCACAAAAAACAAAAGGCACACGAAAATGATTGGTTTACAAGAAGCCCTCGAGCTTATATTGGCAGAAAGTAGAAACTTTGGTAGTGAATACATCGAGCTTGAAAACGCAGCGGGCCGGGTATTATCGCAAGATATTTTTGCCGATCGCGATTACCCTCCCTTCGACAGAGCTGCTATGGATGGCTACTGTTTTTTTTCTGAGAATAATGAAATTTTAAGCCAATACGACTGCGTTGCGACAATATTTGCAGGCGATACTACGGCCATTGCATTGCAAAAAGGACAATGTTTTAAAATAATGACGGGCGCAGCTGTGCCACAGCCAACCAATGTGCTGGTAAGAGTAGAAGACGCAATCTTTGTTGAAAATAAAGTGTCATTTTCTATCGATCAAGTAAAAAAATACCAAAATATTGCCCAAAAAGGGCAAGATGTAAAGCAAGGCGAAATAGTAATCAAAGAAAATACGCAAATCAATATCAGTGCCGTCACCGCACTTGCTTCGGTAGGCCAATACAATGTGGAAGTGCATAAATTGCCCAACGTTGCATTGATTTCAACTGGTAATGAGGTAAAAAGCAGCCAACAACCAGTATCTGATGTTGAAATTAGGGATAGCAATTCATACGCCATCGCTGCTTTTCTGGAAAAGTTTAAAATAAAAGCAACAACAAAGGCCTTGGTCGAAGATAATAGAACAAAGCTTGAAATCGCACTTTCAAAAGCATTAGAAAATGATATTGTCATCATTTCTGGCGGTGTTTCGGCAGGCGATGCCGATTTCGTGCCTCAAATATTAGCCGAATTAGGTGTAATCAACATATTTCACAAAGTGAAAATAAAGCCAGGCAAACCATTGTGGTTTGGCAAAGGCAAAAATGGCCAAATTTTATTCGCTTTGCCTGGCAATCCATTTTCGGTGCAAGTGGCTTGCCGCATTTTTATAGAACCGTTGCTACGAAAATGTTTTCAACTCCAAACAATCGATTCATTCCAATTGCCATTATTGCAATCGAAAAAGAAAAAAGTGAACTTAGACGAATTTTTCCCTTCTAGATTAGTAAACAATCCAAATACGCAAGTCTTGCCTTTGTTTTTCAACGGTTCGGGCGATATTACCGCAGGACTCGGCTCTGATGGCATTGCTTTACACTCTAAATTTACAAACGATTTGCAAGCGGGCGACTTTGTAGCATTTTTTGCTTGGTAGTTTTGAGCCAAGTTACTTTTTGTACGAGGTGTTGTATTTGAAAATGCAAAAATTATGTCTTTCAATAAAAAAATTTGATTGGACAAGTTCCAAAAGCCTACAAAATTTTCTTTTTTGTTATACAAATGGTCCAAACGAGCGTGCGGCAAGCATTTGTACGTCTACAAATGGCTATTTCAGTTTTGCCGAAGATGAAAAGGAAAGGGTAGATTTAAGCTGATTTTTTGCAATTAATTGACTTAAATTTTTGGTCTTATGTAAAGTATAGTTTACATTTGCACAGTGAAAAAAACAGGACTATGCCAAATCAAGATCTACTTCATTTTAGGAATAAGCTTAATGGGCTTATTGTAGTTTACATTTCTCTTTTCCTCTTCTTTTTGTATTTATTGGGTTATTTCTTTAAAAACTTTTGGCTAGCAGGCATTCAAAATCCAACAATTGGATTTAGCGTTAACATATTTGGTAAAATTAACCTTTCAATTGTTTGCTTAATTTTTGTCTTTGGAAATACTTTGATTATCACATCTAAGGAATTACTAGAAGATGAATTTGTTGCTGAAATGCGCGGGAAAGTGGCATTTCAAAGCTTTAGATGGCTAATTAATCTAGTAGTTATCATGTTGTTTATGAGCATCTTATCTTACCAAGGTGAACAATTGTTAATTCTCAATTCTTTATTGGTTTCGATGTTCTATGTATTTAGATTCTATAGCAGTTTGAAATTTGCAGATAGTAATGCAGCTCCATTTAGCATTTTGCCAAATTGGATTAGTATTGCCTTAATTCCTATCACTTTTATTGCTTTTGTACTTTGGGCTATTTCAGGAGATCTTGATAGTTTTAAAACCTATCTAACTATACCAGCATTTCTTTATTTAGCAATTATAACTTATGCCTATATAAAATTAAGTAGCTATATCTTTCAAAAAGCAGCATGAGAAATACCATACGATTTGAAAGGGGTAGATTGGGTATTTCGCAGGAAGAACTGGCCGAAAAAGTGGGAGTAAGTAGGCAAACCATTTATGCTATCGAAGTTGGGAAATTTGTGCCTTCTTGTGTATTGGCATTGAAACTGGCCACTATTCTAAATCAAAAAATAGACCAAATTTTTATTTTAGAGGATGGAGATTGGTGAAGTTTAATTTTCTATAGAAGGTTACAAATATTGAATTAAAAAAAAGCTAATGAAGAAAAAGCTTTTAATTGGTCTTTAAACTTGCAACTATCTCTTTTGCTTTTGCAGTTTTTTCTGGGAAAAGATCTTTTCCAACATTTTTTAAGATAAACTCCTTTATTTCAATGTCAGAATTAAGCCCCGCCTTTTGTTTTTTGTCTAAATTCTTGGCAACGTAAAGCATTTCTAATTCATTTAATAATTAAAGTTAACTGGTTTTAATTTAATTTCAAAGCCGGTAAAATTTTGATTTTCATTGAATGGTACTATCGCCTTTTCTAATAATCCAAAGATGTAAAACTTTGATTCAATCCGTTTCTTGTATCGACAAATTAGCCAATTGTAGATTTTAGTCCTTCTAATATCGCTGCCAATAATCAAGATTGAAGCGTCTTGATGACTAACAAAAAATAATTCCATTGAGTAAATAACAGTTGATAAAACTTTAGAACCATCACCATTATTTGAAATTACGAAGTCTTCAATTTCTCCATTGTTCAAGTCTCCAAAACCTAAATTAAAGCGATTTCCCCCAATTGGAGTATAAACAATTACTTTTACTATGTTTTTTGATTTTCCTATACTTTTGAAAACAAAGAATACATTATTCTGGTCTGAACTTAAAGGATAAGGATTTACATTCATTCTCTAAGTTCTAGCTTTCAATCATAAAGGAATTTTATTTTGCTTCAATTCTTATAAATTTTAGGCATTCCATTTACACCGAAAACGACTCTCCACAACCGCAAGTTCTGCTGGCATTTGGATTGACAAATTGAAATCCTTTACCATTCAAGCCATCGGAAAAATCAAGAGTGGTACCTAATAAATACAACAAACTTTTTTTATCAACTAATATTTTCACGCCTTTGTCTTCATATACTTGGTCTTTTTCGTTGATTTCTGAATCGAATGCCAAATCGTACATCAAACCTGAACATCCACCTCCCTTTACGGAAACACGAATATTGCGCCCTACAGATTCAATTCCATCTTTAGTGCCTAGTTCAACTATTTTTTCTTTTGCTTTATCACTTATCGTTATCATATCTGAGTCAAATTAATTTGCAAATCTCAATAATTTTAACAGAAAATCCGAATTGAAAGTTTCGTTCGCTTTTGTTTAATTAGTTTTGCACTAGAATTAAGAAACATGGAACGAACAGAATTAGGAAAGTTAGGAGAATTTGGATTGATTGAAAGACTCAAAGCTGGTATTACCACACAAAATAAAGAAACGATTTTTGGTATTGGCGATGATGCTGCCGTTTTGCAATTTCCTTTAAATGAGCAAGTTTTAGTATCGACCGACACCATGGTGGAAGGCATTCATTTTGATTTGAGCTATACACCACTGAAACATTTGGGCTATAAAGCAGTGGTGACCAATATTTCCGACATTGCTGCTATGAACGGCACACCCACGCAAATTACTGTAAGCATTGCCATTAGCAATCGTTTTTCTGTAGAGGCCATTGAAGAATTATACGAAGGAATGAAAATAGCCTGTAAGGAATATAAAGTAGATTTGGTTGGGGGAGATACCACCTCTTCGCTGAAAGGATTGATTATCACGATTACGGTATTGGGTCATGCACCCAAAGAACAAATTGTGTATCGACATACTGCACAAGATAAAGACATCATCTGCGTGACGGGAGATTTAGGGGCAGCTTATGTTGGTTTGCAGGCTTTACGCCAAGAAAAAGAAGTTTTCCTTGCTAACCCAGATATGCAGCCTGAACTGACTGAAAAAAACTACGTAGTTGAACGCCAATTAAAACCTGAAGCCAGAATGGACATTGTGCTAGACTTAAAAGAATTGGGTGTATTGCCTACTTCAATGATCGACATTTCAGATGGTTTGGCTTCAGAACTATTGCATATCAGCACTAAATCTGGGCTTGGAGCTACCATTTTTGAAGATAAGCTGCCCATGAGTTCAGAAACTTTGGCAACAGTTTCAGCCTTGAATTTGAGCTCTACAGCTTGCATGATGAATGGGGGTGAGGATTACGAATTGCTTTTTACGATCAAACAATCTGATTTTGATAAAATCAAAAATCACCAAGACATCAGCACCATTGGCTACATGAACGAAAGAGAAAAGGGCGTAAATTTAATTTCTACAGGAGGGCAAACTGTACCGATAGAAGCTCAAGGATGGGTACACTTCTGAGCGATCATATGTTACGATGGTTTCAGAACGGGCTAAGGCAAAAACAATAATATCCCAGCAATTTTCCCATCAGAAATCGAAAAAAATGAGGCTGCCAAAGCTTTTTGGACAGCCTCTTTTCTTGTACAGCAATCGGATAAAGATGTTCATTTAGAGCCTATTATTCAAATCCACCATCTACTTTCTTGTCTTTTTCTTCTTGGCTTTTGCCTTGTAAATGGTATAAATATCCAATTGAAATAGAGGAAATTTGGTTTCTTTCAAACGATTGAGGTACGATATTTGTAACCGAAAAGCCGTACCTAAATTCTAAAAACACGCTGCCTGGCCCTATTGGATACATACCACCTAAGCCAGCACATAATCCAAGTTCTAAAAAATTACTTTTAAAATCTTTGGCAAAATATTGTGGTTCATCGGATTTTTTTCGGGAAACCATCATTCCTACATATGGTCCAGCATTGAAAAATAGTTTCATCGGAAAATCTTCTTTTATCGTTTTGCTGTATCTAAAAAGAATAGGAATGTCGATATTATTAATTTCATTCAAACCACTCGATTGGTTTGTGCCACCTTTTTGATTGAATAAGATTTCGCCAATCAAAGAAGTAAAACCGTTCTTACCAAAATTCATGACACCTACTGCTCCTGCATTGCCTACTATGTTTGAAGTACCAGACGAAAAATTATCGGCAAAAAAGGCAATATTTATTCCACCTTTCGCACCCAGACTAAAACTCGGATTTGAACTTTGAGCCTGTATACCGGCAGCAAATAATAAGGCAAATGCAGCTATTATATTTCTTTTCATTTACACAACAGTTAAGCCATTGAACGAATTTTTTATACTTTTGGACATAATCCTTTTTATTTAGGATCGAATATGATGCAAAATAGCAAAAAATACTTAATTGTAGTTTGTGGCCCCACGGCAGTGGGCAAAACTTCGGTTGGTATTCGGCTGGCACGACACTTCAATACAGAGGTTGTTTCGGCCGATTCTAGGCAATTTTTTGCAGAAATGAGCATCGGCACTGCCAAACCAATCGATGCGGAATTAGATTTGATAAAACACCATTTTATTGGTCATATTTCAATTGAGCAAGATTATAATGCAGGAAAGTATGAAGCAGATGCGCTACTTAAATTAAGCGAATTGTTTGCCACCAAACAGACCGTAATACTAGTAGGTGGCTCTGGCTTGTATATCAATGCACTTTGCAATGGCATGGATGAAATACCAGAAACGACCGCATCGATACGTAATTTGCTTAATGCCAAATACAAATCTGAAGGATTGCAGCCACTTTTAGCTCAATTAGAATCGCTCGATAAAGCTTATTTCGATGAAGTAGATCATTCAAATCATATCAGAATTATCAGGGCTTTAGAAGTTTGTCTATCCACAGGCATTCCTTTTTCATCTTTCAGAAAAAAGCAGAAAAAGAAGCGCGATTTTGAAATAATAAAGATCGGCTTGACACTAAAAAGAGAGTTGCTTTATGAAAGAATAAACGAAAGGGTAAACCAGATGTTAAAACTTGGCTTAGAAGACGAAGTAAAGGCATTGCACAGTAAAAAAGAGCTAAATGCCCTACAAACTGTGGGCTATTCCGAATTATTTGATTATTTTGATCGCCAAATAAGTTTTGAACAAGCGGTAGATTTGATAAAACAGCATACGCGAAATTTTGCCAAACGGCAAATGACTTGGTTTAACAAAGACACTGATATTCAATGGTTTGAACCGAGCGAAATAGACGATATTATTCATTTTATTTATTCAAAAACGGCAATTTGATCTTTTTTTTTACAGTTCCCCATTGGATTCAAACGGTTTTCAACTCATTTGTTTGGCATATCAAAACAAATAAGAAAGTACTATCCCTCACTTTTGACGATGGTCCGATACCAGATGTTACCGAATTTGTGGTTGAACAACTGGCTAAATACAATGCAAAAGCCACCTTTTTTTGTGTGGGCGAGAATATTGCTAAAAACCCGCAGATATTTGAAAAGCTTTTGGCAGGTGGGCATGCCGTGGGAAATCATACCTACAATCATTTGAAAGGTTGGCAAACAAAAGATGCTGCTTACTTTGCCAACGTTGAAAAGTTTGAAGAAGCAATTGTAAATTTTCGTTTAAAAACGGGTTTTACGGCACCAATCCAAAATGTAGGTGTGAAATTGTTTCGTCCTCCCTATGGTCAAATCAAGTCTTCGCAGGCTGCAAAATTGAAAAATACTTATAAAATAATAATGTGGGATGTGCTCACCTGCGATTACGACAAAAAATTAAGCGAAGAAAAATGCTTAAAAAACGCCATTGCAAATTCTAAAGCTGGCTCGATAGTAGTATTTCACGATAGCTTGAAAGCCGAACGAAACTTACGGTATGTTTTACCTCGATATTTAAAGCATTTTGATGATTTGGGCTACAAGTTTGAAAGTATTGTCTACTAATCAATTACGAATTGACAACATTATCAAGAAGCTCAATCAATTCAAACCCCAAAAAAAGATGTTCCCAATAAGGCATGCGTTTAGGAATCTACCAACTATTTTGAACTCAGCGTTAAATACAGCATAAAACTTGTCTAAGTATTCTAAACAGGTTTTATGCTGAGACAAACCGACCGCTATTTCTACATGTGAATTGGTCTGTTTTCGGTAGCTGCCAAGCAAGCCTCCTTTACAGCTTCCATGTAAGTAGGGTGTGCATGGCTCATTCTCGACACATCTTCGGCCGAAGCACGAAATTCCATGGCAACTACGCCCGCGGCTATCATATCGGCAGCTCTCGCACCTATAATGTGAATACCTAATATTTCATCCGTTTTTTTATCAGCCAATACTTTTACAAATCCATCAGTATCCATGCTTGCTCTGGCTCTGCCGAGTGCTTTAAATGGGAAATTGCCCATTTTATATTCCTTTCCTGCAGTTTTCAGTTCTTCTTCGGTGGCACCAATACCAGCCACTTCTGGCCAAGTATAAACTACACCAGGTATTAAATTGTAATGAATATGTGGTTTTTGGCCAACAATAGTTTCAGCTACAAACACGCCCTCTTCTTCTGCCTTGTGCGCCAACATTGCTCCTTTTATCACGTCACCAATGGCATAAATGCCAGGAGCGGCCGTTTCCAAATGATCATTTACTGGAATTTTGCCTCTTTCGTCTGCCTTTAAACCTGCATTTTCTAGCCCTAATCCTTCCGTAAACGCCTTTCTGCCAACAGCTACAATGCAGTAGTCGCCTTTGAATTCTACCGATTTACCTTCTGAATTTTCTGCTGTTACAACTACCTCATTGCCAGTATTTTTAGCTCCGGTCACTTTGTGTTTGTAGGCAAATTCAAACCCAAGTTTTGTCAACGATTTTTGCAATTCTTTGCCTAGAGCACGATCCATGGTAGGAATAATGCTATCTAAAAATTCGACAACAGTAACTTTAGCTCCCAAGCGAGCATAAACTGAGCCCAATTCCAACCCTATTACCCCGCCACCTATCAATATTAAATGTTTAGGAACTTCGGTCATTTCTAAAGCTTCGGTCGAAGTAATGATTCTTTTTTTATCTACAGGCACAGAAGGCAAAACAATCGGTTTAGAACCTGTGGCGATAATGGTTTTGCCCGTGGTAATTTCTTCTTTCGTGCCATCAGCTTTGGTGATGGTAACCGTGTTTTTATCTTTGAATGACCCTAAACCCTTATAAACGGTTATTTTATTTTTCTTCATCAAAAAATTAATACCGTCAACGGTAGCTTTGATTACTTCACGTTTACGGTTAATCATTTGAGCCAAATTCACTTTAATTTCACCAGCTATGTCAATGCCATGCCTTTTGAACGTATGAGTGGCATTGTGATAATGTTCAGATGAATCAAGCAAGGCTTTTGAAGGAATGCAGCCTACATTTAAGCAAGTGCCGCCTAAGGAATCATATTTTTCAATTAAGGCAGTTTTGAGACCAAGTTGTGCACAACGGATCGCGGCCACGTATCCACCTGGGCCAGAACCGATTACGGTAACATCGAATTGCATATTTTTAGAATAATTTGATTATAAAATAAATATAAAATAGCTAGGCTGAAATAATGTTCGAAATTAGATGAAACTGATAAATAAACGGTTTTCAAAGGATTATTTTTTTTGATTCGTCTTCAAAATGCTTTTTTAAAGCTTCTGAAATGGTCTTTTTTACAAAATGCCAAGATTTATTGCTCAAACTTATGATATCTGTTTGGTGCTCGGCATCTTCAAAATAATTGAGTGATTTTAATACATGAATTGTTTGGGTATGATGGAATTTTGATTTGAAAAATCCCATCATTTCGCTAATCGAAAACAAATCCAAAAGCTCTGCTAAATCGAAGAAATCTTTTTTTGCACCTCTACCTGTAATGGCATTCAATTTCATGGCACAAATATCTTCTAAACTGGCAAATCTTATCTCTTCAATAACAGATGGCAATTTTAGAATTGTGCTTTTATCAGCAATAAAATCGACTTTTACACCTTTAATATTGGCAAATAGCATCGAACTTCGTGGCTCAGATGTAAAAGCCAAATGAGGCAAATATTTTGCTTCAAGTGCTTTTACAATAGCTAAAACATCAAAATTTTGGCTGGTAAAAAAATCTAAATCGTAGGATATTCGATGGCCAATTATTAGCGATAATGCTGTACCACCCACCAAATTGAAATCTGCCAATTCGGGCATTAAAACCAATTCTTTTAATAAGGATAGTGTATCTGGTTCGACAGTTTCAATTCGTAGCATCTAAAATTAGTAGGTTTTAAATTGTATAATAGGCACAACAAATTAATTGTAGAATCTTGAAGCCATCTTGAATGTGTACTTTCCTCTATTATTTTATCTTTCCCATAAAATTTCATCACTTTAAAAATATCGATTTCAAAACCCCTTTCAAAAGCTCGCTCTATTATAAATCTGGCGTGCTTTTCTTCATCTAGCTCATCATAATTCACATCCCAAAAAATTGTCTTGCTTAGTTTGAGTATTTTCATTTTACAAAATCAGTTTTAAGTAGAAAATATCAAGCAAAATAAAAGATTTTTAAATAGATTTTTTCGCAAGAATATTCTTTCAAAAATAGTATTTCTCATTCAAATATTAATAAATTAATAAATGAAACCAAAGACTTGAATAGTATGTAAAAACACAATATTTTTACTATCGCGATTGCTTAGCCTATTTGTAACCAAATAACTTTTCTTTATGAAAACAAATCTTTTAGTCGAAATCGCTTGGGAAGTCTGCAACCAAGTTGGTGGAATTTACACAGTTATCCGTACGAAAGTGCCGGCCACCATCGATAAATGGGGCGAAAATTATTGCCTAATTGGTCCTTATATTCATAAAAATGTATCGGCCGAATTTGAGCCCATCAATGAATACGAAGATGCTTTTGGGAAAGCTGTGCTTAAAATGCGTGAAAACGGCTTTGAGGTGTACTATGGCAGATGGATGGTAACTGGCACCCCACGTGTCGTTTTATTCAATCCCAACTCGGTCATGCATTCGCTCGATAAAATAAAATATTTATTGTGGGAACATCATAGCATTTCATCGCCACCTGGCGACCAGCTTTTGGATCAAGTAGTGGCTTTTGGCTACTTGGTAAAAAACTTCTTTTGGGAGTTGTCGCACGTAAGCAAAGACAACAACATTATTGCCCATTTTCATGAATGGATGGCTGGCACGCCCATTCCAGAAATGAGAAGGGAAAAGCTTGACAATATAAAAATTGTTTTTACCACCCATGCCACCATTTTGGGTCGCTATTTGGCGATGAACAACGGCTCTTTTTACGACCATTTGCAATTTATGGATTGGAAGAAAGAGGCGAAAAACTTTAACATTGAAGCGCAAGTAAATATTGAAAGAGCAGCAACACATGGGTCGCATATATTCACCACTGTAAGTGATGTAACGGCAAGGGAATGCGTGCAACTGCTTGGCAGACAGCCAGATGTGATATTGCCCAACGGTTTGAATATCGAACGATACGAGGCCTTACATGAGTTTCAAAACCTGCATAAAATATATAAAGATAAAATTGCAGAGTTTGTTGTGGGGCATTTTTTCCAGAGTTATTCGTGGGATTTGGACAACACGCTCTACTTTTTTACATCAGGCAGATTTGAGTATACCAACAAAGGTTTCGACATTACGCTCGAAGCTTTGGCAAGGCTTAATTGGAAAATAAAAGAGGCAAATTTGGATACAAAGGTGATTATGTTTTTTGTGACCAAACAGCCATTTTACTCAATAAACCCCAAAGCACTCGAAACAAGAGCCGTAATGGAGGAAATAAGAAATACTTGCGAAGCGATACAAAAACAAGTGGGAAATAAGTTGTTTATGGCTACTGCTATGAGCCACGACACAAAAATGCCCGATCTTAATTCCTTTGTAGAGGATGATTGGCGTTTTCGTTTGCGAAAAATTACCCAAACCTGGCATACTTCCGAATTGCCAAGTTTAGTTACTCACAATTTGGTAAACGATGCTTCCGACCCTATTTTAGGCTTTTTGCGCACCTCAAACATGGTAAATCACAAGCATGATCCTGTAAAAATTGTGTACCATCCCGATTTTATTACCACATCAAATCCACTTTTTGGTATGGAATATGGGCAATTTGTGCGTGGTTGCCATTTGGGTGTTTTTCCTAGTTACTACGAACCTTGGGGCTACACACCATTGGAGTGCATTGCTTCTGGCGTGCCTACTTTGACGAGCGATTTGGCTGGTTTTGGTGATTATGTGATAAACAATGTAGAAAATCCGATAGAAAAAGGCATTTACGTGGTAAACAGGGTAGGAAAAAGTTTTTACCAAGCAGCAGATCAGATGGCAAATCAACTATTCGAATTTGTGAAAATGAATCGTAAGCAACGTATCGACCAAAGAAACAAAACGGAGAGGGCATCTGCAAGTTTCGATTGGGTAGAACTTACGAAATACTACGAAGAAGCCTATTCGAGAGTATTGAAAGCAAAATAAAATTTGGAAATGCTAGAAAAAACAAAGGCTTTCTACCAAAAGTGGAAAGCCTACATTAGGGTCGATTTCATCATGTATTTTGTGATGATCGTGTTCATTATCGTCCTTCTAACTTTTTTTTCTTAGAATCGAACTTCCTTCAAATTCACTTCAAAATGCCATTACTACCATCTTACTTCCATTAATCTATGCAGGAATTGATGAGTTTTCTTTTCGTAATCCTTGCAAATCAAGAAGATACACCGAATATCCTGAATTTGTTCTTTTGAAAACTACTAAATACTTCTGCATTCTATTTCAGTTATACTTGTTTGAAATTTTCATTTAGACCTTAGCTCTTCAAAAAAATCTAAAATCAATAGTTTGCTTTCTTTTTCCAATATTCCGCCCAACAATGTTGTTTTTTGAGCGAAAAGTTTGTCTGTAAAAATGCTAAAGCCTGCTTTCAAATCGTATGCCCCGAAAACAATAGTCGATATTTGAGCCCATTTGATGGCTCCTGCGCACATGGTACAAGGCTCTAAAGTTACATACAGCGTGCAGTTTGGCAAATATTTTCCACCAAGTCCATTGCAAGCAGCCGTGATAGCGAGCATTTCGGCATGTGCAGTGGGATCGTTTAGTTTTTGTACCTGATTGTAGCCTCGGCCTATCACTTTTCCATCATGCACAATTACTGCCCCCACAGGTATTTCGCCATCGTCAAACGCCATTTGGGCTTGTTTCAAGGCCAATTTCATGAATTTTTCATGTGTCGTGCTTGGGCTCATTTACAATTCAATTCAAATTATATCTTGTTGATACTGAGTTTTTTACATGCTAAAATAAGCCTCTCTGAGTTGTGCTCGTCAAAGCTTTCGAGGTTGTAATTCCCAAAACAATCAACAATTTCCAGACCAGCTTTTTCAAAAAGTATCTCAAAATCAGAGCGAGAGAAATATTGTACTTTTTCGGTAAATGAATAGTCTTTGCCTTGGTCTGAAAACGCAATCTGTTTGAAAATATAGCCGTTTTCAATTCTTTTGTGAATTTCAAATGCGATGCCATCGATCGTTTTTATTTCAGACGACACTAAATTTGCAAGTATTTTATGGGCGTTAAAGAAGTCGATAAGGAATATTCCATCTGCTTTCATATTTTGCACAACAGCTAAGATCGTCTTCAAATTATCTTCATCATTTTCAAAATAACCGAAACTTGTGAATAGATTTAGCACAAAATCGAAGCTATTTTTGGCAAAAGGCTCTCTCATATCGTGCACCTCAAATTTTAGCCTTTCGTTTTCAAATTGTTTGGCAAACTGAATGCTATTTTCGGATAGATCGACACCAGTCACATCCATTCCGAGGCTATTTAGAAAAATAGAGTGCCGTCCTTTGCCACATGCCAAGTCCAAAACCTTATTTTTTGATTCGATTCTAAACTTATTTACCAAATTTAAAATAAATGTTCTCGCTTCGCTGTCATCTCGATTTTTATAGAGAATATGATAGTATTCAGAATCGAACCACGAGGCAAACCAAGTTTTTGTCACCATAATTGTAGTTGAATTTTATACTTATTTTTCTGACTTTACATCTGCAAACACCTCAATCTCAATCGTATTGGCCAATCGATCAATATCTTCGTTCAGAACGATGATTTGAAAATCGCTTAATAAAACATTAAATTTTGTTCTTAAAAGGATTGAGTTGTCTGCATTTACGGCCATTGTGCCATTTACTTTTTTTGATTGTTGTACTCCATGAATAGTCAATATGCCTTCTACTGCTACATTTTTACTGCCAACAATTTTTAGATTTAGAGTATCAATTATTCTCCCTTCAAATTTTGCCCAATGGTATTTGTGGCTTTCCATATATATGTCGTTGAATGTCTTTTCAACTAATTTGGAGCAGTTGGTAAAATTAAACGAGGTGACTTGCACTTTCAAATTAATCTTTTGGGAATGCGGCTCAAACTTTACATATAAATTTTCAGAAAAAGCTTCCAATAAATTCATCCCTTTTTGAGACGAAAAAGAAATGCGTCCATTGAGGGATTTGTAGGTTTGTTGAGCAAGCCCATTATTCAAAATAAAAATCATTATTAAAATAAAAAGTCTTACCATACTAGTGGGCAGCAAATTTGAATTCAGACGTGATATGAAATTGAATTTCTGGATAGTTTTCCTGCACTTGTCGAAGTGAATACGGTGATTCTGCCAGAAAAACAGGGTTTTTGTCTTTGTCTAATGCTATATTGTTGTATTTGCGTTTGATGAATTCGTCTAGTTTTTTTTCATCATCACATGTAAGCCAATATGCCTTAAAAATTTGCATGGGTCGGAAACTACAGGCAGCACTATATTCGTGTTGCAATCTGTATTGTATCACATCGAACTGCAATTCGCCCACTGTACCCACTACTTTTCTATTGCCCATGGCAAATGTAAATAATTGGGCTACGCCTTCATCGGTCAGTTGCTCAATCCCTTTATCTAATTGCTTGGTTTTCATTGGATCATTATTTACCAATTCTTTAAAAATTTCGGGTGAAAAACTTGGAATTCCTTTGAATGAAAAATTTTCGCCCTCGGTAAGTGTATCGCCAATTTTAAAATTTCCAGTATCGTACAAGCCCACTACATCGCCAGGATATGCCTCTTCTACAATATCTTTGCTCGAACCCATAAAAGTAACGGGTGATGAAAAACGTAAATTTTTATCGAGCCTCACGTGGTGAAAAAATTTATTTCTTTCAAATTTTCCCGAACATATACGTAGAAATGCGATTCTGTCTCGGTGTTTTGGATCGAGATTGGCGTGAATCTTAAATACAAAGCCACTAAATTTCTTATCTAAAGGCTCAACAGGTTTTGTTGTAGTTTCTCTTCCTTTTGGCTGCGGTGCAATGTGTATGAAAGTTTCCAGAAGCTCTTTTACGCCAAAATTATTTACGCCACTTCCAAAAAAAACTGGAGCAAGCAGTCCTTGCAAGTACATTTCTTTGTCGAATGGTTCGTATATTCCTTCGATCAATTCTACATCTTCTCTTAGTTTTTTGGCATTTCTCTCGCCAACGATTTTGCCCAACTGCTTGTCTGCCAAGTCCTTAAATACGATCGTTTCAGACGTGTCAAGCTTTTTTCTGGGCTCGAAAAGCAAAAGACTTCTGTCGAACAGATTGTATACGCCTTTAAAATCTGTACCCATACTTATAGGCCAGCTCAATGGGCGAACACTTATATTCAGTTTTGCCTCCAATTCATCAAGTAGATCAAAAGGGTCTTTGCCGTCTCTATCCAATTTATTTACAAAAATAATCACAGGTGTATCGCGCATTCGGCACACCTCCATTAGTTTTTCGGTTTGTTCTTCTACGCCTTTCACACAATCTACTACCAAAACTACGCTATCAACAGCCGTGAGCGTTCTGTAAGTATCTTCGGCAAAATCTTTATGGCCAGGCGTATCTAAGAGGTTGATAGAGAAGCCTTTGTACTCAAAATTCATTACCGAAGTAGCCACCGAAATACCTCTTTGCTTTTCAATTTCCATGAAATCGGAAGTTGTCGCTTTTTTTATTTTATTCGATTTTACCGCACCAGCAGTCTGAATTGCCCCACCGAACAATAAGAATTTCTCTGTTAATGTTGTCTTTCCAGCATCTGGATGGGCAATGATGGCAAATGTTTTGCGCTTGCTTACTTCTTCTTGAAAACTCACTTTTTGATTGTGTTAATAAAAATAATGGCAAATATCATTAAAATCGCAATAGGGATGAACCAGATCGATCAATTATAAATAAATCTATTTTTGCTCACATTTATTCATTTTCATATTGGTGAAACGCCCAAAGGAGCTTTTCGGTCGATTTTACGCAAGAAAATACTATTTATAAGTTTTTAAGGGTAAGTTTTTTGGTCGATCAAGATTAAAATTAGTTTTTTAGAAAGATTTTTTTTTGCACTTTTACCGTTTGATAGCAACTTACTATATTCGGTGTGTCTAAAAGAAACCTACTTACCATGAATACAATATTTAACAAGGCAGCTAAAACACTCGCAATTTTTGTTGCTCTTGCCTCATTTACAGTCACTTTTGCCCAACAGCAGCTCATTCACCAACCAAAAGTATTCGTTTCTAAAAGCGGTAATGTGTTTTGGAATAAGAAATTGCCGGTATATTTAAAGCTATCTACCAGCCCTGACGACACTGCCAAAACCTACTGGATTCGCAGCAAAATAACACCCAAATATGCAGATCCGTTCTATTTCGACTCTGAAGGTCCTAATATGATGCGGACAAAATGGGCTGTTGATAGAAAAACTGGCAAAACGATCGAACCAAAAATTGAAGTTGAATGGGCTATTTTCAACGATAGCAAGTCGCCAAGTACACAAATAAAGTTTCCGGGCTCAAAATCTTTTGAGAAAAGCTTCAAACTTTTTTTTGGGAGCAATTTGAAAATTGTAATGAGCTCGCAAGATGAACTTTGTGGCGTTGAAAATATTTACTATTCCCTAAATGGAAGCGAATATAGTGCCTATCAAGATACAATTTCGTTGACGGAGGCAGGAGATTACGCTATTAAATATTATGCAGCCGACAAAGTTGGAAATGTAGAAAAGCCAAAGGTTCTAAATGTGGCGATAGATAATGAAAGCCCAACTACTGAACTCATCAATATTGGTGTGTGGAACGAAAATGTAGCCTCTTCGAATGCGGCCATCAAACTCAAGGCTGAGGATAACAAGGCTGGAGTTCGCAACATCATTTATGCCCTCGATAACGGTAGAGAGCAAATTTACAAAGGAGTAATCAATACCAATTTGCTAGATGAAGGCACGCATACTTTCTCCTATTTTGGCATCGATAATATTGGAAATCGCGAAGAAAAGCAGGATTTTGAATTCTATGTTGATAAAAGAGCACCTTTAATAACGATCGAAGCTGTGGGAGATAGATATAAAGTGAATGGAAAAGAGTTTTCATCGGGCAGAACAAAAATAAAACTTACCGCCATCGACAATAAAGCAGGTGTAAAAGAAATTTGGTATTCTGTAAATGCCAGTAAATACAAACTGTACGACAAACCATTTTATTTGGATGGAAAAGGTGGAAACCGAAGCATAAAATTTTATGCTATCGATAATGTAAACAATAAAACCTTGAGTTCAGATGGGTCTGGGCAAAATTTTGGCACGCCTTATTTAGATCTCACCGGGCCAAAGCTCAACTATAGCTATTCTGGTCCTATTTACAACTCTAGAGATACCTTGTTTGCCAGTCCAAAAACCAAAATAGTGCTTGCTGGCACAGATGAAGAGTCTGGTCTTCAAAAAATCACATATAAAATAAATGGTGGTGAAGAGATAGAATACACAAGCCCATTTTCTATCGCTGAGGGTGGTTACTATGAAATTACGCAAACTGGATACGACAATGTAAACAATTCAAATCGAAAAGAATTTTCTTTGGTGGTAGATGCTGCTGGTCCCGCACACTTTCCGAGATTTAGTGTGCCACCATTTTCTCAAAAAACAGACGAAAATGGTACGGTAGATATTTATCCAGTGCAAGCAGAATTGTATCTTGCAGCTACAGATGATAAAGTGGGAAGCCACAAAATAGCCTATTCTATCAATGGTTCGGCAGAAAAACTCTACACTTCGCCTATAGTAGGCTTCGAAAAAGGGGGTGCCTACTCAATTGATGTGGTGGCTTACGACTGGCTCAGTAACAAAACCAAAAGCACAATTAAATTTGAAATTTTGAAAGGGAAATAGTAGAATTTCAAAAACCAAAATTTGCCTCAATCACATACAACTTTAGTTTAAAAAGTATCGTTTCAATAAGAAATTATCTTGTTACAGATATTATATTAGATTTGTAGAATTGTTTGTGTTTTATGGTAATTAATAGTCAAATACCCCGCTTTCTTTCATTTTTTCTTATTTTCATTTTTTTTCTTGGTTTTACAACCATTGCACAAGAAAAACTTTCACCTTCTCAAATAGAGGAATATACTGCCAAAGCATCAAGTTTGGAAGGTAATGGGCAGCGTAATGATGCAGTATACTACTATAATAAAATCGCCTATCACTATTGGGTTAGTAATAAACATGAGCAGGCAATCGATTTTTTTCAAAAATCACTCTCCATTTCCAATGAAATTGGCAATGTAAATGGAGTGGCAGGCATCTATTCACAAATAGGTAGCATATATACCGATATGCAAGACTATAAAAAATCGGCTGAAAATTTTTCAAAGGCATTAGAATACAGGAAAAAACTAAAGCAAAAAAGAGCTATTGTAGACGCTATTTTTAATTATTCAGAATCACTTTCTAACTTAGAAAAGTACAGTGAGGCACTTAAAGTGTTGGAAGAAGCTCGTGGCATTTGCTTGGAAATCAACGATATATCTCTTAATCGAGATTGCTTTGGTCGATTGGCAGAAGTAGCTGGAAAAAGTGGCAATTCTGAAGATCAAGCTAAATATTTTGAATTGTTTCAAAATTTGGAACGACAACTTCAACAAGAGAAAATGTCGGCTGTCAAAGCCGAAAGTGAGCAAAAAATTGGAGAAATAAAGCAAGAAGCCAATACAATTATTTCAAAGAAAGATATTGCCTTAAAATTGACTTCCCAAGAGTTAGAAAACCAGCGACAAGTAAGCAAGGAGCGACAGATGGCCATTTCCTTACTTGAAAGAGAACATCAAATCGATCAATTGACCTTGAAAGAGCAAGAGGCGAAATTGAAATTGCAACAGGTAATTACGTTTTCGTTGGCTGGTGGTTTGGTATTGGTAGTTTTGTTGGCATTTACCTTGTATAGAGGCTATGTGCAAAAAAGAAAATCCAATGAGCAACTTTCTAAACTGAATAGTGAAATTACCCGCCAAACGAATGAAATTGCTACCCAAAACCACCAGTTAGAAAAAAACAATTTTGAATTGACAGAATTGAATGTTGAAAAAAACTATATCATTGGCATTGTAGCGCACGATTTGAAAAGTCCGTTGAACAATTTGAAAGGCTTGCTCGATATATTCAGAATGCGAATTGTGCAGCCAACGGAGGAGCAAACTAAATACATGGATTTGATGTCGAAATCGATCGAGCGTATGAAAAGCATGATTAGCCGTATTCTTGATGTAAATGCTGTGGAGCAAAAAGATTTGAATATTAATATGAAAGAAGTCGATTTGGCAGAATTGATTAAGAATTTAGTTTCTGACAAATTAGAATCGGCAGCAAACAAGAAAATTCATATCAGAACAGAATTTAGCGATAAGAAATATTTGGCCAAAGTTGATGATGAATTTTATTACCAAGTGATGGAAAATCTTATCACCAATGCCATTAAATTTTCGCCTTTCGATAAAAATATTTATCTGAAATTGAATGATGACAATGGAAAGGTGAGAACTGAAGTGAAAGACGAAGGCCCTGGTATCAATGATGAAGAAAGAAGTAAATTATTCAAAAAATTCTCGAAACTTTCTGCAAGGCCTACCAATGGCGAATCTTCGACTGGATTGGGGCTTTCGATTGTCAAAAGATATGTAGAAGCCATGAATGGACATGTATGGTGCGAAAGTACGGTTGGAAAAGGCACTAGCTTTATTGTGGAGTTTGAAAAACCTGCGACCGCGTAAACCAACTTCGGGTCTTCACTTATTTTTTTCAAGGAGAATTTTTTTTCCTGTTTACCTTTTAATTACTACCAATACAATATTCAATGCATATAGAACAACTTACTCCGAAAGAGATTGTTGCTGAACTCGACAAATACATAATCGGTCAATATGAAGCCAAGCGAAATGTAGCCATTGCATTGCGCAACAGATGGAGAAGAATGAATGCAAGCGAAGAAATGAAAAGGGAAATTGTGCCCAACAATATCCTGATGATTGGCCCTACCGGAGTAGGAAAGACAGAAATAGCAAGGAGATTGGCAAAATTGGCAGATGCTCCATTTATCAAAATTGAGGCATCAAAGTTTACAGAAGTGGGGTACGTGGGGCGCGATGTAGAAGGAATGGTTCGAGATTTGGCAGAGCAAGCTGTGAATATGGTGCGATTGCGAAAAAAAGAGGAGCTCAGAGTAAAAGCAGAACAAGCCGTAGAAGACGCCATTCTAGATTTATTAATTCCGCCAATAAAAGCAACCAAGAGCGAAAAAAGCAAAACAAAGTTTACCGTAAACGGGCTCGATCTACCGATTCAAGATACTGATATTGATGGCAAAATTACGAGTGAAGATGCTGATTTGAATGAAAAGACAAGGGCAAAATTTAGAGAAAAGCTCAAAAATGGTGAGCTAGAAGAAAAGAAAGTTGAATTGGATATTGTGCAACCCGTTTCTGCTAATATTGGCGTGATTGGCGGGCCAGGTGGCATGGATGATGCTGCCATGCAAGGTATTCAAGATGCCTTGAGTGGAATGTTTCCTAAGCAAAAAAAGAAAAGAAAGATTGCTATAGCCGATGCCAGAAAGATATTGATGGATGAAGAAGTATCGAAAATGATTGATATGGACGAGGTGAAGGCAGAGGCGATAAAAAAAACTGAAAATACAGGCATTATTTTTATCGATGAGATTGATAAAATCGCTCGTTCTGGGGGGAAAGGTGGCGGTGCAGATGTGAGTAGGGAAGGTGTGCAGCGAGATTTACTACCCATTGTGGAAGGTAGTGCAGTAAATACTAAATATGGTGTGGTAAATACCGACCACATTTTATTTATTGCCGCTGGTGCTTTTCACATGGTAAAACCTTCAGATTTGATACCTGAGTTGCAAGGCAGATTTCCCATCAGAGTAGAATTGAATAGTTTGACTAAGAATGATTTTATTCAGATTCTAAAAACGCCTAAAAATTCACTCACCAAACAATATTATGCTTTGTTGCAATCGGAGGGTGTGGCTTTGCACATCAACGATGAGGCAATCGAAAAAATATCGGAAATTGCTACGCAATTAAATTCGGAAATCGAAAATATTGGGGCGAGAAGGCTGCATACAGTGATGAGTACGTTGTTGAATGAATATTTATTTGATGTGCCTGATCTGATAAAGTCGGGAAGCAGCCTACAGGTAGATGCTAAACTGGTAGAAGAAAAGTTGGGTTCTTTGATTCAAAACAAAGATTTGAGCAGGTATATTTTATAATTGATAATCAAGGTTTAAGTGATAGAAGTTAAAAATATTTCAAAATCTTTTAATGGAAAGCAGATACTTCATGATGTGAGTTATGAATTTGAGCAGGGAAAAGCCAATTTGATAATTGGGGCTTCAGGTACTGGAAAAACCGTGCTATTAAAGACGATTGTTGGTCTTGTAAAACCAGATGAAAGTGGCGAAATATTGTACGATGGCAGAAATTTTACAACAGGTGATACCGAGTTAAAAACAGACATTAGGCGTGAAATGGGAATGCTTTTTCAAAATTCAGCACTTTTCGATAGTTTGAATGTAGAAGAAAATGTGATGTTTCCATTGAATATGCTCTCTCAAATGCCAAAAGCAGAAAAATTGGAAAGGGTAGATATTTGCCTTACCAGAGTTGGACTGCAAAACACAAATAAAAAAATGCCTTCTGAACTTTCGGGAGGCATGAAAAAACGGGTGGGTATAGCCAGAGCCATTGTGCTAACCCCAAAATATCTGTTTTGTGACGAGCCCAATTCTGGCCTCGACCCTCAAACATCAATTCTGATCGACAATCTTATTTACGAATTAACACATGAATACAACACAACGACCGTGGTGGTGACGCATGACATGAACTCGGTGATGGAAATTGGCGATGAGATTCTGTTTATGTTTGAAGGCAGAAAACTTTGGCAAGGAAGCAATAAAAACATACTAGATACGGAAGTAAAAGAACTTCAAGATTTTATTTTTGCCAACCGATTGATGCGAGATTTAAAGAAATAGCAATTTTTTCTTGCCCCAATTGGTAAATTATTTGCCACCATTGGTTTCACAGTCCCAAAATGTTTCTGGTGTAAAAGTTGGTTTTTGAACTTCTTCGCCTTTCTTTTTTGCTTCAAGCATTTTATTTATCAATCTTATTCGTTCAAGTCGTATTTTTTCACGCATTTCAAGGTCCTTATTGGTATCGAAATACGCAATGCCATCTATATACGTTTGCAGCGGTTTGGCATAAATTGAAAGCGGGTTTTCGTTCCACAACACCAAATCTGCATCTTTTCCCTCTTTGATGCTACCTGTAAATGAATCCCAATGCAATAATTTGGCAGGGTTTAATGTCACCATTTTCCACGCATCTTCTTCAGAAACATCGCCATATTTGATGGCTTTAGCAGCTTCTTGGTTCAGTCTGCGGGCCATTTCTGCATTGTCGGAGTTGATGGCAACCACTACGCCAACTTTGTGCATAATGGCCGCATTGTATGGAATAGCATCTTTTACTTCAAATTTGTAAGCCCACCAATCGGAAAAGGTAGAGGCACCTGCACCATGTTTCTTCATCAAATCGGCCACTTTATAGCCCTCTAGAATATGCGTAAAAGTATTGACCCTGATATTGAATTTCTCCGTTAATCGCATCAACATTATTATTTCAGATTGAACATAAGAATGACAAGTGATGAACCTTTTCTTATCCAATATTTCGGAAATGGCATCCAATTGCAAGTCTTTTCTCATATTGGCATTAGCTTTTCTCGCCAGTTGGTATTCGTTGGCACGGGTAAAAATGTCGTTGTACACTTGCTCTACGCCCATACGGGTTTGGGGAAATCTTACGGTGTAGTTATCTCCAAAATTCGATTGTTTTACATTTTCGCCAAGCGCAAATTTTATAAATCCGTCCGTGCCTGCGATTTGCATTTCATCGCTCGATTTGCCCCAACGCAACTTTATCAAGCCCGATTGTCCACCAATGCTATTGCAAGAGCCATGCAAAATTTGTGCTCCTATTACGCCACCGCCTAAGTTTCTGTATATGTTAATATCCTCATTATCAATTACATCGCCCATTCTCACTTCTGCGGTTATGGAGTTTGAGCATTCATTTACACCACCACTTATGGCAATGTGAGAATGTTCGTCAATAATCCCGCTCGTCAAGTGTTTTCCAGAAGCATCGATGATCGTATCTGCTTTTATGTCTATTTTACCGATCTTTATGATTTTACCGTTTTCGATTAATACATCTGTTTCTTTCAATATACCCGCTACTTCGTTTGTCCAAACAGTAGCATTTTTGAAAAGTACCTTTTTTGCTTTGGGTGCAATTTCATAGCCATAAGGTTGAAAAGGAAAAGTAATTTTGCCTATCGCCTTGAAAGCAGAATCTGATTTAACTTTTGCTTTGCTGTTTGCATTTTTTGTAGAATCGGAATCGCTTACCTCTTTATGAGCCATGTTCAATGCCAGCCGCCAATTAAACTTTTGGCCTTTTTCATTTTCTCCTATTCCTATGGCTTCAGTAGTCGAAATAAATGCTCCAGAAGCTCTTATTTTACTTTTTTTCCATTCAAAGTCAAAATTTACGAATTTTTGTGTTGTTGTTAAATTGACTTTAGTTTTCGCTGTATCTTTATAGTATTGGGTTTCAATTGTATCAATTTTTCCAGTAATGGCAAAAATAGCCGTATCTGGGAGCAAAGTTTTAGTAGTTTTCTGAGATGTGAATAGGTTGTAGATTCCTCTTAAGTCGGCTTTTATTGGTTCTATGATGTGTCTTTCTCCTTGCGTCCAATTTTCGTGAAGAATGCTTTTTTCTTTGAAAATACTATCTGATGAAATGATAAAATTAGCGATGTAGCCTTCTTTCAATATACCTAATTTCTGATCGGCTTTTGCCAATTTTGCTGGGGTAAATGTCAAAGCTTTGAGTGCTTCTTTTTCGGGCAATCCAGCTAGAATAGCCTTCCTTGCATTTGCGATCACGCTATTTTTGTCTTTTAATCCATCAGAAGTAAAAGCAAAGCCGATGCCCTCTTTCCAGAGAAAATATGCGTTGAATGGAGAAAATTCCCAGTGCTTCATTTGGGAAAAACCTACATATTGAGCATCAAGCGGGTCCTCTACATCGTAGGTAGTAGGAAAATTTAACGGCACTATCAGGGCTGCTTTTGTATTTTTAATTGCCTTAACTATTTGATATTCAGTACCATCAGTCTTGATTATAAATTGAAATCCTGCTTCATCTCCTATTTTATCAGCCCTCAAAATATTTTGTTTGTCGTTGGCTTCTATTATTTGCGGTAATGATTTTGATTGATTGAGAGCCTCTAAGCCCAAATGGGTTTCGTTTTTTATTTTTTGAGCTGCGTACCAATTGGCATCTGAAAAAGTTTGTCGCAAAAGTGCAATTGAACCCATCAATGAATTTGGATACGATTGCTGGGAAGTCCCTTTGTCGAACGAGAACTGGGCTGCTGCTTTTGGCGTTATTATGCTCTCATTTTCTTTTTTGCTGCTCAAAGCGACTAGGGATGCAGTTCCTCGAGCAATGCCATCTTTTTGATGAGTAAGAATTGCTCCAAAACCAGCTTTCAGATATTCTTTTGCCTGGTTTTCATCATAGGCAAAAAGTGCATCTGCATTTTGGTGCGATTTTAAGGCATCGTTTTGAGAATATGCACCTTGTTTCTTGGCCTCATATTGTGGATAATCGCTGTTTAGTGGCTTCTCGTTTGGTTTTATTCCGTAATTGGAGTATAAATCAATAAAAGATGGGTAAATGAATTTGCCTTTTAGATCGAACACAATTGCATTTTTTGGAATTACAATGCCTTTGCCAACTTGTTTTACGATCCCTTTTTCAATTAGTAGCGTTGCGTTTTGAATACTTGTTTGGTAATCGACAAAAATAGTGGCATTGGTGAACGCATACAATTCTGCTCGCAGATCGGGTACTCCGTTGGTTGAAAATGTGGTTTGGGCGGTAGAAGTGGCGCTGTAAAAAAGAAGGGAAATGCAAAATAGAGATTTTCGTAGCATACTGAAGTCTGAATAGACTCTAAAAATAAGCCGATTTTATTGTACCCGCAAATATTTAGTTTTCAAATGACACTATTTAGGAACATTGTAGAATTGTTGCCAAATATTTTTGCAATACCTGACAACAATATTTGTTACTTTATTTCGCAAAAAATGGATTTGCTTCATTGGAAAACAGTGATTTCAATCGGGAATTTTATCTCAATATTCTTCTTCCAATCTTAATAATAAGTAGAAGTGGAATAATCAATATCAACATTGGAATAAACAAGCCCAAACACGCCATGAATATTCCCAATCCTATCAAACCAACGACTGCCCACAATAGTAAATTGCTGATTATCAATACGATAAGCACAATGAAGAAAACAAAG
>JBJXGB010000248.1:0-5657 GCA_046152935.1 Cytophagales bacterium
GTAAAGTTCGCAAAAATTCAAATTATTAAAGTGAAAATGAGAACGAAAATTCTAAAACAAAATCCGCAAGCAGGAAAAATGGTCATTGAATTAGATAAAGCCAATATTAGAGAGCTAGTGGAAGGAAATTATCGTATTGTTTATAAAATACTTGATGAACACAGTATTGATATTTTGACAATTCATCACGGTGCAAGAGATATTTCAGGAAGAGGAATAGTATTTTAATAACAAGCCGAACATTACATAAAAGTTTCAAACTAAATTTTACTCAACACACGATTTCTATTAGATAGAAACACAAAAAGCCCCAATAAAGGAGCTTTTGCGAAAACTTTCTTGGTTAATTACGCAGTTGCCAAAGGAACGATAGAGACTGTACTTTTATCGTTTTTGCTTTTCTTAAAATGAACCAAACCATCACTTAGGGCAAATAATGTATGATCTTTACCGATCCCTACGTTCAAACCTGGGTGATGAACTGTACCTCTTTGGCGAATAATAATATTGCCTGATAAAGCCAATTGACCACCGTATATTTTCACGCCAAGGCGTTTGCTTTCTGATTCACGACCGTTTCTCGAACTACCTACACCTTTCTTGTGTGCCATGGTTTTAAGATATTATGCTGTTGATAAATAATTATGCTGTAATTGATTCGATTTGAAGTTTCGTCAACGCTTGTCTGTGACCAACTGTCTTTCTGAATCCTTTTCTTCTTTTCTTTTTGAAGGCGATTACTTTATCGCCTTGTAGATGGTCAAGTACTTTTACAGTAACTTTGGCACCTTTTACTACTGGAGCACCAATAGAAAGTTTTCCACCGTTGTCTACTAAGTATACGTTTGAAAAATCAACTGAACTTCCAACTTCATTTTCTAACCTATTCGTATACACGTAGCGGTCTTTTTCTACTCTATATTGCTTGCCAGCTATTTCAACTATTGCGTACATGGCGTTAATTTTAAGGGCTGCAAAGGTACGCAATGAAAAGTAAATAAAAAAACATTTTAATCAAATATTATTTATCTAAGAATTTTGGTTGTGTTCATAAGTTTTTTAATAGAATCTAGGTCAAAAAATGCGATAACTAATACTTGGCTAATAACCCTGTAAACGCTTATAAATCAAATAATTATACCTGCTAAAATCTATGTAAATTGTGTGGTGTAAGGTCACTTGCAAAAGCATAACAATTTTTTAATATTTGTTCTGTCGATTCGCACAGCATCTCAGTGCCATTTTATAAAAGTAGAGAAAATGAACACTCCACTTTTCTTGAAAATAATCGAAAATAGAGCAAACATTCGAAGTAATAAATAAAGTTATAAGGGAAAATCTATACGCATCATGAATAAGTCATCTGACGAAAAATTATTGGTAGAAAATCCCAATCGCTTTGTGTTGTTTCCGATTCAACACCAGGATGTTTGGCACATGTATAAGAAGGCAGAAGCCAGTATCTGGACTGCCGAAGAAATAGACCTTTCGCAAGATGCCAACGATTGGGCTAAATTGAACAATGAAGAAAAACACTTTGTAAGTCATGTATTGGCATTCTTTGCGGCAAGTGATGGTATTGTAAATGAAAATCTGGCCATGAACTTCTTCAACGAGGTGCAATATCCAGAAGCCAAATGTTTTTATGGGTTTCAAATCATGATGGAAAATATCCATTCTGAAACCTACTCATTGTTGATCGACACATATATCAAAGACAATAAAGAAAAAGACAAATTATTCAATGCCCTCACTACTATTGACTGCGTAAAGAAAAAAGGAGAGTGGGCTTTGAAATGGATCAATAGTCCTAATTTTACAGAACGCTTAGTGGCTTTCTGTGCAGTGGAAGGCATTTTCTTTTCTGGTAGTTTTTGTTCTATATTTTGGTTGAAAAAACGTGGTTTAATGCCAGGTTTGAGCTTTTCGAATGAACTTATTTCGCGTGATGAAGCGTTACATTGCGAGTTTGCTTGTTTGCTTTACAACAATCACATCAAAGATAAATTGTCGCATGAAAGAGTATACCAAATAATAACAGATGCAGTTAAAATTGAGCAAGAATTTGTAACAGATGCATTGCCAGTAAATTTGATTGGCATGAATGCCAAATTAATGAGCCAGTACATTGAGTATGTGGCAGATGTGTGGTTGCAAGAGTTAGGTTGCCCTAAATATTATGGCACTCAAAATCCTTTCGACTTTATGGAATTGATTTCATTACAAAACAAGACCAATTTCTTCGAAAAGAAAGTAGCGGAATACCAAAAACCAGGTGTGATGGGCGATAAAACTGGTCACTCATTTACAGTAGATGCTGATTTCTAGAAGTAGAAATTTTAGTGAAAAAACAACAAGATAACTACGTAGATAAGATGTAGAGAAGTTGTTATCTTGAATAAATATAAGTATATTAAATTTGAAATAATAAAAACAGCCGTGAGGTTGCTAACTGAGATGGAGCAAAATAAAGTAAAAATAAATCACAATAAACCACTAGAACCAGTGAATGTACAGCAAACATTAAGTGTACTCAAAAGTATGCTTGTAATCAAAAGAGACGGACGAAAAGAGACCGTAAAGTTTGATAAAATAACAGCTCGCATCGAAAAGCTTTGCTATGGAATGGAGATGAGCTTTATTGATCCAGTTGAGGTTGCCAAAAAGGTAATCGATGGCATGTACGATGGTATATCGACATTAGAAATAGATAATTTGGCTGCTGAAGTTGCTGCTTCACTTACGACCAGCCATCCTGATTATGCTATTTTGGCTGCTCGTATTGCGATCTCAAATTTGCATAAGGTTACAAGCAAGTCTTTTTCAAATACGATGAAAAGACTCTACACCTATGAAGATCCAAAAACAGGAGAAAATGCGTCATTGATAGCTAAGGAGGTTTATGAAGTGATTCGTAAACATGCTGCTACACTTGACTCAAGCATTATATATGATAGAGACTTCAACTATGATTACTTTGGCTTCAAAACTCTAGAAAGATCGTATTTATTAAAATTAGATGGTAAAGTTGTAGAACGCCCTCAACACATGATTATGCGTGTGGCTGTAGGTATTCATGGAGATGATATTGATTCTGTATTGGAAACTTATCATTTGATGTCTGAAAAATGGTTTACCCATGCTACACCTACACTTTTCAATGCAGGTACTCCAAAACCACAATTGTCTTCTTGTTTCTTGTTGACAATGCAAGACGATAGCATTGAAGGTATTTACGATACATTAAAACAATGTGCTAAAATATCTCAATCAGCTGGAGGAATTGGCCTAAGCATTCATAATATTAGAGCTACTGGTTCATACATCAAAGGAACGAATGGTACTTCGAATGGTATCATTCCAATGCTTAGAGTTTTCAACGATACAGCTCGTTACGTAGATCAAGGTGGTGGAAAACGCAAAGGCGCTTTTGCTATTTATCTTGAGCCTTGGCATGCCGATATTTTCGAATTCCTTTCATTGAAGAAAAATACTGGTAAAGAAGAGATGCGTGCAAGAGATCTTTTCTATGCCATGTGGATTTCTGATTTATTCATGAAAAGAGTAGAGGCAGCTGATGTTTGGTCATTGTTTGATCCGAACGAAGCACCAGGTTTGGCTGAAGCTTATGGAGATGATTTCGAAAAATTGTATGAAAAATACGAGAGAGAAGGCAAATTCCGTAAACAAGTAAAAGCACAAGATTTGTGGTTTGAAATTGTTGAATCTCAAATTGAGACAGGTACACCTTATATTTTGTATAAAGATGCTTGTAACAAGAAATCTAACCAAAAGAACTTGGGTACAATCAAGTCAAGTAACTTGTGTACTGAGATATTGGAGTTCACCTCAAAAGATGAAGTAGCTGTTTGTAATTTAGCATCATTGTCATTGCCTAAATTTATCATCAATGGCAAATTTGATCACCAAGAATTGTATAGAGTAACAAAATCTGTTACTAAGAATTTGAACAAGATCATCGATGTAAATTATTATCCAGTTCCTGAAGCTGAAAGAAGTAATAAACGTCACAGACCAATTGGAATAGGTGTGCAAGGATTAGCTGATGCATTTATCATGCTAAGAATGCCTTTTGAATCTGATGAAGCACAAGGATTGAACAGAGATATTTTCGAAACTTTATATTATGCTTCGATGGAAGCTTCTATGGAGTTGGCCATCAAAGAGGGTCCGTACGAAACATTCAAAGGATCACCAGTATCGAAAGGTATTTTCCAATTTGATATGTGGGGTGTGACTCCAAATTCTGGTCGTTGGAATTGGGATGAATTGAAACAAAAAGTGAAGAAAAATGGTGTTCGTAATTCATTATTGTTAGCTCCAATGCCTACAGCATCTACAGCTCAAATATTGGGTAATAACGAAAGTTTTGAGCCTTATACTTCAAATATTTACAAACGCGAAGTGCTTTCTGGAGCTTTTGCTGTTGTAAACAAACATTTGTTGAAAGACTTGATCAAATTGAACTTGTGGAATGATAACATGAAAAACAAGATCATGGGAGCCAATGGTTCTATTCAAGACATCAAAGAAATACCACAACACATCAAAGATTTGTACAAAACAGTTTGGGAAATCAAACAAAAAACAATCATTGACATGTCGGCAGATAGAGGTGCTTTCATTTGCCAAAGCCAAAGCTTAAATATTTACATGAGCGAGCCAAACTTCGGCAAGATCACTTCTATGCATTTCTATGCTTGGAAAAAGGGCTTGAAAACAGGTATGTATTACTTGAGAACTCAAGGTGCATCTGAGGCTAAGAAATTCACTGTTGAAAAACAGGCTGAGCCTTCACTTACGCCTATTACCAATGCAAAAGATCAGAACCTAGCAGACATGGCTTGTTCGTTGGATAATCCCGATTCTTGCGAAGCTTGTAGTGCTTAGTTAAGATTTTTAATACTTCAAAAAGAAAAGGACTGGTGTAAATCAGTCCTTTTTTTGTTTCTAGAAAAGCTAATTTGAATAAACTTGTAAGCTCGCTTTTGTTTTATTCAAATTTATGCCTACTTTAAATTAACAATTGGTCTATTTTTGTAAATATTTTTTTGATTCTGGATCCAATCCTTGACTGTAATATTTTTTCAAATTTATTTTTATGAAAAAGAATTATCATTTATCACCATTCAGTCACTTAGTTTTTATTGTCTCGATCTGTTTCTTTTCATCTGTTTACATAACGTCATTTGGACAAAGCTTTGAAAAATTCAAACCCTATTTAGATAAGGGCAATGATATTTGCGAAAGCAATCCAGATTCTGCTCTTTTCTATTTCAACCAAGCATTAGATTTGGTTACGCCCAAAGATTCAAATAGTCTTGCTCGGATTTATAACCGAAAAGCACAAGCCTACAGCATGAAAGGCGAATACACCATTTCAGCAGACTTCTCTTTCAAATCGCTAAAACTAGCCTCATTCTTTAAGGACACAATAGCTTTGATTGATGCCAACAATAATTTGGGCATCGACTTAATGTATCAAAAAAACTATAAAGCCTCGCTTGACTATTTTTATTTAGTGGCTAAACTTGCCTCAAGCTCTAGGGATTCATTAAGACTAGGACATGCCTATAACAATATTGGACTTACACTGGGCTATGCTGGCGATACCAAAGCCGAACTTGAAAACTATG
>JBJXGB010000216.1:0-22933 GCA_046152935.1 Cytophagales bacterium
GGTTTATCTGCAAATCTACAACTTTTTTTGATGGTAGTCGGCTCGTTGCAGATTCCTAATATGGCGCGTAACTTTCATATTTGACAACTTTTGCAAAAGTTGTCAAATCTTCCGCTCGCTGTTCGACATTTGAAATGTCGAACTACTTATCTGTGATTCTTTGAACCACAAAAAAACTACAAAATAGAAGTAGATTTTTTAAATTTGGAGTTGACTGAATTAAGTGTTGCAAGGGTCCCGCTGTTCGACATTTGTAATGTCGAACTACTTATCTGTGATTCTCTGAACCACAAAAAAACTACAAAATAGAAGAAGATTTTTTAAATTTGGAGTTGACTGAATTAACTGTTGCAAGGGTCTGAGACCCTTTGATAATTTATTCAATATTACAAATGTCGAATAGCGAGAAATTCGAAATCAAATCTTTTAAACATTTTGCAAAATAATAGCACACTTTGTTCGTTATTTCTTCACAAACAAAAAAATCTCTCCCCAAGTATCGATCAATAAATTCTACTTCTATTTCAGAATCCTTTTCATTTTTTAGAATTTAAACTTAGAAGAAATTATGTTGGAATACAGCAAAATTATTTTAAAAAAAGTGAGTTTCGATCCGCAGCTTTTTCAAAAAGAACTTCAGAAATCTATCCATTGGATCAAGAAAAACGACCGAAAAATACTCCTAAATTGGTGCTTGGTCGAATTTGGAAATAGATATAGCCAGACGATAATCAATTGTTTTGCAGGATATTACGCATAAATTCTTTTGGGTATTATTACAAAAAAAATCTCAAACCTTAAATCTGGCATAAATGCCCAAAGGCATTTGTTTTTTATATTTGTCTTCGAAATACATTTCGCCAAATTCCAAATTTATTTCATGCCCAAAATGAGATTTTACCAGCGTTTGGGCAATGATTGGCGAGTAGCCCATCGAATAAAGATTCAGTATCAAAAAACCATTCTTATTATCTAGCAAGTGGCTGCAAATTTCCAACATTTCATCCAAATCATCTTCTATCACCCACTTTTCGCCATCAGGGCCACGGCCGTATGCTGGAGGGTCTAATATTATGCCCTGATACAAACTGCCTCTTTTTTGTTCTCGTTTCACAAATTTCATGGCATCTTCCACCACCCAACGTATGCCATCGAGCCCGCTCAATTCCATGTTTTCTTTCGACCAAGTCACCACTTGCTTCACCGAATCTACATGAACCACGTCTGCTCCAGCCGCTTTTGCAGCCAGCGAAGCTCCACCGGTGTAGGCAAATAAATTAAGAACCTTCACCTCAAATTTATCTTTCTTAAGTTCATTCACCTTGTCAAAAATGTAGTTCCAGTTTTCAGCCTGTTCTGGAAAAATGCCTATGTGTTTAAATGAAGTTGTACCCAATCTAAAAACCAATTTCATGTTTTTGTATTCGTGATTCACCTTCCATTGATCTGGCATTTGCTTTTTTTTCAGCCAATTCCCTTTTTCGGGATTTACCTTATCTCGCTCAAAATGAATATGAACCCCCTGCATCCATTGATCTTCTTTTTGTGAAATTGACCAAATAGCCTGTGGTTCGGGTCTGGAAAGAATGTAATCCCCAAAACGCTCCATTTTATAATTGTTACCGCAATCAATTAGTTCATATTCAGCAAAAGCTCGGCATTTGAGAGGGATATTCATATTACAAAAAAAAGCGAATTGATCGAATGTAAAAAATCGAATTTCAATTATTAATGAATTACCTACCCAAAGGCCTGCCTCAGACAACTTTAAAAAACAAGTTCTTTTTTATATTCAGAATAAAAAATCATTTTTGCAGCCTATCGAAGCCAAAAGTGAAATTCAACTTAGCCTACACAAAAAAATTCTCAATACTCACTTTTTTCTTTTTGCTCGCCATCGTGGTTCTCCAATTTTTGTTGGGAAAAAACGAATTTGTAAATCCCTATATATGGTATATGTTGGCCTATGTGGTCGTTATCATGTACACAAGCCATTTGCTCATAGCTTATGGATTTAGCAAAACAGCATTTGACGCGCAAAATTTCTTCATGTTAGGCACAAGTGTAAAGCTTTTGTTGAGTGCAGTTTTCATATTTCTATACTTCTATTTAATAAAAACAAATTCGATCTCCTTCCTCTTGAATTTTTTTGTTTTATATTTTGCCTACTCTTTTTTTGAAATTAAAACCTTATTGTTAAGTTTACACCCACATTCAAATGGTGTAGACAATCAATGAAAGATTTTGTGAAAGGAGCATTTTTTAACACTTTGAGATTCAGTCTGTTAGTATTTATTTTTATTTTTGGATCACTCCATTCTTTTGCAAATGAAGAAAAGCATCATGAAGAAGTAGCGGATGAAAAATTTAATGCAAGTGAAATGATTATTCACCACATTCAAGATGCCTACGATTGGCATTTTGCAGATTTTAATGGTCATGCAATTTCACTGCCGCTTCCTATCATACTATATTCTTCCACCAAAGGGCTTGTCACATTTTTGTCAAGCGAATTTCACCATGGCGAATCGGCTTACTTAGGGTACAAATTAGAACACAATCATATTATTTCTGAAGAAGCTGGCGAAAAAATATACGATCTATCGATCACCAAAAATGTGGCATCTTTGATGATTTCTGCAATTTTATTGGTTTTTGTGTTCGTTTCAGTCAGCAATTCTTTCAAAAAGAACCACGGCAAAGCACCAAAAGGAATACAATCTTTATTTGAGCCTTTAATCGTCTTCATTAGAGATGAAATAGCCAGACCAAATATTGGCGAACACAACTACGCAAAATACATGCCCTATTTATTGACATCATTCTTTTTCATTTGGTTTAATAATTTACTTGGTCTAATACCTTCGGGAGCAAATGTTACTGGTAATATTGCAGTAACACTTACTATGGCAGCTTTTACCTTGGTATTAACGCTGTTTTCTGGAAACAAAAACTATTGGAAACATATATTTGCAACCCCAGGAGTACCAGTGGCGTTGCTCCCTATCATGATACCTGTTGAAATAATTGGTATATTTACCAAGCCATTCGCGTTGATGATTCGTCTATTTGCTAATATTACGGCTGGTCACATTATTATATTGAGTATATTAAGTTTCATATTTTTGTTTAAAAATTTAGGAGTGGCTGCTGTTTCAGTACCATTTGCCGTGGCCATGAGTTTGATGGAAGTGTTTGTTGCTATACTTCAAGCTTATATTTTTACTTTACTTTCGGCACTGTTTATTGGTCAGGCAGTGGCTGAACACGATCATGACGACCATCATTAAAAAACAAAACTTTATCTTTTAACTAAATCCTTATAATCAAATGCTTTTAAATGTTCTTCTTGAGGTAGTAGGTAATTTCAGTACTTTAGGTGCTGGTATTGGTGCTGGTCTTGCTGTAATGGGTGCTGGTCTTGGTATCGGTCGTATTGGTGGTAGTGCAATGGAAGCTATGGCTCGCCAACCAGAGGTAGCTGCAAAAGTACAAACAGGTATGCTTATAGCTGCTGCCCTTATTGAAGGTGCAACACTTTTTGCAATTGCCGTTTGTTTCTTGATTGCTGGAAACGCGTAGTTTTATGAGATTTCATATCACATCAGGCATCTCAAAAGATCGAAATGCCTGATGTGATTATTTGAGTTTTTGGGCCTCAAATAGTCGATTATCAATTTCTTTGTCAATCATCAATTACGTTTCAAATCATGGAATTAATTACCCCAGGTCTTGGTCTGCTAGTTTGGACAACCGTCATATTTTTATCTGTTCTTTTTGTGCTTTCTAAGTTTGCTTGGAGACCTATTGTAACCGCATTAAAAGAAAGAGAAGATTTTATTGAAAATGCTTTGAATTCTGCTGAAAAAGCAAAGTCTGAAATGGCACAATTGAAGGCAGACAACGATATGCTATTGCAAGAAGCCAGACTAGAAAGAGATAAAATCATCAAAGAAGCACAGATCACATCTACTACTCTGATAAACGAGGCCAAAGAGAAAGCCCAAAGTGAGGCTAACAGACTGGTAGAATCGGCAAGAATGCAGATAAATAATGAAAAAAATGCAGCTCTCACGGAAATAAAAAATGTAGTCGCTGAAACTTCAGTAAACATTGCGGAGATGATTTTGAAGAAAAATTTATCAAACGATGCTTCTCAGAAAGAATTGGTGAGCCAATATTTGAACGAATCGAAATTTAATTAATCTATTTTAAATAGAACAAAGTGTCTTTATACAGAGTAACATCAGCTTATGCCAAATCTTTAATTGAGCTTTCTCAAGAGCAAAAATCTTTAGAGAAAGTGTATGAAGATATGGTATTTGTGAGCAATACTATTGAAAGTAGCTTCGAACTTAAGAATCTTCTTTCAAGTCCAGTAATAAGCAATTTGAAGAAGTTAGTCATTATTGAGGCACTTTTTAAAAGCAGAATTTCTGAATTGACTTTTGGTTTCTTTTCATTATTAACCAAAAAGAAAAGAGAAGACTTATTATTTGCCATTTCAAAAGAATTTATAGCTGCTTATAAAGTTCAAAAAGGCATACAGTTGGCTACTGTGGTTACAGCTATTGCAGCAGACGATTTATTAAAAAATCAAATTGGAAAATTGGCCAAAACCATTTCTTCAAAAGAAATTGAAACAACTTACAAAGTAGATACCACCATTATCGGTGGTTTTATCCTTACAGTTGGCGATAGGCAAATAGATAATTCTGTGAAAACGCAGCTACATAAAGTAAAAAATAAATTTAGTAACAATCCATTTATACCAAAATATTAATCGATGACAGCAGAAATCAGGCCGGACGAGATATCGGCAATACTGAGACAACAGCTTTCAAACTTCAAAACCGAAGCCGAGCTTGAGGAGGTTGGAACAATTTTAAGTGTAGGAGATGGTGTAGCGCGTGTCTATGGATTGACTCAAGTACAATCTGGTGAGCTTTTGGAGTTCCAAAACGGCACTAAAGGATTGGCACTTAATTTAGAAGAAGATAATGTAGGTGCCGTAGTTTTAGGCACATCTGCTGGATTGAAAGAAGGTGACTCGGTGAAAAGAACCAAAAAAATAGCCGAAGTGCTTGTAGGCGAAGGTCTTTGTGGCCGCGTAATAGACACTTTAGGAATTCCAATCGATGGAAAAGGGCCAGTAGAAGGTGAAACTTTTGCTATGCCATTAGAACGCAGAGCACCTGGTGTAATTTATCGCCAGCCGGTGAATGAGCCTTTGCAAACTGGAATCAAGGCTATTGATGCCATGATTCCGATCGGTCGAGGACAAAGAGAGTTGATTATTGGCGATCGCCAAACTGGCAAAACTACCGTTGCGATCGATGCCATTATCAATCAGAAAGAATTTTACGAAGCTGGAAAACCAGTATATTGTATTTACGTAGCTGTTGGTCAGAAAGCGAGTACTGTGGCTGGAGTAGTAGCTGCTCTAGAGAAAGCAGGAGCAATGAAATATACTGTGGTGGTGGCTGCAAATGCCTCTGATCCAGCACCTTTGCAGTTTTATGCACCATTTACAGGTGCTGCTGTTGGTGAATATTTCCGTGATACCGGTCGTCCGGCATTGGTCATTTATGACGATTTATCGAAACAAGCCGTTGCTTATCGCGAAGTTTCTTTGTTGCTAAGAAGACCACCAGGTCGTGAGGCTTACCCAGGCGATGTATTTTATTTGCATAGCCGTTTGCTAGAAAGAGCTGCCAAAATTAACGCGAACGATGCCATAGCACAAGCTATGAACGATATTCCACTTTCTTTGCAAGGCAAAGTGAAAGGTGGGGGTTCATTAACAGCCCTTCCAATAATTGAAACGCAAGCGGGAGATGTGTCTGCTTATATTCCAACAAATGTAATCTCAATTACAGATGGACAGATATTTTTGGAAACCAATTTATTTAATTCTGGAATTCGCCCTGCCATCAATGTTGGTATTTCGGTATCGCGTGTTGGTGGAAATGCACAGATTAAATCGATGAAAAAAGTAGCTGGTACTTTGAAATTGGATCAAGCCCAATTTAGAGAACTGGAAGCTTTTGCAAAATTTGGTTCAGATTTGGATGCAGCCACAAAGTTGGTAATTGAAAGAGGGCGGAGAAATCTTGAAATGTTGAAACAAGCATCTTTTTCGCCAGTAGCAGTAGAGTTGCAAGTAGCAATGATTTATATTTCTACCAATGGATTCTTAGACAGAGTACCTGTAAATAAAGTGAGGGATTTTGAGAGTAGATTTTACGACATTATGAAAGCTTCTCATAAAGACACACTTAATTTGCTGAAATCTGGCAAAATAGATGATTCCGTAACGACCGTATTAAAAACTGTCGCAAAAGACATCGTAAAATCGTATTAATTATTCAAGACATTAGCATTTCAGTCTCGTTGATGAATAGTTGACTAGTGTGAATGCTGAAATCTATCCCAAATGCCAAGTTTAAAAGAGGTCAGAAATAGAATAAAGTCTGTACAATCTACCCAACAGATAACCAAAGCCATGAAAATGGTCGCGGCTGCCAAATTGCGTAGAGCGCAAGATCAGGCTATGCAATTGAGGCCTTACGCAAGTAAGTTGAATGGGATTTTGAATAATTTGGCCTCCAATTCTGAAAGTTTAGCTACCAATTCATTTACCCAAACTCGCATTGCCACGAAAGTACTAATTGTGTTAGTTACCTCTGATAGAGGGCTTTGTGGACCTTTCAATACCAATGTAATGAAAGCTACAAATGCACTTTTAGCAGGGAAATATGCTTCGCAGTTAGCTGCAAAAGAGGTAAGTTTCTTAACGATTGGAAAAAAAGGTTTTGAATATTACGGAAAAAGATACGAAAGTGTAATTGGTGATTATTCTACGCTTTTCACAGCATTGACATTTGAAAAAGTAAAGCAAGCGGCAGAGTTTGCGATGCAAGGTTTTGTGGCTGGAAATTATGATGTGGTTGAAATCGTGTACAACCAATTCAAAAATGTAGCCACGCAAATTGTTCAAACAGAGCGATTTTTGCCTATCTCTTCAGAATTACCAAAAGAATCAAAGTCGACTGTTAAGAAAGATTATATATTTGAACCAGATGTAGATGGTATCATCGAAGAATTGGTGCCACGTTCGCTAAAGACAAAATTTTACACAGCTGTGCTTGAATCTAATGCCTCTGAACATGGCGCTAGAATGTCGGCAATGGATAAAGCCACAGAAAATGCTGGTGAAATGTTGAAAGCATTGAAAATTCAATATAACAGAAGCCGCCAAGCAAGTATCACCAATGAAATATTGGAAATAGTGGCTGGAGCAGAGGCACTTTCTGCATAATTTTTTTCAACATTAACTGGGAATTGGGAAATATTTAGAATTGACAACTTTTTAAAAGTTGTCAATTCTTGTACCAACCAGCATACATCACATAATTGTTGGCAATACGATTGATGATTTGCTCAGTTTGTTCTTGGCTCACATCTTTTACCTTTTTTGCAGGAATACCAGCAAAAATAGTGCCGCTTGGTACTAGCGTATTTTCTAAAACAACGGCTCCGGCAGCAATGATAGCATTTTTTTCAATATAAGCTCCGTCCATAATTATTGCACCCATTCCTACCAATACGTTGTCTTCAAGTGTGCACCCATGTACGATTGCATGGTGCCCGATGGATACATTGTTGCCCACTTTAGTTGGATATTTTAAATGTGTACAATGCACACATGCCCCGTCTTGCACATTTACTTTATTACCAAAAGAAACAGTATTTACATCGCCACGCACCACAGCATTGAACCAAAAGGTGCAATCTGCACCTGCTGTTACTTTGCCAAGGATTGTAGCATTGGGAGCAAGCCAGCAGTTCTCGCCAAATATTGGGTGTATGCCTTCTACGGCCATTAATAAAGCCATAACAGTAAAAATTAAGTCCTTTTTCCTTTAATTTGCCCGATCAAATCTTCTACATCGCCCAAAAGTGCTTCGGCTTGTGCTTTTGCATCGCTCACCACTTTCATTCCTTCCGATTTTGCAGCTGTGATTACTTCACCAGTTTCAGCACTAATATTAAGGTCTTTTGAATACTTGGCTATTAGTTCTTTCAATAAATCTTTGTATTTTTCAAGGCGAATCCCCAATTTTCCTCGTGTCACCTCTCCTTTTTCAGGAGCAAAAAGTATTCCGATAGTAGCTCCCACGGCTGCTCCCGCTAAAAATGCAATAATCGAGTCACTTCTTCTGCTCATGATGTTTAATTTTTAATCTATTTTCGATAAAAGTAATACGAAATTAAATGGTTTTTATTTATTGTCAATCAATCCTCGACCGCTTTTTTTAATAATACCGCTTTTTTGGAATTCATCCGCCAACACATCAAGCACTCCATTTATCAACATCTTACTTTTGGGGGTACTGTACCGTTTCGAAATTTCGATATATTCATTGATGCTTACTTTTACAGGAATACCAATAAAATGAATCATTTCGCTTATGCACAATTTCATTAAAATACTGTCAGTAGCTGTAAGCCTAGAAATATCCCAATTTTGTAGTTTCGGAGATATATAAGTATCAAATAAGGCATCGTTTTCTATAGTCTTGGTAAACAAGGTTTTCATAAATTCTTTGTCATCATCCCAATTTTTGGAAATATTCGCCAACGAAAATTCCTCATTTAAGCTCATAACCTTGATACTATCTAAAGTCATGTCTTTTACTGCCATTTTATCCTCCTGCCAATTCAGGTTTCTTTCTTCAAAATAGTCGTTGAATTTTGGGTTTTTAAAAAATATATTTTTGATAATGTAGGCTAAAAAGGCTTTGTCTAGCTCAAAATCTGTTTCATTTTTCTGGTATTTCTTATATTCTGGATCCTCGATAAGTGCCAGCATCAAATTGCTAACAAGATCTTCATCATTTCCCCAGCTTAAACTTCTTCTAGTGATCTGTGAATTAAAAAAAACATGATTTTTGATTAGCTTAATTGCTTTATTATCAAGTAATTGACTTATTTTTTTAATTTCAAACAGTTTGTCAGCGATCACAGATAAAAGAAGTAGATTGAGTAAATAATCTTCAAAAAGACTTTCACAATCTTGCACCAATCTTCTAAAAATATCAATTTGATCGTTGCTGTTAGCTGTTTTGTAAAAATGTTGAGCAAATTTTACTTCCTTTACTACCTCTATTGGCAAAGAATCGAGCAAGTCGGCATCAGCCGTTTTTAAATACTTGTCGAAATGAAGCAATGATAGTTTGGCGAAGCCTTCCAGCTTTTTAGGCTCTTGCACTTCATTGGCATTGAGGTCTGGAGTGAATTTTTCAATGATTTTCTCTGTCGAAAGTTCGGCATTGGCAGCAACGCAGGTTTTGTATGCAAATATTTGCTGCATTACTTTACCCCTTAATATTCTTCGATTGAGCATGTATGGTTAAGAACTTCTTGAATTATTGGTAAAAATAAGTTTTTAATTTTTGCACATCACAATAAAATTTAAAAGTATTTTCGCAGCTAGATCATAAATAATATGAGTTCAAACCATTCACATGTATATTCTGAACCTTTTGTTTTAGTAAAATACAAATGGTATTAATTTGACACTATTTTCACAAAAGCATGGGTTTTACATCAATTAATGAGGTTTTTGAGGCTTTTAACAATATAAAAGCACTGATAATAGGCGATGTAATGGTAGATGCCTACGATTGGGGCAAAGTAGAGCGTATTTCGCCTGAAGCTCCTGTGCCAATTATTCATTTAACGAAAAGAGAAAACAGATTGGGAGGTGCGGCTAATGTGGCTTTGAATATCAAGGCTTTGGGAGCAAAACCCATCTTGGTTGCTGCTATTGGCGATGATTTAGATGGCGATGATTTTCTTAAATTGATGGACGATGAAGGAATGGACAAAACTGGTATTATTCGCAGCCAATCGCGGGTGACTACCACCAAAAGACGCGTAATTGCGGGCTCGCAACATATACTACGCATTGATAATGAGACAGATAGACCCTTAGATGAATCTGATAGCCATTTACTTTTGGCAAAGATAGAGCAATTGATTTCGGAAGTAAATGTAGTAATATTTGAAGATTACGATAAAGGTGTAATTTCTGAAAAAATAATAGCTGCGACTGTGGCATGGTGTGAAATCAAAAATATTCCAATAGCTGTCGATCCTAAAAAAAGGAATTTTCTTCACTACAAAGGCGTAACCCTTTTCAAGCCCAATTTGAAAGAATTAAAAGAGGGGTTGAAAGTAGATTTTACTCCCGATTCGATTGTAGAACTTGCCAATGCTGTCGATCAATTGCATCTAAAACTTGGGGCAAAAATTTATTTTATTACGCTGTCCGAACGAGGTGTTTACATCCAGAGTTTGACAGAAAAACACCATATTCCAGCTCATTTGCGTGAAATATCAGATGTATCTGGGGCAGGTGATACCGTAATAAGCACGGCTTCGCTTTGTTTGGCATTGGGCTTATCAAACCATTTTTTGGCCGAGTTATCTAATTTATCTGGTGGACTTGTATGTGAGTATGTGGGCGTGATACCCATCAACAAAGAAAATTTGCAAAAAGAAGCAGAAAGATTGGACTTGAGGCTATGATCTACTTCAAAAAAATGCTGTAATGGTTAATGTTCGTAGCGATTGTCGAAGCAGAGATAAAGAAAAATTTTATCTGCGCATATTGATAAACATCAATGTTTGCCGGCTTGGGAATGCGCTTCGCCAACATCCCGAATTGCAGGGCGTTCTTTCGTGCCACATTCAATATGCTTTTATTTGTTTTCTGGCAGCCCTTCATCTGATAGCACCAAAATCTAATGGGCTTCACTCCAACGAATCATCTTTTCATAGATTTGGATGTAGAGGGCAGAACGCAAAAATCCTTACATATAAAGAAGTGATATAAAATATTCAACAACTTTCAGGATGAAGTCCAACCACTGATTAGTCTTTTTTAGGGCTCGTATTTTTTCTCATAATCGATATTGCGCCTACAAACGCAATAGCTACTAACAATATTCCAATCCAAGGAAATCTAGCATACAATGTGGGTTGAAAATTTGATTTATGTACGACCCCTTTTATCACTTCTTGAGAGGTGGATCGATAATACCTTCTTCCTAGTGGATCAAAAAAGGCAGAAGCACCACCATTGGAGGTTCGTGCACCATACACTTTGTTTTCCATACAACGCAGAGCAGTAATATTTGAAATGCCAGGCTCTACACCGAAGCCATTTCTGAACCAAGTTTCGAAGCAAATCTGAACAAACACATCGGCTCCTTGTTCCCTAAACTTAGCCCAATGCTCGGGGATAAATTGCTCAAAACAGATAGGGGTGGCAATCTTATAAACTGTTTTGACTTTGTTTTCTACTTTGTGCAAATGGTATTTTTTACCTCTAATACAATTGTTTTCCCAAATATTAACAAAGTTCATCTTGGTGTATAGATCAGATTTGCTGCGATTTGGATAAAAAACCATGCTGCCATTGGTAATCAAGCCACTTTTTATGCTATCAACCATTTCGATACCAGTAAGTAGGGGCACACCATTTTCTGCAATAATGCTTTCTATATAGTTATTCATTTTGGGTATTCTTCGAGAAAATGCCCCTTCGTGCCACACATACAAATCGCTTATATCGTTGCTTTTACGTTCGTAGAAGGCTATCGAATCGGTAAGATATACATCTCTCTCAAGACGCTGAAAATTTTCTATCGTATTTTCAAAAAGATCGTCACCATCGGAGGGGATATTTAATCGAAACAGAGAAATCTTTAGACCATCATCGCTTGGAACGTGATTATTAAATTGCCACACCCTAGCACAACTATATAAAACTGGAAAAGCAAGGATTAACATCACTCTTTGGGCGATAAAAACAGTAGACTTTTCCATTTGCCAATACCTGAATACCGTAACATTGATCAAGACTATCATAAACGTGGCGCCTGTATTTCCAAATAAATCTACATATTGTGATATATAAGTCAAAGGTGCTTGGGTATGAGCCATGGGCACGGGAGTCATAATTTTGAGATGCCACCAAAGATATTCTTGTATGGCTACTATAAAAGGTAGAAGCCAAATGAAGCGAGGGTTGTTGTACTTTTTTCTTATGAGCAAATAAATTACAAATGGAGAACAATCGGCCATTGCTTCAACAGAAACACCCAAAAAAACAAGTAATTGGTTTTTCGGGATGAGCAATAACCAATTGAAAGCAAAAAAATAGGCTATTAAAATTAGTAAAAAGGGATAAAAAATGAGCTTGACATAGTTTCCTCTAATGTGGTGAATCAGAACCAAAAAAGGAACATACGCAAACCAAATAAGCCAGGCCGTGTACCAAAATTGAAAACACCAAACCATGCAGATCAAAAACAAAAAGCTTGCCAGAAGCAAGCTTTTTACTACAAAATTAAACTTAAACATCGTCAAAATTTCTAACCTAATCTATTTTTACAAACCGAGCGCTCGCCTTGCCAGAGAGCAAAGTGTAGATTCCCGCACTAAGCTTTGATACGTTGACTTCTAATTTGCCCCAATTGTGATTTTCAATGTCAATAACTACGTTTCCTGTTGAATTTACAATTTGGAATTTTTCGTCACCAGCATTTTCAATCTGCAATGTAGAGCTTACAGGATTTGGATAGCATTTTATTTTGTTTTTCAAGGTAATGTCGGATGTCGTAATATCCGTGACACCAGATGTAAATATGTATTCATCAATTTCTACAACACTTACGTTACCAGCAACTTGATTTGTGTCGCTTAGTGTAAGAAATAACAAATAGCCATCGTCTGACATAAAATTGATTGTTTTGAAGTATTTAGTAACATTATTGACTTTCCTGCTGTAGACCAATGCACTTTGCAAGACTTCATGCGTGCTGCCATCAGAAGCCGTAAATTTGCCAAATCCAATCATTTTTTCATATCCTTTCAGATAAACAGTAGTATCATCATCTTCGATAGTATCGTTCAGAACACTATAATTATCAATGGCAACTGGCAGACTTGTTATTAAGTAGTCTAGCGTATCAATGTATGATTCGGCATCAGCTCTATCGTAACCAACATCGCCATCCATATATATGCCTTCTTCTTGATAGTTGGCAAAAATATATTCATCACAATTGGTGCATCCTTTATTTTTTCTCTTCAAAGCGAAATCTGAATTGGGAAAATTAGCTTCGTACCCTGTCTCTTTAAGTGCTACTATCAATAAGGTATCTCTATTTTGAAAAGATTGGTTCAGCATAGACCAATCTTGCGCATTTGATAAATCTTTTACACCAACATCTATTTGCTGAGCTGAATTGAGTTTGATGTAGTTATTTATTTGTTTGCTGCCGAAAGAATAGGCAGCTTGTAGTTCATCAATAGTAATCGTGATAGGTTCGCTTTGAACTCTTGCAAACTGTCGCTTGAATGAAATAGGTGCAGAAGCCTCCAATCTGGAATAGGTGCAACTTACTTGACCAGCTAAGCAGACAGCACAAGAACTGAAAACAAGGGCAACTGATAGTGTTATTTTTTTCATAAATTTTCCATTATTATTCTTGAACAAATTTAATTACTTTGACAAATAGGCCGTAAGGCTTACCCAGTTTGTTGCAAATATTCTTCCCTGCAACTAATTAAGTGTCGGGAAAAAAAATTAAAATTAGCTTATTTGCAACCTGTATATTCGTAAAAAGCAGAACCAGAACCACCAGTCAGTACTTTTCTTTCTTTTTGCAAACCACTTTCGTTTGCAATTCTTTCATAAGTAAAGTCTTCTACTACAGTCAATGTAGCAGTAGGCTGAAGATTAGAATCTAAAATGGTAGATCTTTTAATGGCATTGGGGGTAGTATTTGGGTATTTTAAAAAGGGCGAATAGTCTAACAATGTAACTGGAGATGTACTTGTTGGCAATATCATACCCTTGTTTGTAACGATGTGCGAACGCACGCTCACAAAATTTGAGTACTCTGTTTTGGCAATCAAGTTATCACCATTTTTCACCTCTATCAAAGTATTGTTGCCAGAGGCATCGTAAGTAAAGGTAGTAACCACGCCATTAAATGAATTGTAAACAGCATTAGGGTTTGCTACGGTTAAGGTACTGATCTGCCCAGCTGGTGTCATCGTTACTACATAGTCGCCCAATTTTGCTCCTGTGCCATCAAGAAATTCAATATTGCTTAATACCGTGCCAGTATAGGTATATCTCAACTCCAACGAACTGTTTTTTTGATTACTTAGCAGCCCATTCGAATACGTAAATGTATGTACAGTTGAACCATTTGTTATCTCGCTCACATTGCCATCTGCATTGTATTTATAATCAAATGGACTAAATCCATCACTGAAAGTGATTTTCGACAATTTACAATCGGCTGGATTGGTACTAAGAGAAGAAGTTGGCTTGGGTTCTTCTTTTGTTTCACTACATGAAAAGGCAAAAGCGATAAGAATAGGAATAATAAGTAATAACTTGTTTTTCATAAAATATAGTTGATTTGTGTGAACCCAAAATTAAGCTACGATATTGTTATTAAAAATAGGTACTCACCCCTATTTTTATGTCGTCCGAAATATCATTTTCTTGAATTTTAGAATCGGTAGCCTGGCATCTGGATTGACAATTTGCAAATCGTTGGCAATCATTGGCTTAAAAATATCGACAGGATTTTGAACTCCACCTGCGCTCTTTTCAAAAATACTGCTTGTTACTTACTGCAAATTTTATCAAACTATTGCTGCCTTGTATCTGTAATTTTTTTGAAATATTACCCCTGTGATTCTCAATGGTTTTTACGCTTACAAAAAGAATATTTGCTATTTCGCGGCTGGTTTTATGGGCAGCAATGTGTTTCAACACCAAACACTCTCTTTTAGTGAGCGATGCCAATATCTCGCTTTTTTCAATGGTTTGATTCAAAATTTCCGGATCAGAAACATACACTTTGTCGGCCAAAACTTGCTCTATAGCGTTGGTAAGTTCATTTACAGCATCGTCCTTAAACACAAATCCATCAATGCCCTTTGCGATTACCGACCGTATGATATCGGGCTCCTTGTGCATGGTAAGGATGATTATTTTAAGAGCTGGCAAAAGCATTTTCATGGCTTCACCAAGAGCAATTCCGTTCATATTAGGCATATCTAAGTCCAGTAGGGCAAGAGTAGGTAAATTTTGCCGCACATTCCCGAGCGCTTCTTTTGACGATTTGTAAGGGTATACTGTTGCTTTTGGTAATTCATCTTGCAATATTTCTACCAAGCCTTTTAAAAAAATAGGATGATCGTCTACGACCATTATAGTTAAATCTCTCATGGTTTAATAATGGGAATATGTATTACTACAGATGTGCCTTCATTGATGGCCGATTCAATCGATATTTGACCTTTGAGGATATTTACTCGTTCTTTCATTCCGGAGACACCATTACCTGTACCAGTTATCACCTTACTTTTCAAATCAAAGCCTATTCCATCGTCTTTGAAATTTATAATCAACACATCTGATATGATGTGAATAGCCACAGTAGCACTTTGCGCACGTGAGTGTTTGAGCAAATTATTAAACAATTCTTGGAGAATTCTGTAAAAATTAATCTCCATATCTTTAGGCAAAACGGCATCTATGTTGTCGCTACAGCTAAAATCTATGTTGATAAGGGTAGATTTTTTGATCTTTTCTACCAAATGCATTATTGACACCCTAATCCCAATAGAATCTAACATGGACGGACGCAAATCTTGAGCAATATCTCGCACTTCGTCCATTGTTTCTGAAGTTAAAGTGGCTAAACCATTTAATTTTTCAAATTGTAAAGCGGATAGTTTATCCTTTTTTAACATTAATAAAATTCGGTTTCTAATCACCAAAATATTTTGGCCAATGCCATCGTGAAATTCCGAAGACATTCGTTTTCGCTCATTTTCAAGCGTGAGAATCAGCGATTGAGAATGCTGTTCAGAAAGTCTCAATAGCGAATCTTGCAATTTTGATTTTTCACTGATAATGATCGAAATCCTTTGCCCCAAGGCAAAAGTTTGAAGAAAAATTTGAGACAAAACCATGTAAGAGATTACATTAACCGTAAAATAATTAATTGGTAACATTCCTAAAAAATAGAGTTGTGATACTGTACCAAAAACAATAAGCGCAACTACAGAAGCAAATTGCAATAAGAAATACTCTTTTTCTTTTTTGCGAATGTATAACACACTACAAAAAAGCAATGTAGCTTCGAGCGTAAGCATGATGACATTTAACCACACCCAGCATTTAAATCCGGTAGGATGCCAAAAAGACAATACGAGTAAAACTGCCATTACTACCGTAGCTACCTTAAAAAGCAGATTAAAAGCAGTCTTGTAAGTATGTAATCTAATGAACTGCGGGATATAAAAATTGGTCATGATAAAACTTCCACATATTCCAATGGCTATACTTTGATTATTCCAATACAATGAATTTGGCACGATAAAAAGTTTGATAAAGCCATCAAAGTAGAGCAGCACAATAGAGGCAAAAAAATTGTACAGAAAGATGTATAAATATAGTTTATCGAACGAAAACAGGTACAAAATTGCGTTCAACATCAAAATTAAGACCACTATTCCGTACGAAATACCGGAAAAGAACAAGGATACCCTTTTGATTGCATGGGCTTCTTTTTCAATGATTGAAATGGGCAGTGCTATGGGCTGTCCATTTCCTATAACTTTCATATAAAGTGATGCCTCAGTTTTGCAGGGACTAAATATGTAGTTTAAGTATCTATCTTGTCCAAAAAAGCCTTCACCGATGTACTTGTGGTTCCACGTGTTGGCGCTTTGTTCATATACTTCTATACTGTCTGGTGTGGTGGTTTCTAAATGTAGCACATAAGCTTGAGAACTATCGAGATTTTTTACCTTTATTTTTAGCCAATGTGTGGCGTAGGTGATCCCAAAATTGAGGTCGTTGGTAGTATTTATTTTCTGAAATTGGTTAGAATTTTGTATTTCCTCAATGGTCATAGAGACAGAGGCATTGGATAAAGTATACACTTCAAACGAAATGGATTCGGCTTCAACAAAGACAACCAGAAGACACAAAAGTAAACAGCAAATATGTATCCTTAACATACCACAAAAGTACAGCAAAATAAATGCGTCAAAATAGGTATCTCTGCTTATTTTTCCAATTTAGAGATTGCTTTTAGAATTGTATTCGGCCAATTGTCGCCAATCAAATATTTAAGATGTCTTGCTACTCGACTTTACCTAAGCAAGCCCATCAGCATGTTGGCAAGGTGAGGAAAAAAATAGACTATATCATTGATAATCAACGATTTGCTGCAATATGTATCCGACTAATACTGCTTAATGTTCCAATTCCAAACCTAATCTTTTTTTCAACTCGTCTAGTAGAGGGTATTTTTCGACCATGAATTTGTATTTGTCGCTAGGCGTATAGAGTAGGTTTTTTACCGTTTCCGATGCCTTTAGTATTTCAGCTTCAATGGCAAAGTTGAACCTAAACTTTTCTCTTAAAAAATCAATAAAGTCGGCCTTTTTTTCAAAAAGTTGCGATTTCTGCAATTCATTTTCTAGCTTAAAAATCAATTTTCCATTTTGTAATCCGACTTCTCTGTCATTGAAAAGGGCAAATTCAAACATTCTGCCCTGTGTTTTCATCTCAAGTCCATAGGTCTGAATAGCTGCTTTTATGGCATTGATATCAGTATCCACATTGGAAATTTGACTTTTTTCCTCTTCAAAACTAGTTTTTGGTTCTGCCGGCTTCTGAATATCTACTTTTATATTGTGAAATGAAGGCAATACCGGAATATTGCCAGGCTGGTTCATTACAGCACCGGAGGAAGTCTTAATATTTTCTGATACTTGATTTGATTCAGCCACGGAAGGCTTTTGAACGCCATTAGCTATTTTTTTTTTAGCACTTCCGGGTCTGAAAGGGCTTGAGCAAGGCTAAAAGCTGATTTGAGATGAGCCATTTTCATCAAAGCCAATTCCAAATGCAGTCTAGGGCTTTTGCTATTGCGGTATTCTATATCAAATTTGTTTCCCAGACTCAATGCTGTAACTAGAAATTGCATTGAAACTTCACTAGCCTGTTTTAAATATTTAGCCTGTATAGATTCAGAAACGGGCAATAATTGAACGGTCAAACTATCTTTGCTTACGAGCACATTTCGCAAATGCTCCATCAGCCCCACCAAAAAATTGTGTCCATCGAAGCCTTCTCTTAGTATTTCATCAAATATGAGGAAACAGGGGCTCAATTCGCCATTGTACAAATGATCGGTAATGCGGAAATAATAATCGTAATCGAGAATATGCAGATTTTCGATCACCGTCTTGTAGGTAAGCACTCCGCCAAGCGAAAATGTAACCATGCGGTCGAATAACGAAAGTGCATCGCGCAGGCCTCCATCTGCCTTCATGGCTAATAAACGCAAAGCCTCATCTTCAAATTTGATCTCTTCTTTGATGGCAATGCCTTCCAAATGCGAAGAAATATCTTTTGGCTGAATGCGATTAAAATCGAAAATTTGGCAACGAGAAAGTATCGTTGGGATGATTTTATTCTTTTCAGTAGTCGCCAGAATAAAAATCGCATATTTTGGCGGCTCTTCCAATGTTTTCAAAAAAGCATTGAAAGCCGAAGCCGAAAGCATGTGAACCTCATCAATTATATAGACTTTGTATTTACCATGTTGTGGAGGATAGCGAACCTGATCTACCAAATTTCGAATATCATCTACAGAGTTATTCGAAGCAGCATCCAATTCGTGAATATTGAACGAAGCACTGTTTTGAAAACTGGTGCAGCTTTCACATTGGCTACATGCTTCAAAATCGCTAGTTAAGTTTGTGCAATTGATTGTTTTGGCCAAGATACGAGCACAAGTGGTTTTGCCCACACCTCTTGGACCGCAAAATAAGAATGCTTGCGCTAGATGATTGTTTTTAATTGCATTTTTTAATGTAGTTGTAATATGCGACTGCCCAACTACACTATCAAAAGTGACTGGCCTATATTTCCTTGCTGATACTACAAAATTTTCCACTGTTGCAATTTAGGAAATGCTTTGAAACATAAATTAACAATTTAAAAAAAATTAGAATTGGTAGGAGCAAGAATAAGATAATGTACAATTTTCATTCTATCAATCGTTGGCTATCAGCAAATTCATTGTGCTTTTGCCTGTCTTGGTGTTTTCACCACCAACCATATTTTGCTTGCGGATGAAAACACCCGCAAGTGCAAGGTAAAAGCATAGAATTTGGTGCTAGGAACTGGTAAATCGGAGTTAGGAAGTATCAAATCGAAGTGAAAAGAGAGTAAAAGCTAGTTACAAACTACTAAATCGGAGTTAAAAGAGAGTAAAAGGTAGCTACGATCCACTAAATCGGAGTGTAAAAGATATGATTTATATACTTTGCATTGAAAATAGCTGATAAATACACCAATTCCATTACGTTGAATTAGCAAAAAAAGTGACTCGTGTATTAGAATAAATAATAAACCAAGTCGGGAAATAGACCCAACTGAACTGTGAGAATGGAACAAATGGCGAGAACAACCATGAAAAAAATGCTTACAGAAACCTTCGATAATACATCTTTGCTGTCTTCTTTGAAGAACATGGCGATTATCACTTTAAAATAATAGTAGATTCCAATAATGGCATTCACAATGGCAATTAACATCAACCACAAATAGCCAGCCTCAATACCAGAGGACAAAATGTAGAACTTAGCAAAGAAACCGCCTGTGAGCGGAATACCTGCCAATGAAAGCATAGACAAAGTCATGAAGATGGCTAAAAAAGGGTGGGATTTGCCTAATCCATTGAAAGAATCGACACTGTCGCTTCCCGTTATTTTCTCTACAGCACCTGCAATTGCAAACGCGACAATTGAAGCAATAGAATAGGTTAATCCATAAAATAAAAGACCATTTCCAGCATTTTCATTGTTTAACAGGAGCACAATCAACATATAGCCTGCATGAGAAATGCTTGAATATGCCAAAATACGTTTCAAACTGGTTTGAAAAACTGCCGAAATGCCACCAATAGAAATGGTAACGGCTGCCATTACGCTTATTATTCCACTCCAAACATCGCCTAAGGGCAAAAAACAGTTGGTAAACAATCGGAAAAATGCAGCAAAACCAGCCAGTTTCACGGCCGTGCTCATGAATGAAGTGACCCAAGTTGGCGAACCTTGGTATACATCTGGTGTCCAAAAATGGAATGGAGCTGCTGAAACTTTAAAACCTAATCCTGATAAAATCAAGAGTAGACCACCAATCAATAAAGGATTTTGAATGAAATTGGGAGTAGTAGAAATTACTTCTGCTATTTTATCTAAACTGAACGAACCTGTTGCTCCATATATTAAGGTAATTCCCATTAATAATAATCCAGTAGCAAAGGCGCCCATTAGAAAATATTTCAATGAGGCCTCATTGGAAGCTAAATCTTTTTTCTTGCTTCCTGCCAAAATATAAAGTGGAATCGACATTATTTCAATTCCTACAAAAAGCATGGCCAAATGATCGAACGAAACAATAATAATCATTCCAATCAATGAAAAAATAATCAGCGCATATTGCTCTGTCACATATTCTTTTACTTGCTGAAAATGATGTTCTGAAAGAAAAAATACAAGTACGGTGATAAAAATAAGCACAGTACTGAACGCCAGAGCATAATTATCAAAATATACCATATCGTTGAAATAGGTGTACTCTGAATTCCAGTCGCTCACTAAAAATCCACCGCAAACCATTAGTGCTGCGACCAAAATTCCCAAGATAAGTTTTTCATTTACTTTGAAAAGCCCAACAATCATTGAGAAAAGCCCCGTTAAAGAAAGAATAATAATCGAAGTCATATTGGAAATAAAAATTGAGAAATCAGTTTGAAATAGATTTCAAACACTTAATTAATTGATAAATAAAAATGAGCTTTATGGTAATAATATATTCGCCAATTGCTGCGCAGCAGGTTCGCTTACTTTCAATAATAGATTTGGGTATAAACCTAAACCAATCACAATCATACAAATGGGAGCTAAAACGGCCATTTCAAGAGCTGTTAAATCTTTAAAATTTTCTGTCAATGCATTGGATTCTCCTAGCATCACATTCTTGTACATTCTGAACATATACACTGCACCTAAAATAATAGTTAAACCAGCAACAGCTCCCAGATACATATTGTATTTGTATACTCCTAACAACAACAAAAACTCTCCAGCAAATCCATTGGTCAAAGGCAAAGCAACAGTGCCTAACATAATGATTACGAAGCAGATAGCCAATTTAGGAGCCGAATGTACTATGCCACCCAACTCTGAAATTTGGCGGGTACGAGTTCGTTGGGCTATAATTTCAAGGATGAAGAAAAGACCAACTACATTTATTCCATGGTTAAACATTTGAATAATTGCACCTTGAATACCTTCTATATTTCCTGCGAATAAACCAGCAGCGATCAAACCAACGTGAGCAATCGAAGAATAGGCAATTAAGCGCTTGAAATCTTTTTGTAAAATGGCTATAATTGAGGCATACACGATGCCAATAATAGCCATAATACTAAGAATAAGTGCCCAATTAGTGAAAGCGAAAGGTGTAATTGGGATTATCCATCTAATAATTCCGAAAATTCCCATTTTCAACATGATACCAGACAGAAGCATGGTTGCAGGTGTTGGTGAGACCGTATACGTATCAGGCTGCCAAGTATGAAAAGGAAAAATCGGCATTTTGATGGCAAAAGCCAAGAAAAAAGCCAAGAAAACCCAAAGTTCTTGTGTAGAATCCATTTGGACAGTTGTAAGCAGATTCCAATCAAAACTATGAGGTGCTGGTGTTAATAGGTATAAATAGATAATGCCAATCAACATGAACAAACTACCGAAGATGGTATAAATAAAGAACTTGAAAGTGACACGAATACGATCTTCTCCACCCCAAATAGCTGCAATAAAGTATACCGGAATTAACGCTGCTTCCCAGAAAATGTAGAATAAAAAACAGTCTAAAGCTGAAAAAACGCCAACTAAAGCTGATTGCATTAGTAAAATCAGCGCATAAAAAGAAGTATTATCACTATAGGCTCTATTATTAAAGGAAGATAAAATAATAAGTGGAACTAAAATATTCGTTAAAAGAATCAAAATCAAGCTAGTAGCGTCAAGCCCTAATTTGAAACTTATGCCTAAAGATTGAATCCATGGATATTCGACAACAAACTGCGAAACTTCAGGATTTGAATTGAAAAACAAAGCATAAATAACCAATGCCAAAGGGGCTAGTGACCCAACAAAAGACACCCATTTAGCGATATTTCCTTTGAAAACCAAGGTTACAAGCGCTAAAATGAGCGGAAATACTAAGAATAGTAAAGCAAACATGAATTTATGATATCAAATGAATAAACCAAATCCGAAAATAAGCGCGATTCCTAAGACCATCGCAAAAACATAAAAGCCAATATTACCTGACTGAAGCAAACGTACTACTTTGGAGGTGCCAATCGTAGCACCGCCAAAACCATTCACAATTTTATCAATCCCCAATAATTCCACTACTGAATAGAAAAAGCTTGAGAGCGCATCTACAGGTTTGCGAAATATGAAATCGTAAATTTCATCTATATAATATTTATTGTAAATCACTTTTACTACGCCCGCCTCTTGACCCTCAGCCATTGGAACTGAATTCTTGGCTACATATAAAACATAAGCAACGATGATCGCTAGCACCGCAGCTGCTACAGAAACGCCCATCAAAATATACTCAATAGAGTGACTTAGATGATGAGATTCGCCTAAAAGAAGCATAGAATCTTCGAAAATTGGAGCGAAATAACCTGCTAACATCGAACTTCCTCCCAACACTTCCGGA
>JBJXGB010000005.1:0-46670 GCA_046152935.1 Cytophagales bacterium
ATAAAATAGTTGTGCCCTTCTCTTGCATTTTTTTTGGCGATTTCACCAAATAAGTGCCAAAATCCTGTATCAAAAAGAAAAGAGACTCTGGTTTAATGGCCTTTATCTTATTTTCAAACCATTGAAGTTTAGTACTGTCGTAATTGCTGGCATAGTAGCCAGACAATGCCTGAACAATTTCATTGTTGGTTTCGATATCGAATATTTTTAAAGTAGAATCAATGTCGGCTGGTTTTGATTTCAAATAGGCCAAAAGCGATGCTCCAACTACCGCATAAGAACTATCTTTTAGTCCTTTTTTGTAAATTGGGTCAAATTTAGGCCTGTTTTTTCGAGAAATCGCCTGGATCGCATTTGCTTTTATTGATGTATTTTCGTCATTTTGGGCAATGAGCGACAACCGCAAAAGCACTAAAGTCGAATCTTTTCCCTTGTATTCGTTCAAATTTTCAACTGCAATTTCTCTCAATTTCCAAAAAGGTTCATCCAGTGCTTTCATAAACGATTCTCGCACTTTCAAGGTATCTTTATATGTGCCTAATTCGTCCAAAGCCTCATATTTGGAATAGTAGGCATCTGATTTTTGGTATTGTACCAAAAATTCATTCATCGACTTCGAATGTTTTACTTTGGCCACCAACATGCGATTTGGGTCAAAAAGCACCAAATTTGGCTTTTGGTCTATTGGAAATTCAAAAATGTGCTTGGCTTTGGTTATCAGCAATTCTTTTAAAATTTTTCCAGAGTCAGTATAAATTTCGAGCGTAAATGGCAATTTATAAATAGGTGCATACAAAGTATCTTGGGTTTGAATTACAATCAATTTGAGTTTTCCATCTTGGTAAGTATCCATTATGGTGAGTTCGGGATGGCCTGCTTTCATAAACCATTGGTCGAAAAACCAGTTTAAATCTTGCCCTGTTATTTCTTCAAAAGCATGCCTCAAATCGTGGATTTCAGCATTTTTATACTCGTTTTTCTTCAAAAATAATGCCAATGATTGATAAAAAGCAGCATCGCCAACCACATTGCGAAGCATGCTCAAGATACATCCACCTTTGGCGTACGAATGGCTGTCGAACAAATCGTCCGGATTTTTGTAACCATATCGTATCAACGGTTCTCTTTTGGTTTCTGCCTCTCGCAAATAGCTTTCCAAATCGTTTAATCTGGCATAGTCGGCTGCCATTTTTCCACGTTTATATTCTTCCCACATACACTCAGCGTATGTTGCAAACGACTCATTAAGTGGCAAATGTGCCCACGATTCGGCAGTTACCAAATCACCAAACCAGTGATGAAACAACTCGTGGGCAATGATATTTTCGTAATTTTCATCGAGCAATTCCCTACTGGTTTTTTGAAGCGCATCCATAAAAATGGTTGCTGAGGTGTTTTCCATCGCTCCCGATACGTAATCTCGCACCACGATTGAGCTATACTTTGCCCACGGATAGTTGTAATTGAGTTTTGAAGAGAAAAATGTCATCATTTCAGGTGTAAGTCCAAATATGCTTTTGGCGTATTTCTCATATTTGGGTTCTACATAATAATTGACAGGAATTTTGTTCCATTTATCTGTTACAATGGCAAAATCGCCCACTGCCATCATAAAAAGATAGACAGAATGCGGCAAATTTTGTCGCCAATAATCTGTTCGGCTGCCATCTGCATTTTTGTGGCTGTATATAAATTCGCCATTGGACAATGTTTTATACTTCTCATCGACTGTAATAAACATTTCTTGGGTACATTTTTGGTTTGGCGAATCGAAAGTTGGAAACCAGCAAGAGCTCGATTCTGTCTCACCTTGAGTCCAAATTTGGTAAGGTTTATCGGGCCTCGCAGAATCTGGGGTGATAAAAAACAAGCCTTTGTCTGATGTAATGGCCTCGCCACCAGCAGTTTTCAACTGTTCTGGCTTGGCTACGTATTCAATAAAAAGCAAAAAAGTATCTTTATCTTCATATTTTCTATCGAGCTTTATTTTCAATTTTCTGGTATCGTACTCGTATATCAAATCGAGCCTAACTGACTTTTTATCAATGAGTTGCACTGATTTTATTTCAAAGCCCTTGGCATCTAACACTACTGAATCTTGGGGATAAAGATAAGGCTTGAGGGTAAGATAAGCCTTACCAGCCATCTGCTTATCTTTCCAATCAAAGTTCACTTCTAATTTGGTGTGTAGCAAATCTATATCAATATTTCTAGCGGGTTTATAGCCATAATTTTGAGAAACCCAAGCTGGTTTTTCACCGGTTTTTGTGCTGTTATCCCTTCCTTTTTTGGGTTTAAGAGCAGTGCACGAAGAAAATATGGATGTAATGAGTAAATAAATACCCACTGATTTGATGAAAGTATTACGCATTTGAAGTTATGAATTTCGAAAATTCCGAAAAAAAATTTATATTACCTAAATGTTAAGAAATGATAAAGGAAATTTGCTTGTAAGTATTTAACCATTCCCACTGTTTAAAAGTAAAAAATACGTTTTTTTAAAGTATCAGAATTATTTTTTAAGCCTAAAATTTAATTCCAAGTGCCTTCAATCGTTGTTTTACGAAGTTTTTTGCCATTTCTTTCAGGCTAGTCTTCAGCTTTTTTGAGGCGCTGTCGTCTGGACGAGCTTTGAAAACAGTGTCGTTGTAGCTGTCGTTTTGTTCACCCGCTTGGTTGGTATAAAAATAGGAGTAAAACGATTTTCTATTAATTCCTTCTGGCGGGTTTATTTTGCCATAGCCGTGGTACGATTTGCCGGTAGTGGCAAAAATAACGGCTCTATTAAAGTCTGGGCGTACTTTTTTTATGCATTCAGTCATTTCAGCATTCCACAATTCGGTATGGCCTGCCCATTCGTCTTTCCAATCTTTATTGAAAAAAATGAGCAAATTGAGCCTACGATATACGTTTGCAGTATGGTGCATGCTAAAATCGATGTGAATATCGAGAAAGCTGCCAGTTTTTCCCTGATGCAGGCCCGAACCCATGGCATCGTTTGTCACAAATACATCTTCGACACCGGTGATTTGGCTAATAAATTGGCAAAAATCGGTCGAAACAATCTCTTTTCTAAGCTCGGTAAATAAAGGATCGAAATCTTCAAAGTTTGAACCTTCTGCTTTTCGTTCATTCAGGCCATCATATTTTTTATTGAAAACTTCATAAGCTGGAAATTTATCGTTCAGTTGCTCTGCAAATTCTGCTTTTAGGAAATTATCGATCACCAAATGTTTGTATGGGGTGGCATTGATAAAATCGTTCTTAAATTGGCTAATCGACTGCTGATCTAATAAACTTGGATTGATGAATTGCATGGCATTGTGGCTCCTTTTCCCATGGGAGATTTTGAAATTGTATACAAAGCCTCGATTTGGCTTTAATATTCAAAACTAAACTAATTTTAAATCTCAAGTACTAATTTTAGTCTAAAATTCTTTTCTAGTTCACTTTGTGCCACAAAAAACCTCGATGGTAAATACACGACCATCGAAATCGTCAAGCAAAAGAATTTGCTGAGCCGAGAAACGGAGGAAGGACAACAACTAGCACTTGTAAGTATTGTTATTGCATTTTTTTTATCAATTCTCAAATTCTATACTACATTTTTATCCTAGAAAATTATTATCTGTTGTTATGATTTTCCAGGCCGTAAATACAATTTTGACAAAGTTCCGTCTCGGAGATTTATGGCACAGAGAGCGGAAACACTATCATTGTGTTATGGCAAAATTTGCAGGAAAATACTTCTATTCGAGAACGAAAGCACAGCATAAATATTAAATAAATAAGTTCACTATATAAGTATAAATATATCATTAAAATCATCTAGAAGATATAATAAAAAAATATTATCCTAGAAAATCATAAATAAAAATTATATTTTTCTAGGATAAATTTAATTTTAATACTGGAAAATAATGAGCAGAAGTATTAATTTTCTAGGATATCTACTGTAATTAACTTCTTTTGATCTGGAAATACATAATCTCTAAATCTAATTTTCTAGGAAATATGTATTCTTAACTATACTTTTGTCATGGAAAATCATTACCTGAAATTATAATTTTCCATGACTATCTATGATAAAGCGAACAAATGATATTATAAAACTGAGTGAAATTGGCTCCTTTTTCCCTGTATTGGTATTGGTGGGACCACGCCAAGTTGGAAAAACTACTTTGGCTAAACAATATGCTGAGCAAAATAATATCGATTACATATATTTAGATTTAGAACGACCATCTGATGTCGAAAAACTGAAAGATGCAGAGAGATATTTGAGCGAAAATGCAGACAGTCTAATAATAATAGATGAAGTGCAAAGAATGCCAGCATTATTTTCGCTGTTGCGATCGTTGGTAGATGAAAACCCTAGACCAAATAGATTTATACTGTTGGGCTCGGCTTCGCCACATATTGTAAAAGGTATATCTGAAACTTTGGCTGGCAGATCTTATTTATTAGAGTTGTATCCTTTCAATTGGTTGGAAATAAAAGATGCCATTGCTTTTGAAAAACACTTTTTTAATGGCGGATTTCCCAAAGCGGCACTTACTGCATCGCCCAAAATGGTGAGCCTTTGGCTCAAAGGATTTATTCAAACCTATCTTGAGCGCGACTTGCCAATGCTAGATACACCTGCCACTCCTGCCACCTTGGGCAGATTGTGGCGGTTTGTGGCTTCTCAAAATGGGCAACTTACTAATTTTACTGCGATTGGCAATGCAATGGGGCTTACGTATAATACCATTAAAAAGTATTTAGATTTTATGGAAGGGGCTTTTTTGATTACGCAATTACTGCCCTACATTCCAAATTCGACTAAAAAACTAGTAAAAGCACCCAAGGTATATATAAGAGATACAGGAATTTTACACAGCTTGCTCGACATAAAAGATTACAATCAATTGTATAGCCACATTGTGGTTGGTAGCTCGTGGGAAACCTACGTTTTGGCTCAATTGAGAGCTAATTTGAGCGATGAGTATGTATTTTATTTTTACCGCACTCATGCTGGGGCTGAAATTGACTTGATTGTAACAAAGGCAGAAATGGCAGTGGCAACCATAGAAATTAAATTTAGCATGTCTCCATCGCTCACCAAAGGGTATTACTCGGCTCTTGAAGATATTGGCGTGGCTAAAAACTATGTAATTGTGCCTGGCAATGCAGATTATCCTATTAAAGACAATGCCAGGGTGGTAGGTATTGTTACTTTTTTAGAAAAATACTTGGCGGAATTTTAAAAGGATCCTATTTTCAATGTCGATATTACTAAATCAAAACTGCCAATAATCATTTCTTAGTACTTTTGGAATCAACACTTATAATTTGATTTTGGGGCCTGTCGATCAATAGTTTCGACATTTTGGCATCGTGGCCATAAATATCGTTTCTGAAATTTACTTTGCCATTTTCATCGACCCAAGCAGTAAAATAGGCTATGATAACGGGTATTTTCTTTTTGAGTGGCACATATTGCTCTGTTTTTTTGTCCCAAGCTCGCTGCAAATTTTTATCTGTCCAATTTGGGTCGTCTCGAAGCAAAAATTTTGCCAATGCCTCTGGCTTTTCTACCCTTATGCAGCCGTGGCTAAACGATCGATTACTTTCCGAAAACAGTGATTTTGAAGGAGTATCGTGCAAATAAATGCTGTATTGGTTTGGAAAAATGAATTTTACTTTGCCCAAGGCATTGTTTACGCCTGGACGTTGCCTAGCCACCAAATTGTGGTAGTGGCTTTCACTCAAGTTCCAATTTATCGTAGCAGGGTCGAGCAGCAGGTCTGGTGTATTGGCTTTTGCCAATTCCATATCTTGACTTTTCAAATAACCAGCATTTTTCCGCAATTTAGGCACAAACTCTTTAGTAAAAATATTTGAGGTTACGACCCAATAAGGATTTAACACAATGTATTGCAAATTGCCGATGAAAATAACTGTTTTAGTAGTGGCTTTACCTACCACCACGTTCATATCCCAGAGGCATTTATTGCCTTGGTAAGCATGCAGTTTAAACTCGGGTATATTTACAATAAAATACTCGCCTTTCAAGTCAAAAGGAACCCAACGACATCGCTCCATATTGATGATAATCTGAACCAATCTTTGCTCGATGGGCGTGTTCATTTCCTTCAAAACCAAGGCGCCTACTTTTCCATCCTCTTTCATTCCAAATCTTTTTTGAAAATTGCGTACGGCCAATGCCATTGTAGAATCAAAAACAGGAAGCGTATCTGATTTAGGGAGATCGCCAGTAATGTACAATCGCTTTTTTATTAGGCTTATCACTTTTGAGGTATCGCCCAACTTATATGCTTTTTTATTGGCAAATATCTGAATCCAGCCACCTTTATCCTCTATCTCTTTGTATCTATGCAAATAATTTTTCAATAAATCGTACTGCTCATAAATTGGAGCTTTGAATAAGGAAACATCTTTGCTGTCATTTTTCAACAAAGAATCGAGCACATCTTGGTATTTCAGCTTCTTTTTGGGGATGTACCATTCCAATTTTTTAAGCAATTTTTCATCACATCCTGCCCATTCCTTATCTGCGAATTCAAAAAAAGTAAGCGTTAATTTTAATTCTAAATTTTGCAAACTGTATTGTGCCCTCTTAACAGAAGAATCTTCTCTAATGTGATTGTAATCGTGTACAATGGTATCCGAAACAATTGACAATGAATGCTCTGAACCATTGATAAGGTTTAGAAACATATCGATACGTGGCGTGATACCTTCTTTCGAAAACCAAGCATATTCACCATTTCTTTTCTTGTAGAATTCTTTAGTGGCTGCTAAATAACAGGCATATTTTGCATTTTGATCGACAAAAGCACTTATAGAAGTATCAATGATGGGCTTTAATTCAAATGATTTGTAGATAGTCTCAATTTGGGTTTTGTCTACCTTTACCACGTTGGCTACGGTTGCTGCCTTTTGGCTCGGTATTCGTTTGCAGTGAATAAACAGAAAACCAGAGGCTAAAACCAATTGCAAAATGTAATGCTTCATAAAATGCGATTGTTGGTTTGGTTAATCTCAGAATTAAAAAACCATGCCATTGTGCCAGAAAAAGTTTTGTAGCGTCTAAAACCACCACAAGAAATACTACTTTATTGCAAAATTGGTACATTTTACAGCTAAATTGCTACAAATCTACCTCGATATTGTATTGTTTTATTTTATTGTAGAGCGTTTTTCGATCGATATTTAACATATCGGCTGCTTTCGATTTATTGTATTTTGCCGCAATTAGTGCATTGAATATGGCTTCTTTTTCTGCCTCGACAGACACTCCCTTTAAACTACCAGACTGATCTACGCTTGAAACTACAGTTGAATTGGTGTGGTAATTGCTGTGTTGCTTGTATTCTGCACCGTATTTTCTTATTTCGTCTGGAAGGCAATCTTCGGTCAGAAAATCGGTTTGCGTGAGCAAAACACATCGCTTTATTACATTCCGGAGTTCTCGCAAATTGCCGTACCAAGGATATTTGAGAAAGATATCGGTGGTTTTTTCATCGAAACCTAAAATATTTTTGCGTAAATCTGTATTTGCCTGTTGCAAAAAGAACTTTCCAAACGACATAATATCCTCTTTCCGATCTCTCAAAGGGGGCAGATTGATGGTAAATTCGTTCAATCGATGGTATAAGTCTTCGCGAAAAGTAGCATTTCCAATGGCCACTTGCAAATCTTCATTGGTGGCAGCCACCACTCTTACATCTACTTTTATACTTTTATTGTCACCTACTTTTGAAATCACCTTTTCTTGCAAGGCTCGTAGCAATTTTACTTGTATTTCATACGAAAGATTGCCTATCTCGTCAAGAAAAAGGGTGCCGCCATCGGCTGCTTCAAAATAACCTTCTTTATTAGTAATAGCCCCAGTAAAAGAGCCTTTTACATGGCCAAAAAGCTCGCTGTTGGCTATATCTTTGGGAATGGCTCCGCAATCGACAGCTATAAATGCTTTGTCTTTTCGAGCGCTTTGATCGTGAATAGTGCGTGCTACAAATTCTTTACCAGCACCAGTTTCGCCTTGAATGAGCACCGCCATGTCGGTAGGGGCTACAATTTGGGCATGTTTTAGCACTTCTTTAAATTTGGGACTTTCGCCAGAAATCAAATATTTGGGCTGGATAATAGGCGATGCCTCGGCCGCCTTGCTCACCAACGATACGGCTGGCGAAGCTGTGCTAGTTTTCAAAGCCGATTTTATTATTTCCAAAATCTCTTCGGGATAAATCGGCTTGGTGACATACTCATAAGCACCTGATTTTATAAGTGAAACTGCCACTCGTACATCTGAATAACCGGTAATTATAATCACTTGCAACTGTGGCGCTATGGTTTTGATTTCGGTTAGCATTTGCTTGCCATCAATATCGGGCAGTCGGAAATCGCAAAGTACCACCTCAAACTTATCGGCTTTGATTTTAGCTAGTCCACTTTTGCCAGAAAAGGCTGTATCTACCCCAAATCCTTCTTTTTTTAGGTACTTTTCCAGTAATGTGCAAATGTAAATATCATCGTCAATCACCAATATTCTTTGCATATTATTCAAGAGTTTGATTATTCTATTTTGTCGATAGAAACTTTTAATATTTCATTTTGGATACCAATGAATACAGTATTGGACACCATTGTTATTTTTTTGATACTTTCAGAAACCACATCTATATCGGGTTTTTCTATCTCTCTGAGCATTTCGAGCTGCTCCAAATCCCAGACAACACTATTGATAGCCAGCTGCCGATAAGAATTTAACATTTTGTGGGCCACTTCGCTTACGGCTTTGAAATCGGCAATTGCAAGCGCTTTTTTCAAAGATACAATATTTTCGTTGCCATTTTTCAAAAAGGTTTGCAACATCAGCAATAGAAATTCGTCATCGTCTTTGATGATAGATTTAAGCTCGTGCAGATCGTACAAATTTTCATCGGGCATAAGATCTACATTAAATGTGCTACTTTGGTCAATATCTAGGCTGCTGAAGTTGTCGAAATGTTGATATTTTGAGAGCAACATCGTAAGTTTTTCAAACAACTGATTTTCTTTGTAAGGCTTGGTGAGGCACTCATCTATTCCCGTTTCATCAAATACATTTCGATATTCGTCATTATTTACAGTGGCAGTGAGAGCCAGTATTGGTGTGGCATTGTTGATGTTGGTAGGTTGGTTTCGGACTATTCTGGCCACTTCGATGCCACTTATATCTGGCATGTGAATATCGAGTAAAATGGCATCAAATTTTTGTTGCGAAAGTTTGATGATGGCTTCAGTGCCATTTTTGCACACAACTACATTCCCACCCCACAATTCCAATCTTTTGCTGGCAAGCAAGCGATTATACTCATCATCATCAACCACTAGAAAGTGCTTATTTTTCAATATTTTGGCCGATTCTGCGGCATTTCTCAAATGCTTTTGTTGCTCACTTGTAGGCCTTACGTAAGGGATTTTGAGCTCGAAAACAGTGCCAATTCCCATGTTGCTCGACACTTTAATCTCGCCATCTTGTGCTTCAACCAGCTTTTTGCAGATAGAAAGACCTAGGCCTACGCCACCAAATTTTCGGGTAATTTTATCATCTATCTGATGAAATTCATTGAAAATAGAGTTTATTTCTTCAGCAGAAATACCAATGCCAGTATCTGAAATAATGGCATGTAAATATACTTTGTTATTTTCATTCACCAGTCTAAAACTCGACTTTACAGTGCCATGAAGTGTGAATTTGATGCTATTGTCGAAGAGATTGAATAGAATCTGCCTTAGCAGCTTGGCATCGCCTAGCACAATATCGTTTTGCGAATTCTCGATGTGAGAGAAAAATTGAATCCCCTTTTCATTTGCTTTTTGGATAAAAACAGGCGAAATTTCTTTGATGGCGGCCGACAACGAAAATGGAAGCTTTTCGGAAATAATATATTCTTCGTCTGGAAACGAAAACATGACCAAATTATTTACGATATGTATCAAATGCTCCGATGAGGCTTGGATATTGAGTGCGTATTTTTTATTTTCGGCAGTGAGGCTCGACCGCAGCAGTTGCTCGCTAAAGCCAATGATTGCATTGAGGGGCGTACGCATTTCATGGCTCATATTACCCACAAAATTCTTCTTCATCAAATCGACTTTTGCATTTTTGAGCTGGCCATTTATCAGATCTGTCTTACTTCTATTTTTTAAAATCACCAAATAAAACAGCACAGTTGTGTAAACTATAATTACACATAAGTAGATAAGTGCCTGTTCAAGATTGATGCAAAATTGCATGGTAGGGCGTGTAATTTATTTCAAATAAAAAAAATTTCTAAATGAATCATTACAAAAACATGCCACGCCATATAACTGAATCTTTTAATACAAGTGCCTACTAATGAGCGAGTTGCTAATATGGAATAGATAGATACATCTCTGGTATTTTTAATTATCAGCGATAGTGCGACTATTTTCTACAACACTATGGGCATTGATTTCTACAAATAAAATCAGATTTGCGATATTTTAACCGCCAGTAAATGGTTGATGCTCAATAATTTATGCTTGAAAAATTTGGTGGCATGGTATTGTAAATAGTTGCTGTAAATAAATATTTCACACTTTAACTCTTTTTACAGATGAACTCAATACTTTATATTATTGCCGTTGTAATGCTTATCGGCTGGATTTTTGGGTTTTTTGTCTATTCAGTTGGAAATTTGATACATATTCTACTTGTATTGGCCGTTATTTCAATTTTGTTCAGCATCATCAGGGGCAATCGCCCATGATCTCATTTTCAATTATTAGCAAAAGCAAATAGATTTAAAAACTTAACATCTAATTTTAAAAATGAAAACAGCAAAACTAATCTTCGTAGCTTCGATGATGGGGCTAAGTATTTGTGCGAATTTGCAAGCAATGCCTTCGTCTTTAAAAATCTCGGGTGGTATGGTAGCCGATGATAAAAAAACAGCATTCAAAAAGAAAATAAACCAACGAATAGATGATCTGGACGAGAAGATTGGCGATTTAAAGGCCGACATGAAAAAAAAAGGCAAAAAAATGAATTCAGATTTCGACAATGAAATAGAAAAGTTAAAAGCATCGAGAACGAAATTGAAAAATAAATTGAGCGATTTCAAAGAAGATTCAAAAGACAATTGGGAGGAATTCAAAAAAGATGTGAACAATGAAAGCGACAAATTTGAAAATGAAGTACAGGCTTTTATCAATAAATGCAAAAATTAAAAATATCAAGCTATGATGGATTTACAAAAAACACAGAGCGATAAAGTACACATGACATCCATGTCGGAATTGATCCTGGAACTAAAACAGAAAGGGTTTTCTGAAGAATTTTCGGTAACTACCAAAGGTGAACTGACCTACCCAGAAGGCGATTTCTTTAAACCTACCCAAGTAAAAATCGTAGATTTTTTTAGATTTGAAGGTGAATCTGACCCTAGCGATGAGTCGATATTGTATGCACTAGAGGCCGAAAATGGCGTAAAAGGCGTGCTTTCGCATATTTATGGACGAGAACTTTCGGTTGAAAACCAAAAAGCAAGCGATTTTATCAAACATGTGAGGGCTTTGCATGACGAACATCCTTTGTCGATTTCAAACCCCTAATAACAAATACAATACCTAAACCCTAACCTATGATAAGCCCTTTTCTGAAAAGAAAAGGGCTTTTTTTGTGGCTATTGTGTTTGAAAAACAAAACATTTACTTCCAATTGATAAAACTGCTGGATTTTGTCAATCAGAAATACGAAAAACAGCAAGACATACAAACCGACTAAAAACAATTAAAAGATTCGTAGAAGGAAATAAAAACCGTTTATGTAGTAAAAGCTATTTCCTATTGTGAAAATCCGATACTTAAGTTTTTGATATCGCTAGGTATATAGAAATTGAGGCTACTCAAATCGGTGATCTGACTTGAAAAATTTGTCCCAGCAATCACGGGAATGGTCTCTGCAGCCACAAAGCCTTTAGTTGCCACAAAGTAGCCAGGAGGATTGGTATTCTTCAAGTATTTATTCAAAAATATCTTTCCCTCTGTAGTAGCCAATGCTGGATATTCTGCAATAGCCCAATTGGTAATAATATTCTTAACAGAATACTTGGTCGAAATATCTGTAGCACTAAGTGAAGTGACGGTAGAAGGTGGCAAGATCACTTGTGCCACGGCAATATCTTGAGCGATGTCGCATTTGGCTCTGAATGAATAGTTTACGCTGCCCATTTTGAATAAAGAAGTGCTTGGATGGTTTGAATTGCCATACACATCCAAAATATTTCCCTTTATACCTGCAAACATTTTCAAATTATTTAGATCTCCATCTTCTGGCGTATTTCTGCCTGTAATGTAAACTGTCATTTGCTTTTCATAGCCCAATGTGCTGTTTTCTGCATAATCCACCCTCAACAATTGATTGGGATGTCGTGCATTTTCTTCATCTCTATCGAAATCGATAGGCTTTAAAATGGCAATTCCATCAATCGGGTTAGTATTCCAAAATACTTCAAGCCCCGTATTTGAGGTATTGAGGTCGATAACCACCATTTTAAAAGCATACTTTTTATTGAGATAAACAGCATCTTTAGAAAGTGTTAGGTTTTTTGGTTTCTTATCATTGTCACCATTATAATTTATAGAGCTAATATTGTTGCTCACCAAAGCACTTGCCACTTTCATTATTTCCGTAATACTTCTGGCACTTAGTTCGCCAATGGCAATGTAGCCTCTGATGCCTTCATACACTGCTCCCCCATCGAATACAGTATCATTGGCGGCCATCTTTGAGGCATTTTCTAGCCTGCGAGCCGAAGAAAATTCTGGGCTTATCGAATTTGGAATTTCGACATTAAAATTTTGCGGCACATCTGACGTAGCGATTTTTGGTGTTACTTCTTTGCTGCAAGAAAATAGAAATGCTGCTAAGGCAATGATGGAAAATGCACTCTTGACGTTTGTTTTCATATTTTTAAATTTTAGGAGTTGTTTGAATTGAATACGGATATCAAAATGGATGTAACCGAAGCTACCTAAAGCCAAAGTTTTTCAAAAAGAAGAACTCAAAAGCACAGTTTCCATTGTCAAGCCGGGCCCAAAAGCGATGCCCAGCATTTTTTCTTCATTCACTTTCATTTTATTCTCCCAAATATCTTTTATCACATAAAGTATGGTGGGCGAAGACATATTGCCAAAATGTTTTAAGACCGAAAACGAACTATCCAGCGCTCCTTGTTCGAGTTCAAGCTCTTTTTGAGCCACTTCCAATATTTTTCGCCCGCCAGGGTGTATGGCCCAATGGTCGATTTCGGCTTTTGATAAACCCATTTTTGTTACCACTTTTTCTACCAAAGTGGCTATACCAGATTCTATCAATTTAGGAATGTAGGCACTCAGAGTCATCAAAAAGCCCTTGCTAGACAAATGCCAAGCCATATCTGCCTCACCTTCGAGCAGAAGCAACGAATAAAAGTTGTTGATAATGAGCCCACTTTCTTTGCTATCATTTGAAGAAATAAGCACGGCTGCGGCTCCATCGGCAAACAACAAATTGGAAGCTATATTTTCCATGTTGTTTTCTTTTTGAAAATGCAAACTGCAAAGCTCGATGCAAACCACAACCACATTGGCTTTTCGATCTGTTTCGGCAATTTGATGGGCTATTTTTAGGCCATGAACGGCCGCATAGCAACCCATAAAATTGACAGATGTGCGGTGAATATCAGTATTTAAGCCCATTTGTTTCACCAGCATTATATCTAAGCCAGGTGCAGCCATGCCCGTGCAACTTACGGTAATCAAATGCGTGATTTCTGCAGGCAATATTTTCGTAGCAATGCAATTTTCGATCGCTTTGATAGCCAATTCGGGTGCTGCCTCAAAATACTTTTGCATTCGCTTTTCCAGACTTGGAAAAGGCTCCATATCGAGGGTGTTTTCGTAAAAAGTACGCGAGCCAAGTGGCAATTTATAATCTTCAATGGCTGAATATCGCTCTACAATGCCACTCCTTTGATACAGAATAGACAGTCTTTTGCTATCATTTTCCGAAAAATGATACAATTCTTTCATGAAATCTAATATTTCATTTTGCTGATAGCGATACTTGGGCTGTGCCGTTCCTATCGAAATTATTTTGCTCATATTCCTAATCGGTCGAGCATAAAGATTGTCAAAAAGCATGCCGACATGCAGGTAGAGGCTATTATATTCATTCTCATGGTGTTTTCAAAATTGGCTTCATTGGCATCGTTCCATACCTTAACAAACCAACGCACGAAAAAGATTGCAACAGGAGCTAAAAAAAGCTGAAATAGTAAAAATTCGAGCGAACTAAAATATAAATAAAACACCACGCCTGTAATGGCAAACATAATGCTGGAAAATACGAAAGTGCCACGGTAGCCCAATCTGTAACTTAAAGTATTTACGCCATCGGCTACATCTTGTTTGTGTTGGTATATCTGGGTAATGGGGTAAATGCCTGCAATCATAAACGAGCTTGCAATGGCCGGATACATAAGTCCAGAATTAAATATGTCTTCAATAGCGGCTTGATTGATGCCCGCATAAGTAGTAACGAAAATGCCGAAGCCTTGCAAGATTACTACTGAAAAAAAACCAAGCACGCTGTATTTTTTGAGCCTCAATTTACGCCAACTGTAGGCTCTAGAAACGCTTGTGTAAATAAGTAAACCAATGAAAAAGTCGAAACCGACATAATAAGCCAAACCCAGCCCTATGCAATCGAGCAGTAAACTTGCCCAAAACAGGCTTTTGGTTGCCTTGGGCGGATTTTTAATGCCTCCAATGCTTTCTTCATCTTGGTCTTGATAGCTATTGTAGCCGTTGCTGGCAGGATAAATAAATAAATGAATGATAATAAATACCCAAAAGGCGTTAAGAACCGTGTCTTGATCTATGATATCTGACTGAGACAAAACCAAAAAAAACACGGGCATTAGGAAAAATGAGAAGGGAATTCTTAAGAGTTTGATGGTGTTTTTATCGAATATTCCGAGCATGAAGCATAAAGTTTAGTTAAACATACATAAACACGCCCAATATGCAATTTAAAATCTTAATTTTGCAGCAAACGCACCCGTAGTTCAATGGATAGAATGTCAGATTCCGGTTCTGACGATGGGGGTTCGAATCCCTTCGAGTGCACTAATACGAGAATATTTTTCAACCCTTACAAGGGTTTTCCGATTACTATCGGGACTATGCTAAACTGTACAACAGCCCAGTAGGTATTTCAAGTTGTACATCGAAATCAATTTCACAAAACGCTAGAAACTTATCAAACAGCTTATTAATACAAATATTTATTAGCTCAAAACAAATATTTATTAGGTTAAAGCAAATATTTATTAGGTTCAAGTTAATCTTTAATAGGTTCACGTTAATATCTATTAGGTTGAAACAGATATTTATTAGATTCCAATTAATATTTATTAGGTCAAAACAAATATTTATTAAGTTCAAGTTAATATTTATTAGGTTAAAACAGATATTTATTAGGTTTGAGTTAATATTTATTAGGTTAAAATAGATATTTATTAGGTTCAAGTTAATATTTAATAGGTTCGAGTTAATATTTATTAGGTTGAAACAGATATTTATTAGGTTTAAGTTAATATTTATTACAGTAAAATAGATATTTATTAAGTTGAGGTTTCGGCTCTTTAGAATATTATCCCATAGCCAAAGAGGCACAAATTAATTTTTGAGTTTGTGCTACGGAACTAATAAAAAAATTCACAATTCATTAAAGGCAGTATTCATCATACGAGTATTTGGGCAGGGAGATAATTAATGCCGTTGTTGGGTAGAAACTGGTATTCTGTATTGGAAATACCAAATAAATGCGCTTTGGATAACACCAAGGCGCATTTTAAAAATTAATTTTTTGTAATACTTTGTTTGCGAATCAAAAACTTAATCGATTCTGCTTTATTGATGTCGGTGGTGTATTTCACAAATTCCTCCCATTTCTCTTTAGGATATTCGCCTTTTAACAAGGTGAACTTTCGGTAAATGGTCGAAGAAGCGCCATTGGTGCTTATTTTACATTCCAATTCGCCAAAAGGCGTTTTCTTTGAAATCACGGTCGACACCGAATCTAATTTCAAACTCGGATGAACTTTCACGATGACAGTATCAATATATGTGAGCGATCGGTAAATCTTGATGTCGTTTACTCTTGCGTCTCCATTGTTGGTAATGTCGAAGCGATTTCCATAAAAATTGGTCGGTACAATGGTTCTGTCATTGAGTTGGGTCCCAAATTTTCCTGATGAAAGATTTAATTTTTCCACTATATATGGCTTCTCGCTTTTGAATTCTTCAATTTTATACGAATCAAGAAAAACATGAGGCTCTACAATTTGCGATACCAATGCTTTCCTTTGCTCTTCTGGACTCATAGAGATCATTGAAGTGTAAACATCATATATTATGCCATAGAATTTGAACAAAGCATTTGCAGACATTTGAGATTTTTCGTCAATATCAATATCGATTTTTCTCATTAAAACATTGTCTTTCTCGCTATACACTTTGGTGTGCACCAATTGTCCACCATTTTCTGTGATCAAGAATGCATCTCTATCGTCAGTCCAATCCCCAATAAAACCAAAAGGCATTTGTTGGCTTGTACATTCTAACCAAGTGGTGTCTTTGGCTTGTGGAACACACAAAATAATATGATTGAATGGGTCGCTCGGAAAATATTTGATAGAAGTTGGAATCTTTGGTCCAGCCTTTATTACTGTATAAATAGATTTTACACCCGCCACATCTAAAAGTGATTTCATGTAATTGGTCAAAGCCTTACAGTCTCCGTACGATTTTTTGTCTACAAAACTTGCTTCAAAGGGTTGGTGTCCACCAATTCCCACTTGTATGCTCACATACCTGGTTTTGTTTTGCATGTATTCATATAATATTTTTGCCTTTTCAAGGTCAGTTTTAGCATCTTTCACCATGTGCTTGATTTTGGCAACTGTTTCTTCGGGTAGTTTATTTCGATCTTTGTTAAGTTCCCAACTCCATTGCCCCAATTTTTCCCAAGTCTCCATATTACCATCGTAACCACCATAGCTAAATTCGCTGGGTGAAAACAATACTTTGGGTGCTATATCATCCAAACTTTTGGAAAATGCCTCTTCTTTGTATACAGGTATATTCGATAGTGTCCATACTTGCGTATCGAACCCTTTCTCATTTGAAATTAACGGTGAAATGGTAGTGTTTTGTAAAAGTCTTCTTAGAAGATAGGTTTCAGGTTTCACTATGGTAAAAGTTGACTTTTCTACAGATATATTGTAACCGAATAGTGGCTCAAAATCTGGCAATTCCAATATTCCTTTATATTCTACTTCGTATTGATATTCTACGGTAAAAGGATAGTCTAGCAATTCAGGAATAATGGCTTTTATCCTATTGTCTTCAAATATTCCCTCATTGGTAGCGGGCATATCTTTAATATCCGAACTGCCATATCGCTTTGCCAACTCTCCATAGGCATCGTAAACAGCTAATTTCATGCCACTTACATTGATTAGCTTGTCATATCCTTGATACAGATCTTTTAATTCTTCGGCATTTCTGTTCCAAATCGTAATGGCTTTTTTTACTTTTAATGTTGCCGATGATTTGGAGCGAATTTCCAGTATTTGCTCTTCAAAACGAACAGTCGCTTTAGCGTTTTTACTCAAATTCGCTGGCACCGTTTGGGTGCTGTATTTAATTTCGCGAGCCAAGGCTACATTTACGAACAAACTAATAATTAAAATAAAGGCTAATTTCATGGTCATTTTATTTGTATATTATTTTCTACACTATTATTCTAAGTATTTATTTCAATTTTAGTATTACAGGCTCGTTTGTTTTTTTCACTACACGATCGAAAAACTCTTTCAGATAAAGATAGTCTTCGGCATAAAACATGGGTTTTGTAACGCTAAATTTTGAATTCACCAATAAATTATTTCCATTTTGCGTCACTTGGAACATAAAGCTGGCTCCATTATCGGGAGTTTTCAATACCAAGCTTTTGGGAAGTTGCACCACGGAATATTTCTCGGGCAAAATAATATTGGCGGTGTAGCTCAGTTTATCAGCCACACCCCAATCGACTGGGTATTTTCTGTTCTCCAACTTAAACGGATTATTTTCTTTGGCCTCATAGAAATTGGGGTTAAAATAAACTTCTCCACCTACTTCTTCTACCTTGTTTTCAATGATTACATTATAAACATCTTTTACATTTTGAGTGATTGAATCCAGCTTATTTATCTTAAAGCTGGATACTTTCACACCTTGCCTATCTTTCTTAAACGCATTAATAAACTCTTCTTCACCATTGTAAGAATAATACTTGTCTCTAAAACTGTAAGCTGCATAATCTTGTCGTGTACTAGTAATAGAGCCCTTAAACGTCAAATCTTCCTCTAGTGAAATATTGTAAAACGTTGTTTTTTGAAAGTTTTTCGTAGGTTCAATATCAACGAATTGTGCTTTTCCAGATTTTACCAATACACCAAATCCATTAAAGCAACGCTCTGGCAATAAATTGTAGGGCAGTAAATTCTCAGTAGCATCTAAGGTGAGGAAAGTTCCATCGGCAAGCTTCACATGGGCTAGCACATAGTTTAGGCGGTTAAGGCTGGGTGTGTATTTTGAAAGTCTACCATGAGTCCTTGTGCTCATCACCAAAGGATCTGCTTCAAAATCCAATTTCCGAAGCAACATCACCAGCATCAAATTCAAATCTGCTGAATTGCCAACATTTGCATCATAAACATCTCCTAAATTATTTTTTGACACTTGAATATCAAATTCTCCATTCCATTTTAGCTTCTTGATAAAGGCATGGGCTTGTTCGATCTTATCCAATTCGGAGGTAGAATGTTCCTTTATTTTTTTGGCAGTAGACCCCAAATACAAGCCAAAACCCATGGCTTGCCCAAATTTCTCTTCTAGTAGCAGTGCATCATTCAAGGTTTCCCAAGTGTCATTGAACGTTTTGTGATAATCGGGATAGTTGATGTCCAAAAGCTCAAATTCACACTTTGTAATATAGTTGTCGATGCAATCCAAATAGGGCTCCTTTACAAATGCCGGTACATTTTTGGAAACCCATCTGCTTTCTTCTGCAATAAACATGGGTTCATAACCAAAGAAATTTTGCTTAAATCTCAAGTATTGCGAATTCTCTACATGCAATTCACTCCATGCTGTTGGAATTTCGTTTTGAAAATACCAATCGTTGGGAAAGCCTTTGTAATTAAAGCGTACATCAATTACCGATCCTACTTTTACATCTGGCATTGTAAAACTGACGTAGACAGCATTTTTTTTGCCATTTTTTTTGAATATAGCAGAAGATTTAAGTTTTTGCTCTACAACTTTACCGCTATCTACATTAAAAGTGATGCCACTAATTTGCGGCATATCTGAGTACCATTTATTTTTAAAATCTGCCCAAACATAGCCTTCCTTCTTAAATATCTTGATCCGTAACATACGGTTGAATTCAAAGTTTTCAGCCTTAAAGTAGCCGTAATCGCACAAAACCATAGCGGCAGCGTTACTGTCGAAAGGGCAAACTTTCATCTCCAACTCTTCTTTAGTGGGTCGGCCATATTTCATTGGTGTTTTTTGCCCAAAAGCGAATTGCGTGAATGCAATAAAAAAGAAAACGTATTTGATCATTTAATTAGGAACAAAAGGGTCTGATGCAAATTTTCACCAACATAAAACTTTTTATTTTAACTTACACAACCAATGTTCACTTAAAATCTCAAAAAAGCTTAATTAAGTAATAAAAAATTCTCAATATATAAAAGTAACTATTTATCATATGAGTATCAGGGGCAGGAGCCCAATTAATACAAATCTTTAATAGGTTCGAGTTAATATTTATTAGTTTGAAACAGATATTTATTAAGTTCAAGTTAATATTTATTAGGTTGAAACAGATATTTATTAAGTTCAAGTTAATATTTATTAGGTTGAAATAGATATTTATTAGGTTTCAGTTAATATTTATTAGGTTCAAGTTAATATCTATTAGGTTAAAACAGATATTTATTAGGTTTGAGTTAATATTTATTAAGTTCGAGTTAATATTTATTAGGTTAAAACAGATATTTAATAGGTTTGAGCTAATATTTATTAGGTTGAAATAGATATTTATTAGGTTTCAGTTAATATTTATTAGGTTGAAACAGATATTTATTAGGTTTGAGTTAATATTTATTATAAAAAAATAGATATTTATAATGTTGAGGTTTCGGCTCTTTGAAATATTATTCCATAGCCAAAGAGGCACAAATTAATTTTTTGAGTTTGTGCTACGGAACTAATAAAAAAATTCACAATGCATTAAAGGCAGTATTCATCATACGAGTATTTGGGCAGGGGCATGTTGGTGAAAACACCAACATGAGGTACAAAACCTTGCCTGTTGCCAAAGGGAGCTTTTGCAGCAACCGCATTATCTATCCATTACAGATAGTATCTTGTCGGTAGTGAGTGGTTTGTTTAAAAACATCTTCACGCTTTTGTAGCTAAGTGCCTGTTGCTGATCGCGGCTTCGCATCGAGCTTGTCACCACTACAAGTTTTGTATTTGGATGATGCTGCAAAAATTGCTGTTCGTATAAAGGGATAAATTCGTAGCCATCCATCCCTGGCATATTCAAATCGACAAATATGGCTTCGGGAAACTCATTTTTCGATTCGCAGCTTTGCAAAAAGTCGAGGGCTTCGCTGCCACCTAAGCAAAAATTGAAGGTGTCTACAATCTTATTTTTTGTAAGTATTGCATTAAGAATGAGGCACGTAGCGTCATCATCATCGATCAGTAGTATATTTTTCACTTTGTTTTGTATTAATTATATTCTTTTAAAAATATTCTAAAAGTAGTGCCTTCATTTAGGGCACTTTCTACTTCGAGTTTTCCTCCATTTCTCTCTACCATAGATTTGATAAGGTACAGGCCCAAGCCTTTGCCTTCGGCATTTCTAGAAAATCGATTGAAGGCCTTGAAAATCTTGCTGCCATTGGCTTTCAAATCTATTCCGATGCCATTGTCTTTTACTTGTAGTATCACGTAACAATCAGATTTATAGCTGCTAATCGCTACTTGTAATGCTACATTTTCCGATCGGTATTTTATGCAATTCCCTACTAAGTTTGTAAATATAGTGTTCAGATACGATTTCAAATAGTGTACTTCTGGGCATTGGCTAAAATCTGCCTCCACATGGCCACCAATTGCACCCAAACTGGTGATGCAATCTGTCAATACTTGGGCTAATGACTCTTGTAAGTCTAGTATTTTGGCTATTTTGTTGTCTTCGCTTTGTATATCTATCACCTCTACCAGCCCTGTAATGGTATCATCGAGCCTTTGCACAGCAATATCGATGGTGCTAAAATATTTGTCTTTTGTAGCTTTGTCGTCTGTCACTTTTATTAATTCAAATAAACTTTTCAAATTAATAACGGGCGATCGCAAATCGTGTGCTGCGGTGTATACAAAAGTATCGAGCAGTTCATTGATCTTCATCAATTCTTGGTTTTTAAGGTCGAGAGCGTTTGCTGTGGTTTTCTGGTCGTCAATATCTGTGAGTGTGCAGACCCAATTTATTATTTCGCCTTCAATATTTTTAATACAGACGGCTCGTGCCAGCATCCAATGGTACGCATTGTCACTTTGTTTTTTCCACCTGTTTTCTACCTGAAACAATCGGCCAGTTGCCAAAGCCTTGTTCCATTCATGGCTTGTTTGCTCTACATCATCTGCATGCAGGTATTGATACCAGCCCAAGCCTTTCGACTGTTCAAAAGTAGCGCCTGTAAACTCGTACCACTTGGAATTAAAGTAAATTACTTCGCCATTAGAGTCATTTATCCAAGTCATTTGTGGTATGGCTTCTAAAATCACTTTTATTTGCTCCGAACTTTCTTCTACTTTCATTCGGCTTATTACCTGTTCGGTCACTTCGACTGCATACATCATTACGCCTTCTATTTGGTGCTGCTGATCGTAAATGGGGTTGAGCACCATGTTGAAATAACTTTTCTCCATCTTGCCATTTCTCCAAACACTTGTAGGAAACTCGGCTTTATAATATAGACTACCTGTATTGTACACCGCATCGATCAATTCGACTACAAAATCGGTGGTATGGGCTGGCACTACGCCCCTCCGCGATGTGCCAATAATATTGCCTTCTGCACCTATTAACTCTTTGTATTTCTGGTTGGCCATTTCGTAAATAAGATCGCGGCCTTTCATAATGGTAACGGCTGCGGGAATATCCATCAGCAAACCATACAGCTTCTGGCGTTGCAATTCAGACAATTCGTGCAGTTTTAGTCGTGCATTGTCAAGTTCTTTCTTCTCAGATATATTAATAAGCGAACCCAGCATACGGTAGGGCTTGTCGGAATCTGCATACATGGCATAGCCACGCTCCATTACGTAAATATAGATGCCTGCAGCATTTAAGAATCTGTATTCAGCAGTCCATTGCACTTTGCCACTTACCAAAAACTGGCCTCTATCATTTACTATGCTGTCGCGATCTTCTGGGTGAATACGGCTGTGGAGCGAGTCGATGCCAAGCTCGATTACTTCTTTTTGATAGCCAAACATGGTGGTAAATCCTTCATTCCACCAAAGTGTATTTTCGTCCAAATCCCAATCCCATATTGCATCGTTGGTGGCCAACGACACTGTTCTGAATCGTTCTTCAGAAATAAACAAGGCCTTTGTTCGTTCGACAATCCTTGTTTCCAATTCGCGGTTTGCCATTACCAAATGTTCTTCTGCCTGCCTCAATTCTTCGATTACCGATGAAAGCTCTTCGTTCATCACCTGCAATTCGTACCTTATTTTCTTGTCGGTACGCATATCTTGCAATATATGGCCGATACCAATGCTTTGGTGGGTTTTGTCTTTCACCAAAAACACATTCCAGCACACAGGAATAGCTTCTTTTGTCTGTTGATTGATAAAATGGATTTCACCCGACCATTTGCCTGTTTCAAAAACCATCGGCATAATGTGCTCATTTGCAAACACTTGGTCTTTGTACGAAATGTATTTTAAAATATTGATCGTACTTGGTAAGGCGCTTTTATCTATTCCCAATAGTTTTCTTCCAGCAGGGTTCATAAACAAGATATTCCCATCATTATCGCCCAAGCCAATAAAATCGGAGCTGTTTTCGATCACAGCTACCAGCTTTTCTTCTTCTGTTTGGGCCAATTTTAGATCTGTAATATCTAAAGTAGTGCCTATCATTTTCACTACTTTCCCTGCAGCACTAAGCACCACTTTGCCTTTCGACAACACCCATCCAATGCTTCCATCTTTTCTTTGCAGTTTATGCTCGATGGTATATGGCTTAAAATCGATTCGTATTTGCTGCACAGCATCGTTGAGCAGTTTCTTGTCTTCATCATGCAGCAGCGAAAGAAATGTTTCGTACGTAAAACTGTCTTTTTCTATGGGATTGTGGTCGAATATTACCATCAATTGATCGGACCAGTAGATTTGATTGCCTTCAATATTCCACTCCCAGTTGCCCAGATTGGCAATTTGTTGGGCTTCCAGCAAGCGAAATTTGAGCGCCTCTAGTTCTTCTTTGTATTTGGAGATATTTAGATAATTTTCTTTTAATACTTGATTTCTAACCCAAATTTCCTCTTGTTTGGTAAGAAGCTCTTTGTTGGAATTAACTAATATTTCTCTATTTCGCGATAATTCATTCTTGGCAACAACAAGCCCTTCGTTGCTAGCATTTAGCGCTTCATTGTTGGCTTTGGCTTGGTCGAACGCCAAGAGTATTTCCTGCTCTTTTACCCTGATATTTTTGATATTTTGGTGAATGACAAAATAAGAAATGCCTACAAAACATGTAGCCAAAACAGAAAACAAAATAATGATGAAAGGCGAATTGCCACTGGAATCGTCAAAGGTTTGCATGCGTGTTTTTAGGAGCCCCAGTTCCATTTCTTTCATGTTGTTGAGCGAAAGCAAGGCTGTTTCTGCCTCCTTTTGGTCAAAAAGCAAATTGAACAGGTCCTGCGGCTTTCTTTTTATCTTGATGAGAGCATCTACTTTTGCAAAATAATGTGCGAGCAAATTGCCAGTTTTACCTATGTTTTTTTGTTGGTCAGCGTTGTCGGCCACCAGAAAATTAAGTGTCTGAAAATGGTTGTAGATATTGTCGCGTGCTGCAACATGGGTCGATAAAAATTTTTGATCTTTTGAAATAACAAACTCAGCCAAGCTTATTTGATAGTCTTTGAACAAAAGCAAGATGGTATTAATTTTACGAATCACTGTACTGGTGTGGTCTACCAATCTCGAATCTGCCACCATGCTTTGGTTTCTCTCAAAAGAAAATAAAGAAGTGAGCAGCAGCACCGCAATCGATGCTGCGAATGCAATTTTTAAAACAAATGCCCTTGAAATTTTAATTAATCCTGTTATCATCTACCAAAGTTACTGTGAAAAATCTACCAAAATACTTTGCCTTTAGCCCCAATAAACCAAAAAACAAAACTACTTACCACAAAAACCTAGCAACCAAAAACCTTGTAAGCTCCATCGTATCTAAATTGAAGGCTTAGGCCAGAAAAACAAACTAATAGACTGAGTTTTGGACCACAACCAACATGCAGTATTGTCAACACTGAATATTTGCTGAACAATAGCAACATAACTGTGCCTTCAACGAAGTGTCACAATTCCTGGCAAGTGATTTTTTAAAAAGAATTACAATTTAATTAGCTATCAAAATAGCACATTTGGCTTCAAACTAGCAAAAAAAACAATTTGAAAGGCAAAAAAAACAATACTTCAGAATCAATGTCGTCCACTTAGGCTTTTCAAAGACACCTTAATCCAAATCCCTCTCCTTCAGCGAAGGACTTATTGGATTTAAGCAAACAACATTGACTGTGGCGGCAGAAAATAGCAGACATACGTAATTTAAGTATTGAAATTACACAAAAAAGCATTCACAATTTTTAAGAATCGTGAATGCTGGCTAAAAAAAACTTAGAAAAAACTTTTAAAAAATACCAATAAGAATCAGCAACACCCCAGCCACAAACAGCACCACACCTGCCACGTATACCAACGCAACCGCTCCTGTAGCACCCGCTATGGCTATCAAGCCCAAACCAATAGCACCAATTATTATACCTGTTATCAGCTGACCACCAGATACTTCTTCGTTTTTCTGTTTTTCGATTCGCAAACCAAGCTTTTCAGCATCTACTACTTTTAGTATTTTGCTCGAAAATATTCTCACTTTTTCGGCTTTGGCGTTTTCTCTTACTACTATTTTTGAGTGTTTTATAGCCAAAGGTTTGCTAGTTTCAAATCGAGCGTCTGTTTGTGGCTTTTCGAGATTTGAAATAGATACACCAGCGCTGGCCTCTACATTTATTTCCTTATTTTCTGCATCTACAACATCGCCCGCAAAAGTGGGATAATTGGCTTCTAGCCGTTGGCTGTATTCTCTGTTACGCTCAATATTCGGGTTGCTCACTATTTTTTTGCTGCAACTACTTATCATTAAAGTAAACAAAATAGCGACAAAAATGTAAAGGTAATTTCTCATTGCTTTGGTTGAATTTAGTTAAAATTTGTGTTTGACAATTATCTGATACCATAATATAACCATGCCATCAAGTCCAAAAACACAAAATTTTCTGGCTATGGAAACCAGAAAATTTGCGAAGTGATAGGCAAAAGTCAATTTGAATATCAATACTTTTAATGCAACTTATTTCTTTTTCAAATTATCTTGCAATTCTACCGCTCTCTGGTAGTGTGGACGCACCAATGGCAAGGCTTGGGCCGACATCGATTTTATCTCTTGGGTGTATTTTTCATTTTTACTCGCACGTTCTAGCTTATCTATCAGCCTCTTGTGGTCATCTACCATCACATCTACAAATTTTACATCAAAATCGACCCCGGTTTTCTCTGTAAGATTATCGTATTCAGAAATATCGCCTTTGGCAATCGTATCTGGAATAGAAATATTATTTGCCGCTGCATATATTACATTGTCGCCATACATTTTTTTGTGCTGATCGATCATGTTGCTGGCAAACTCTTTCACCTCTGGCGACTGAGCCATCTTGGCTCCCAATTGCGCTGTTCTTATTTCAGAAAGATTGGCTTTTGAGAGTTCGAGTATAAAATCTGCCCCATTTTCCTGTGCTCCATCAAATTTTGCCTCGTTTTTTTCATCGGCAATCTCGGCACTGTCCATTTTGTTTTTAGTTTCGCAAGCTACTACTAGCAAAGAGGCAACGATGCCCGCTGCGATCATCGGTTTGAATATTGAATTGAATTCCATCTAGTTATTTTGATTTAAGGTTAATAAATACATTCATACCCCAGCATCAAAAAACTATGCCATCGCGGGCTTGCAGGCATTTTAGAAATTTTAAATGCATCAAATTTGATATATTTGAAAAAAAGAAAATGGGCATTATCAAGATTCCCTTGCAATACGAGGGCGATTTGGGCGAAAAAACACTTTACACACTTTTTGATAGCGGTTCTACCTATTCGTGCATCAATCCAGTGATGTTGCACAAGCTTGCCAATGCCATAAAATTTAGAAATTCAATGCTATTTGGCACAGCTTCTGAGGGCAATTATATCGAAGTAAAAGAAAAATGTGCCTTGGAATTTTTTATTGATGAAGTGCGCCTCACCGATGAGTTTTACATTGTGCCTAGTTTATCGGAAGATGCCATTATTGGAGCCACTACCATGCAAAAATGGCGCATAAAGCTCGATTTTGAATACGACAAAGCCATCGTAGACCCAAAAGTTGCCAAATTGATCCTGATAAATTTAATTGCGAAGTAATCGGAGATTAGGAATATAAATTGATATTCTATTAAAAAGTTTACATTAGAGATTCTAAAGTCTGCCGGTAATCAAATTGCAGATCTTCGTGCAGCTTTGCCATCGCTTTTTCCACTTTTTTGAGCTGGGCAAAATACAAATTCGAAATAGAAGCACTCTGGTGAATTTTTAAGCCCGATGTCTTCATTTTTTTACAGAAATGCAACAATAATTCTACTTCACATTGCTTTGAGGCACTGTATTTGATATTGCTATTGATTTTTCGTAGCATTTTTCTCAATCCTTTGTTTGCCAAATACAGATTTGATCTGTTCAAAGTTGAAAATTGTTCATCAATCTCAGCAGTCACTCTTTCTATATATGTAGATAGATTTTGAGCCTCAAAAAGCAAATAGTGCAGCAATTCTTTATTGTCTTTTTTATGCTTTGCCAATCGCATGCACATTTCTACAATTTCGCTTTTCTCGAGCATTTTCAACTCCTTTTTCAAATCGGTGAGCGAAGATGCAGTCATATTTAAGAAGAAATATTTCTCTTTTAGGTGAATAAGTTATCAATCTTGAAGGCATCATTTTAAATACACTACGATGTCTTTTTCATCGAAAACTACATCAATATGCTCTTTTAAAGTAGTAGATAAACTGTATCCTACGTAATCTGCCCCGACAGGAAACGATTTATGGCCACGATCTACCAACACAGCCACTTGAATTTTACCTATTTCAACAGTAAGAAATGGCTTGAGGCTGTATGCCAGCGTTCTGCCCGAATTCAGCACATCATCGATCAATATCACTGTTTTATTTTTAATCAATTCGGGTGCAAAATCGAGCTTTATTGCACTTTGGGTAGGCGAAAATTTATCAAGCTCCACTTTTAAAAGCTTTGCCTGGCAGCGTGAACCAATCGCCTGAAACTCTGCAAGCAAATGTGCAGCCAGCAGATAACCTTTATCGAATATGCCTGCCAATATTATTTCCTTTTCTAGGTAATTGTGCTCGTAAATTTCAAATGCCAACCGCTTTATTATTTGCTTTACTTGTTGGCTTGATAAGATAATCTGATTTTCCATACTGCAATGAGATAGATTAAATAGGAAAAGAGTTTGAATAGTCAAAAGTAATTGATATTTTTGCAACCCTTTTAAAAAAATTGTATAACATCGTTTAAAAAATATGAAAAACGGCATACACCCAAAATACCAAGAAGTTGTGTTTGAAGACATGGCTGCCAACTTTAGATTTTTAACAAAATCGACCATGGGCTCGAAAGAAACCATCAAATGGGAAGACGGCAATACCTATCCATTGATAAAAATGGAGGTAACTTCTAAATCTCATCCATTTTATACTGGTCAGAAAATGTTTGTAGATACTGCAGGACGTATCGATAAATTCAACAAAAAATACGGCAAAAAAGAAGCTTAGTTTATTTTTGGTAAATCAAAACTTCTACATTTATATTAAGTTTTGATTTCAAAAGTATATTTAATAAAAGCGTACCGAATCCTTAGCTCAGCTGGTAGAGCAATTGACTCTTAATCAATGGGTCCGGAGTTCGATCCTCCGAGGGTTCACATTTTGAAGTGGTTACAAGCAAAAAAGCCCTGAAATTTTGATTTCAAGGCTTTTTTGCGTTTGTGTTATTTGCAATTGTGTGCGTTGTATTTTGGCGAAATTTGATTAGTCGTCATTTCAGCATCAATCTATTACAAACAATTTACCTACAGACGGGCTCGAACCATCTGATTTTGAGGTAAGTACCACATATACCCCAGGCTCAATCTTCTTTCCATTATAGTCTCTCGCATTCCATTGAGCCGTACCACCATTGGCTTTTGTTTCGTATAGCAATCGGCCGTTGATATCCGTAATTTTTACAGTGGCATCGGTAGCCAAGCCCGAAAAACCAACCGTACCTGTAAAATTTGTTTTGAGGGGATTGGGAAATATTTCTACTTCGCCACCGCTTTCGTTGCCAAGTGTGGCAGGCTCGCGAAACGACACAATACCAACATCTGTACCAATAAAAACCTCGCCAGATATTTGGTTGATAGATACAGAAACAATGTTGTTTGAAATGAGTGGGCTATTTTCTTTGTTAAAATAGTGAATTACATTGTTTCCTTCGGCATTAAATAAGTAGATACCCCTGTTGGTTCCAATCCATTTTCGATTGCCTCCATCGATTTCAATACAAGTGGCAATTTGCTCGAAAAGCAAGGGTCGATTTTCGTAAATTGGGCTTGTGGCATCATTTATCCGACCATTTGCCAAGCTGCCGGGATTGTAAAAAACACTCACACCGTTATTTGTACCTACCCAAATATCTCCATTTCTATCTTTGGCCATGCATTTTGCCACATTATCGCCAAGATTGCCAATGCCTTCGCCTTTTTTTAGGTATTGATGAATAGGAGTTGCATTGTCCATTTTCGATTCGTTGAACACAAGTATTCCATCGTTATTTGGTACTCTTCCCAACAATCGAACCCAAATATTACCGCTATTGTCGGCCAAAATCTGACCAGGATAAAGGGCAGAGGATGCTGGGAAATTATAGCCAGTACAGTTGCCATCTTTAAACTTCTGAATACTTGGCTTTGCGTTTGGAGCCACATTTGCAAACCACAAATTGTCTGCTTTTTCATCGTAAAAAATATCTAAAACCCTTGCACCATACTCGGCATGCACTGGACAAGTAGTAGAATTTTCATTGTAGGCTGTAAAATTATCGTTGTTTTTTTCTACCAGTCCGTTCCAAGATGATGCAAAATAGAAATTGCCATTTTTAGTGTTTAGGCCTACAGTTCCAAAATCTTGCAAACCAAATTCAGATGGTTTTGTGTTCGCATACCATTCGCCCTTGTAAAAATAAGAATAATTTGGCGAACGAAATTTTGGAGTAGTAGCTTGATCGAATGCACCTGAAAAATGAAAAACATACTCATTAATGGCCTTTGTATTGAAAATAAAGTTGTTCAGAAGGCCGTTTGGCACTATTTTATTCGTGCTTTGGGTTTGAAGATTGTACTTTACTAGCCCATTATTGCCATCAGCCAACCAAATTGTATTGCTTTCATTTTCATCAATCAAAAGTGCATTTACTTGCGATATTTCATTTATTTGAATAGTATTTGTATCTACAGAAGTAATATTGCCTAGTTTGCCATTGGTAAATAACCAAGTATTGCTGCCAGCATTTGACAATGTTTTCACCAAACCGTTTGTTCTAAAAATATTTTTCCAGGATCCAGATTTAGTAAAAACGCCAAAAAAATCAATACCTACCGTCAACTTTGCATCATTAGTAGTCAACTTTGCAACGGCAATGCTTGGCATCCCATTTACGATAGTTGTCTTGCCCCAATTATTAAAATCCATCAAATTTCGCTTGTCGAAGCTGGTGCAGTAAAGCCCTTTGTTTGAGGCTACAAATACGCTATCGCCAACAGTAGCAATATCGTTTGCCACCAGCGCAGAGCCGTTTTCCGCAATATTCAACCAGCTTTCTTGTATTTCTAATTTAGATAAATTGAGCAGAATTACCCCAAAATCGCATGCTACGAGGGCTGTATTTTGGTAGCTAGAAATGGCGTTTATCTTTTTTGAACCGGTAATATTGCCAGCATTCACAATAAAAGGTAGATTGTAAATGGCACTTTCTCGCACGATGTCTATGTTGCCAGTTTTATATCCGATAATGAGCGACTTGGTAGGTTTGTGATAATACAATGCGTTCACTTCCAGATCATTGAGTCCATCCAATTTTGAAAATTTATTGATTGTATTGTCTGTTTTATCAAAATAAAACAGACCTCCTTCTGTGCCACAATAAATTTTGTTTTCAGCTTGTGCTATCACTTTGGCGTTATAAAATGAAGTGTGGTATCGCCAGCTATTGAGTGGGATATTACCATCTTGGCCAGCAACACTATTTTGCAACAAATAACACAGTGCAGTAAAAAAAATAGTTCTAATCATAAAAAAAATTCCTGCTTCGTGGTTCGTACAATTCTTTTTCACCTAATACTTTTTCGTCTTTTGTTGTCGATTTTCTAAATGAATATGACGCCATTTCGCCAGATTTGGCACAGATGGCATGCAGTTTGGTTACAAATTCTGCTATTGCCATCAAATTTGGCATTGGTCCAAATGGTCTTCCTGCATAGTCCATATCCAAACCCACTACAATTACTCGTTTGCCCACATTTGCCAATTGATTGCAAATTTCAACGATTTCTTGATCGAAAAATTGTGCTTCATCAATGCCCACCACATCTGCATTTAACGCCAATGAAAGTATCTCTCTTGCATTTCTTACTGGCGTGGCCTCGAGCCACATAGCGTTGTGCGATACCACATTTAATTGATGGTAGCGGGTGTCAAACACTGGCTTAAATACAATTATCGATTGGTTTGCAAGTTTTGCTTGGTCGATTCTGCGAATGAGTTCTTCTGTCTTTCCAGAAAACATACAGCCGCATATTACTTCGATCCATCCGCCATTTTGCAGTCCAAAGGCTGGTTCTTTGAGCATTTAGGTTTTTTTTAATGAAAAAAGGTCGAATGCAACATCCGACCTAGCATTATTTTCAATGCTCATTCTACAAAAAATCAGAGTAAGCAATGAAAAATTGGTGTAATTATAAACTCAACTCAGAAGTAAAAAACCATTTTCCATCTATTTGAATGGCTACATATACAATATCACGTTCTAAGCCCTCTTGAATGATCGGTATAATGCTCTCTTTCAACACAATAGGTGCGTAGTTTGAACGATCATAATCAAATGTTTCGATCAAAGGGAGCTCGATCATATTTAGATCAATGCCCATTTTGTCGATATATTTGTTAATATTTTCAAAATAAGCTACTTCTTCGTGTATGCTAAACCCAAATTCTCTTTGAAAATACTTTTTCTTTTTCTCATCGTTTAGCATTTGTGCTATTTTGTCTTCTTGTTCTTGTGTGAAGCAGTAAGATAAATACAGATTTTTGTCTTTCGTTTTGAGCGATTGCAACAGTATATCGTGCAATTGGCCAAGGCTGTCTGCACTTTTGTGCTCGATCAATAACGAATCCGTGGCTGTTTGAGTAGTATTTGTTTCGGTTTTGGTTTCTTTATTGCAAGATGCAAAATATAAGGCAACAGCAATTAGAAGAGTCGCTTTTACAAAATTTTTCATGGATTTTATTTTAATGAATTGAAAGATTCTCACAAATAAATTGATTTTTACCTTTTATCCCAAATTAATTTTTTGTTATTAAGCAGGGACACAGTTAATAAGTGCTAAAATTTAATTTTGAAGCCTTTGAAAAGCCTTTTTTCGCTTCTCATCCCTATTTTGATGGAGAGATCGTTTTTGTTGAAAGGTGAGAAGATTCAATATCTCCTCTTCAGAATGGTGTCTGTATTCCGAAATAATTTCTCGACCACGCAGAGGGTCTTCAAAAAACTCAGCAGACAGCAATTTTAAAGAATCTATTTTGAATGCTTCTTTTGCATATATATGACGTATCTGCACAGTTTGATGGTGTGTCAGCTTCACATCTTGCTTCAATTCGTTGAGCTTTTGTTCGGCTATTTTATGAATGGCTGCTTTATCGACTGTTAATTTTCTTTTTTCATATTGAGAAAAAGCTAAATTTATATTTATAAGTATAATAAATGATACTAAAATGTAGTTTGGCACGGTGATTGTTTCGTTAGTAAATTACAAAGCAAATACTTCAATTATATAAAATCTCGTTAGAGGGACTGAGCATACAACATCAAGCTACAAACTTTATGTTCCGCATCAGTCCCTTTAATTTTGCCCTTTTTAGAGCCGACTTCTCAAATACCTTGTTAAAAGTTTCATCTTTCAAGTTTTCCCAATCTTTTCTATTCCAATTCAATATTTCGGTGAACGGCACAAAATCTTTGGTTTGGTTAGGTTTTGAAAACTTATTCCAAGGGCAAACATCTTGGCAAATATCGCAACCAAATATCCAGTTTTCCATTTTACCAGCAAATTCAGATGGAATGGGCATGTTTTCCTTCAATTCAATGGTAAGGTAAGAAATACATTTGCTACCATCAACCACATAAGCCTGCGAAATGGCATCTGTGGGGCAGGCATCGATGCAGCGCGTACAAGTGCCACAATAGTCTTTTATTGGGCCATCTTGCTCCATTGCCAAATCTAAAATTAGCTCAGCAATAAAGAAAAAGCTACCCATTTTTCTATTTATAAGATTAGTGTGTTTTCCCATCCAGCCCAATCCACTTTTTTGAGCCCACGCTTTATCCATCACAGGAGCAGAATCTACAAAAGCCCGACCTTCTACTTTTCCTATTTCTTGCTCTATTCTGAACAAAAATTCAAAGAGTTTATCTTTTATAACACTGTGATAATCAACACTATATGCATATTTTGAAATTTTCAAATCGTCTTCTTTTTCTTCCTTTTTTGTTTGCGGATAATAGTTGAACAGAAGCGATACTACCGATTTTGCTCCAGGTACAAGTTTGGTAGGGTCGAGCCGCTTATCGAAATGATTTTCCATATATTTCATTTCGCTATGCATATTTAATTTGAGCCAATTTTCTAGGCGTGGAGCTTCTGCTTCTAAAAAGGCAGCTTTGGAAACTCCACAAAAATCAAATCCCAAATCTTTGGCTATTTGCTTCACTATCAGTGTGTTTTGCGAAATATTTAGCATTCGGAAGCAGAAAGTAGTAGGGTCGGTACTATATTTTAGAGCATCAATAGCATTTACAAACGAAATATTATTGATATGAAAACTACAAATATAGATTATTATATTTTAATGTAGATTTTGTGACATAAAAAAAGGCTTTTGAGTAAAACTCAAAGCCTTAATAATTGAACTATTACTCAACCACGAGTTTCTTTCATCTTAAAAAATGGATTGTTGATTGCATTGCGCAAATTACAAATAAAAAACGCCAAACATTAAGAATTCTACTTATAAAATATTTAATATGATCTGTGTCAATTTACAAGCAAAGGAACTTTTTGAATGGCTAAATCTTGAGGCAATCCTGTTAAAAATAATCATGGTTTCAAAACTGCATTGCTTTCTAATCATTTGAACAATGACAAAGCGAACCAATCTAAAGGCACTGCGATTGGACTTAGCAATGTAAAATTACTTACAAAATGCTCATAAACGAAAAGGCGCTGCCGCTTGGCACGGTTTTTTAGTAAGTTGTTACTAAATCGTCCCGCCAAGCAAGCATGAATTTTCCCTGCTCTACCTACAGACTGCAATTGAACAGTGGTTTTCCATTTTCAGAATTAAAAAACATCGTTCCATACTTGCATAAATTGGGGATTTCTACCATTTATGCTGCTCCGATTACCAAAGCGATTGTCGATAGTTCGCACGGATACGATGCCGTGGACCCCATTGCATTAAACCCTCAAATTGGAACAATCGAAGAACTAAAAGAACTTGGTATTTTGCTTAAATCGCTCAATATGAATTGGTTGCAAGACATTGTACCCAATCACATGGCGTTTGAAAACACAAATACTTGGCTCAATGATGTGATCGAAAAGGGCGAAAAATCCTCTTTTTGGCACTACTTTGATATAGATTGGCAGAATGGCAAGCAGCCTAAAAAAATAGAAGTTCCGATCTTGAGCAAAAGCCTAGAAGAAAGCCTACAAAATGGCGATTTGAAGCTTATTTTTGACATTGGAGGCTTTTCAATTGCTTATTTCAAAAATATTTACCCGCTTTCTGTGGCTGGTGTACTATTTATACACGATTTGTTGCTAGAAACCATCAAGACAGACGATGTACTCATTCATCAACTGAAAGACTTTGTAGATAAATCGAACAGCTTTGCCATCAAAGAATGGTTGCAATTCAAAAACGAGTTTTCAAGTTCGGTAATAAACGACCGCGACAAAGCTAGAAAAATAGAAATCGACTCGTGCATCGAAAGAATTAACGCAGATAAAAAGCTGCTAGAGCTCGTAATTCAAAACCAAAACATTGCATTTTATCCTTATCAATCGGCAGATGTTGAGATGAATTATCGAAGATTTTTTACGGTAAATAGCCTTATCTCGCTGCAAATGCAAGACGAAAAAGTTTTTGACCATTTCCACCAATTTGTTTACTATTTGTACAATGAAAAATTGATTCAAGGTGTTCGGATCGATCATATCGATGGTTTGCTCGATCCAAAACAATATCTCGATCGCTTGCGAAATTTGCTCGGTGCCGACTGCTACATTATTGCAGAAAAAATATTGGCTTCGACCGAAGAAATACCAAAAGATTGGAATTTGCAGGGCACAACTGGCTACGAATTTCTCGCTTTAATGAATCGGCTTTTGACAAACGGAGCAGGTGCAGAAGAAATAACGGCTTTCTACCACCAATTTGTGCCCTTCGTAAAACCTTACCAAGAAATTGTATTTGATAATAAATGGCGTTTTTTGCAGACTAAAATGGGGGGCGAGCTTGCCAATTTGGCAAGGCTCTTAGCAGATTTGCTGCTCTTACCAGCTAATGTTGAGGCTGATCGCATAAAATTGGCGTTGAGCTTGTTTATGTCGAGCTTTTCTGTTTACAGAATTTATCCCGACCAATTTCCGCTTTCCAAAAACAGCCTTGGAGTGATCGACCAAGCCATTGCGTTTGCAATTGAGAAAGACAATGGCTTGGAACTAGAAATGAAACTTTTGAGATCACTTTTTGAACAAGGAAACGATCAAAATTTGGCGCCAAACAAACTTGAGTTTCTAAAGCGGCTGATGCAATTTACGGGGCCATTGGCTGCCAAAGGAGTTGAAGACACTACTTTTTATGTGTACAACCCAATAATTTCGCACAACGAAGTGGGCGATTCGCCAGCCGAACTTTCTATTTCAATCGATCAATTTCATGAAAAAATGTTGCTGCGGCAACAAAATAGCCCTTATTCGCTCAATGCAACAGCTACCCACGATACTAAAAGAGGCGAAGATGGCCGAATGCGTATCAATGCACTTGCAGATGTGGCCCAAGAATGGAACAATTTAGTAAACCAGTGGCATGCCATCAACCAACCCTATATCACCGCTCGAAATGGCAAATCTATGCCATCACCAAATGATGAATGGTTTATTTACCAATCGCTCATTGGCAGTTTTCCTGAAGATCTGAAACTGACAGATAGCTTCATAGATCGCACTAAAAACTTCATCATCAAGGCTTTACGTGAGGCAAACGTAGAAACCAGCTATGGAGAACCCAACACCCAATACGAGCATATTTGTGTGTTATTCATCGATTGTATTCTTAAAAAAAACCATCCATTTCTCTATAGTTTTATTCCCTTTCTAGCCAAAATTATTCCATTGGCAACTACTTATTCTTCTATTCAAACAATCATAAAAATTACCGCACCAGGCATACCAGACTTGTACCAAGGCAGCGAACTTTGGGAATTGAGCTACGTGGATCCAGACAACCGCAGACCGATCGATTTTCAATTAAGAACACAATTATTAGACCAAATAATTGAGAAATCGAATGCAAACGGGGTTGACATCGTAGATTTCATCAGACAAAAGCGAGAAGTAGGGGCTGAAAAAATGTACGTAACATGGAAAATGCTCACTTTGAGACAAAACTTTCAAGATGTTTTTCTACTTGGGCATTACATTCCACTCTCCGTTATCGACCAAGAAAATAAAGTGATCGCTTACGCCCGAACTTTTGGAAACAAATGGGCAATCGTTGTGACAGTTATTCATATTTCTGACGTTTTTTTGACGAGAGATACTAACGAAAAAATAAAAATTACACTTCCTGCACAATCGCCCGCGGTATGGCACAATATTTTTACGAGTGATATTTCTGACAGTATCGATTTCGTACTTATGATCGAATTGTCGCCCAAGTTCCCGATGGCTGTTTTTACAAATCAAATTATCCATATTTTGGCAAATTAAACAACGAAAACAATGCAAAACGGCACGATGATTCAATTTTTTCACTGGTATTCAAACGAAGGCCTTTGGAACCATGCCAAAAATGAAGCCGACAAATTGGCCAAATTGGGTGTAAATGCCGCTTGGCTTCCGCCTGCATTTAAAGGCACGGATGGCGGCTTTTCGAGAGGCTACAATGTGTACGATATTTTTGATTTGGGCGAATTTGACCAAAAAGGAAGCGTGGCCACACGATTTGGCACCAAGGAAGAATATCTACAATGTATAAAAAAGTTGCAATCGCTTGATATACAGGTATATGCAGACATTGTGCTCAACCACATGGGCGGTGCCGATGAAAAAGAAATGGTGACAGTGAGAAAGGTAAATCCTGAAAATAGAAATGAATTTATAAGTGATCCTTACCAAATTGAAGCATATACTAAATTTACATTTCCAGGGCGAAAGGGACAATATTCAGATTTTATTTGGGATTTCCACTGCTTTAGTGGGGTCGATTATGATGCTAAAAACGATGAAACGGCCATTTTTAGCATCCAAAACGAATACGGAGATAGGTTTGACGATGTAATGAACAACGAAAATGGCAATTTCGATTACCTTATGTATTCAGATATTGATTACAGAAATGGAGCGGTGCGAGATCAAGTAAAATATTGGGGGAAATGGTATTTGGAAACTGCCCAATTTGATGGCGTACGGCTCGATGCCATCAAACATATACCCCCAAAAATAATAGCGGAGTGGCTCGATTATATGCGGAGCATCAAACCCGAATTATTTGCTGTGGGCGAATATTGGTCGCCTGGCGATTTGCCTGCCATTCTCAAATATATCGAACTAACTGGTGGTAAATTATCGCTTTTTGATGCCTGCTTGCAACACAATCTGTCCGAGGCATCGAAAAAAGGGCGTGATTTCAATTTGAGTACCATCTTTAACGATACTTTGGTAACAGCCAATCCCTATTTGGCTGTTACCATCGTAGACAACCACGATACTCAACCTTTGCAAATGCTTGAAGCTCCTGTCGAAAATTGGTTCAAACCACTCAGCTATGCTTTGATTTTGCTGCGAGAAGCGGGCTATCCGTGCATATTTTACCCAGATTTGTATGGAGCCAAATACACAGATAAGGGCAAAGACGGCAAAGACTATGAAATTGTGCTGCCAAAATGCGAGAAACTCGAAAAATTAATGATGGCTAGAAAAATATTTTCTTACGGCATAGAACGAGATTATTTCGACCATCCAAACTGCATTGGTTGGACCCGTGAGGGTGAAGATGACATGGAAAAATCGGGTTGTGCAGTAATAATGTGCAATGGCGACAATGGCAACAAATACATGGAAATTGGCAAAAGACATGCTGGCAAAACTTTTGTCGATTATTTGCAATTTACTAAGGATGAGGTAGTTATCAACAATGATGGATGGGGCGATTTCAAAGTGCCTGGTGGAAAAGTATCTGTTTGGGTAGAAAAATAAATCAAAAAACATCAATTGCTCTTGGCTTTAGCTCAGGGAAAACTAAAAATCATATCTACAAAATGACGATGCGACTCATTATTCCCCTTCAAGAATTTGAAGAAAAGTGCGACATGATGGCGTTGGAAGGCAATCAGTTATTTGAAAAGGAAGTAACTGATGTTCAAAACGCAATCAATTCTTTCCATGCCGAAGTAGAGAATTGGGACCAAAAATTGCAATTATTTTTACACAAAGCATTCGAACCTGACTTGGCTAGTTTTCACGAACAATACATACAAGCATTTCAATCAAAAACTACTGAATGGCATCAAATGCCACTACTTGAAATTAAAAACCAGATAAATATAAAAGTACAATGCATTTTAGATATTGAAGAATTTGTGAAAATGTCCGATGCCATCATTAATCCAGACGACCCAGAGGTATTGGCAAGGAAAGACTTTGCTATTACCCAAAAAGAAGAGTTTTTAATGAAAAAATTGTATGCTGTACATGCAAAAGGCAAATATTATTTGGTGAGAGATGTATTTGAATACAATGGAATAGCCATGCATAGCTGGGACGAAGATGTAAAAATTTGTACGCCAATGAAGCACACAGGCGACATCGAAACCATAGAAATGCCAAAAGGCATTGGCGCAAAACTGAGCGAAGGCGGGATGCGATTTGTGGAAAAATTTTTGTTCCACGCCAGAAAAGAGCCTGCTATAGTGCCAGCAGCGGTTGCCGAAGATAAATTCAATGACATACTTGCCGAATTAAATGCGGCAGGATTGGTGCAAGAAATTGTATTTGATGAAATTGAAGACTTAAAGCAATTGGTGAACAAACTTACACCCAAGCAATGGAAAGAAGTGGTGCTGGGCAAATTGGTAGATTTGGGCCTGCAGCAATCAATAAAAAATGATTTGCTGAAATTAATATACAAAAAATTGACAAACGAAACTGTTGTTTTTTCTATTTAACAAGCTGTTGAAGAGGTGGTTACCTACCTAAATTTAGCGATTAATCGAAATATTTTTAGGCAGAAACACCTTCTTTGTACAAATCGTACTTAATGGTGCGAGAAATAGGGTCGGAATTGGCAATATCTATCATTCCAAAGCCATTTTCGCACAAAGCACCTAAGCCTGAATGAAATATAAAAGTGTGTACTTCGGGCGCGGCCAACAAAGTAAATGGGAAAGTGTAGCCACGGACATCAAATTTCTCTCCGCTTATGTAAGTTTGATACACGCGAGAATATTTTTTGTCGTCCTCGTTCATCCTTTTCAAATATTCCTTGTCTGGAGTAAGCTGAAATTGATTGAAAGATGATATTTGATCGCCAGTGTACATGCCACATTTTTCCATTCGCAACATCGTGGCTTCGTAAAGCAAATCTGCAAAATCTTCAGTATCAGGCTCGTAAAACGATTTGTTTTCTTCCGAATGCAATACTGGATCCACTATTAGTACTGGCGAAATACATACAAATTTTGTTTTTCCATCAAAATCTAAATCGGTCTCCATCTCGATCGAATCAGGCGACAGCTCCATTTCACCAATTTGAACTTGCTGAAAAGAAAACAATGCATTCAAAAAATTATTAATAAAATCGACATTGAGCGATGAAAACACCAACGTGACTTTTGACGACAGATAATGCAAACCACCTTTGCCTACTTTTATTTGGCCTTTAAGACCAGAAAAATTGTAATACCTAAAATCTCTGTATTTTGAATCGCACTTTGAAATAACCTGTTGGGAAAACTTGGCTAGTAAGTGCTGGTGATGAAAATGAATCTTTGCACCTCTGTTTTTCAAGTTAAAAATAATTCGTACCCTCATGGATTCTAAAAATTAAAAGTTTTACTGGTAAGCCAACCTCAATACTGGTAAAAAAGTTTAAAAAATATTAGAAACTAATTATACATTAAACCTAAAGTGCATAATATCACCATCTCCAACTACATAATCTTTGCCTTCCACCGACATTTTTCCAGCTTCTTTGCAAGCTTGCTCAGATTTGTATTTGATATAATCTTCCAATTTTATTACCTCGGCACGAATAAAACCTTTTTCAAAATCGGTATGAATTACGCCTGCGGCTTGCGGAGCTTTCCAACCTTTGTTTATTGTCCATGCCCTCACTTCTTTTACGCCCGCGGTAAAATATGTGGCCAAACCCAATAAATCGAATGAAGCTTTTATCAAGCGATTCAAACCACTTTCTTCCAATCCATATTCACCTAAAAATATTTTTTTCTCTTCTTCATCTCCCAATTCTGCTATTTGCGACTCGATCGAAGCATTTACAATCACTACTTGGGCTTTTTCATTTTTTATGTTTTCCCGCAATTGCTCTACAAATTTATTGCCTGTCAAAATCGAGGCCTCGTCTACATTGCAAACATATATAACTGGCTTAATAGTAAGCAGATACAAATCTTCGATGGCAAAAAACTCTTCATCGGTAAACTGTACTTCTCGTGCATTCTTGCCCTGCTCAAGGGTAGATTTGAATCTTTGCAAAATTTCAAATTCCTTTTTCGCCTTGGCATCGCCAGCTTTGGCGCCACGTTCGGTTTTCTGCATTTTCTTATCAACAGACTCCAAATCTTTGAGTTGCAACTCGGTATCGATTATTTCTTTATCGGACACAGGATTCACTGTACCATTTACATGCACAATATTTTCATCCTCAAAGCATCTTATTACGTGAATAATTGCATTGACTTCGCGAATATTACCCAAAAATTTATTGCCTAGCCCTTCGCCTTTGCTTGCTCCCTTCACCAAACCAGCAATATCAACAAACTCGATAATGGCTGGAAGCACACGCTCTGGCTTCACCAATTCTTCTAAAATCAACAAGCGTTTGTCGGGTACATTTACTACGCCTACATTGGGGTCGATGGTGCAAAAAGGATAATTAGCCGCTTCGGCTTTGGCATTTGATAAAGCATTGAAAAGTGTAGATTTGCCCACATTTGGCAATCCTACAATACCACATTGTAAACCCATAGTAAAATTTAGAACAAAGAAAATGATAGAAAAAAATGTAAAAAAATAATATTGCTAATAAAAAGCACGCGCAAAAATCCTTACTCCCATTTCAAATCTGTGGTCGACTCTTCTTCCTCTTCTGGTGCAAAAACCTTTACAGCATCGAAATCGGTGTCAAGCTCGTTTTTCATGTAGTCTTTTGCATTATTCAAAGCCTCGATAAATTTTATAAAGTCTTCTTTGTATAAAAAAATCTTGTGTTTTTCGTAAAAATAACCATCGTCTTTGAATCGTTTTTTACTTTCGGTAATGGTCAAATAATAATCATTTGCTTTGGTAGCCTTAATATCAAAGAAATATGTTCTTTTTCCAGCCTTGATTCTTTGCGAATAAATCTCCGATTTTACGCCATCCTTGTTATCTTCCACTTGATTTTATATTTCTAGTATATGCTCAGGCAAAATTATTACAATTGAGATACTTTCAAAAAAAAATTATATAATAACAATAGTTAAAGTACATCGTTTAACGAATTAATGCATCCAACGCTACGTTTTATCATTTGTATTTTTTCAATATCCATCACATTTTGTTCATTCCGTAGCTTTTCACAAATTGGATACCAACAAAAAGGTTTGGCTTCGTATTATCACGACAAATTTCATGGCAGGCGTGCCTCAAGTGGTGAAAGATTTAACCAAAACAAACTGACTGGTGCACACAGAAAGCTACTTTTCAATACCATGGTAAAGGTAACAAATCTACAAAATGATAGAAGTGTGATAGTGCGCATAAATGACAGAGGCCCATACAAATACAAAGGCCGGATAATCGACCTTACATTGACAGCCGCCAAAGAGCTGAAGATGGATAAAAAAGGGGTGGCGATGGTGAAAATAGAAGTGGTGGGCGAAGCGGGGAAGATAAATTATGCGAGCCCAAACTTCCCTGGCAGCTTTGAAGTGGGCAAATGCTACAATTACAGGGGCGAAATTCGCAATCCGAAAGGGTACGGTATACAAGTAGCGGCCTTTGCCGAGCTGGTAAATGCCAGGTATTTTGCCAAAGAAATGTTTAGGGAAGGATTTCGGGAAATAGTAATAAAAGTAGGAAATCCAATGCAAGATACTGCCAACTACAAAATAATAGTGGGCGAATACAAAAACAAGGATGAGACCCGAAATTTGATTCAGAAACTTGAAAAGAAAGATTTTTTTGGGTTTGCTGTGCAATATTGACAAGTGATGGCTACGTATCTGCGCTCGTTGCTAAAATGGATAGCCAATGGCGATATTTAAGATCAAATTTTGACCTCGCCAAGCACCATTGCTGGGCTGTATTTTTTCAATTACCCATTCTTGTCCTAATGGCAGCGATGGTTTGCGAAGGGGAATACCCAAATCGAGGCGAATAACGAAAAAATTGAAATCGGCTCGCAAACCAAAGCCCGTGCCAACTGCAAATTGCTTGTAGAAATTGCCTATTTCAAACTTTCCGCCTGGCAATAATGGATTTTCTCTCATCAGCCAAGTATTGCCTACATCCACAAATAAAGCCCCTTTCAGAAAACCTATTATCGGAAATCGATATTCTAAATTCCACTCCAGTTTCAGGTCACCACCTTGTTGCAAAAAAAACGAACTCAATAAGCTGTCAGGCAGTTGGTAAGTGCCAGGCCCTACGGAATTGATGGGAAATGCACGCAAACTGTTGGTGCCTCCTGCGAAAAAGCCCTTAATGTACGGCAAAGCATTGGAATTGCCGTGTGGAATGCCAACGCCAACAATAAGCCTCGATGCTAATTTAGTTTTAAAATCAATATTGTAATAATCTCTTAAATCAACATCAAATCGCACATATTCTGCATAATTTACCCCAATAATTTTTCTTGGGTTGTCGCCATCATTGGGCTTGAATATTTTATTGAGCAAATTGGCTGTGCCACCAGCCACTTCAACACTTCCATTAAAATAAATTTGGTTTTTTTTATTGTCGTAAACCTGCTCGTTGTAAGTAAATGAGTAAGAACATAACTCTATAAGCTGGTCTTCGTATCTTTGTTTTAAGAAAGGATTTACATCCAATATTTTACTAAAATCAGCAGATATATTGTTGATATTTAAGTAAGTAACATTGATTGGCGAAACTACATGCTCCTTGGTGATGGTCTCTTTCCAACGGTATTCTTCAGCAAATTTCAGAGAATTGAGATCGAAATAATTTACTCTTTTAGAATATGTATAATCGATTAAAAATTGCGTAGTGGGGGCTGATATTCTTGGTACTCGTGCTTTAAATGGCAGCAAAAATTTGGGAAGTGTGTATTTGATCTGAGGTCCAATTTCGTAAGTATATAGCCCTCTGAATTCTCCATTAAATTGCGTTTCTACTGAGCCATGAAGAGAAATATTCAGCTTCTCAGCTCCGCCAAATGTATTTCTGTGCATAAACCCCAAGTTGGCTGAAGGGCCAATAAAGTTGTTCGATTTGGTGGCTGCCTCAAATTCAACACTGAGTGTTTTTTGAGGCAGTGGATCGAGATCAATAGCTACTTTTAGGCATTGCGAGCGGGTGGAATCTTCTGAAATTCGGATATTTACAAACTTGAAAACACCTAATGAGCCTAATCTGCCGAGTGTCTGGTTGTGTTCTTGACGCGAATAAGTGCTACCTTCAGCCATAAATATAGCTCTGATGATGGGCCAAGGCCTAAAATCAGGATTGCTTTTCACGAAATGAACTTTCCCTTTTTTAAGTGTATCAGGATCTATAATAGCCGAATGCTTGAGATCAGTAGAATCTACTTTTATCATTATTTCACCAATTTTATAAGGCAAAAGGGCTTTGGCAGGCGTATTGGACTTGATACTTAAGAAAATATCCAGATTGGTCTCTTTGGAAGAAGTATCTATTTTGAAGTATAAGTAATCGGGACTAAAATAATAAAACCCATTGTTTTTTAATTCCCCATCTATTCTAGTCCTTTCGCTTCTCAATAAATCCAAATCGTAGGTGTAGCCTTTTTTTAGCAAGGATTTTGAAAAGGTATTTTGAATAATTTTGGCAATGGCAGTATCTGAAATAGTGCCGTAATCAATGGTATTGATGGTAAACGGCTTTTGCACAAAGGCACTGTAAACGATGCTTGCCTTGTTATTTTCTTTGTTTAAGATGGTTTCAAACGATACATTCGATTTAAAAAAGCCCTTATTGTAAAGTCTTGCATTGATAAATTCACTAGTAGCCGTAGGATTAACATCTGAAAAGAACACTGGTGGCTCGCCAACTTTATTCTTTAGCCAATATTTAAAGCCTTTTTCTTTGGTAGTTGATGGAGCAATGTTGTATATCCAAAGTTTTATTCTCAATCCAAGAAAGCTTGCATTTGGCTTCGGCTTAATGGCTTTTTTAGCTTGCTTTTTTAATACATTTTCCCCTATTAATTTTTCATTTGAGATAATTTTGATACTCGCACCAGTATATAGCTGCTCGCCTTCTGGTAAGTATTTGGTATTTGAACACGAAAAGAACAGAAGAAACAAAAACAGAAAAGCCGCACTTTTAGCCAAATTAATGGCAAACTGGAAGAAAAAAATTTGCTTTACATTTATATCAGCGACCATCTATATTATTTCTTATCTTCCTATTCTATCGCGGTTTTTAAAAAGTTCGCCAAAAATGTCATAATCACGTGAATAGATGATACCAGCACCCGTTTTTACTACCACTCCATATATAAGTCCTTCATATTGATTTTGCCTAAACGCTTTTAGTCTATAATTTCCGTCTTTTGTAAGTTTATATTCCATTACAATATTTCCAGTAAAGTTGCTGAGATTGTTTTGCGAAGATTTTTGACCTTCCAATCCAATATTGCTACCAATTTGCACGCTCAATTTATCGTCAAAAAATTGCTTTTTGACACCTACAGATAGCTGGGTATTACCCGTTTTTTGACCAGAGGCATAATCATTGTACGATTGCAAATCGAAATTTACTTCTACCCCTTTGATGTATTGGGCAGAAAGTGCATTGAGCTGCGAGCTCAAAATACTGCTTGCGCTGCTGCGAGCTATGCCATTGTAGTCGGCTCCATTGCCAAAAGTATTGCTTGTTGGCATAAAAGTACCCAAAACCAAGAGCGAAAAAACCTGTTTGTTCAATTCAGATTCACTAGCATTTAAGGCATTGATCTTAGCGTAAACTGTGCCCCCAAACGCCTGCTGTTGGCTCGGCTCCATATCAAGCCCAAATTTCAAATTGGGTTTAAGCAACGCCCCTTTCATAAATATTTTCACAAAAAAATTCAATGCATTTTTAGTAGTGTTTCGATCTACACCAACCTTGCCGCCTGCGCTGCTTGCTAAAAGATCGGCAGGAGAAGTCTTAACATTGTGTTGGGCAGTAATGTCTACCAAGGCATCGAGCGGATCGCCATTCCAAATAATGGTGCTTCCTCTACTTATAAAAAATTTCTTTTTTACAATATCTTGCAGCGACAGTTCGTAGCTGCCATTATCTACCACATAGGTGCCAGTAAGGCTCATTTTACCGCTTTCATCTGGTGCAAAACTCAAATTTGCATCGCCTCTCACGATGAGGGTGTCGGCTTGGGTAGGATCTAGCACTAGTTTGAGGGTGCTGCGTTTATTCAATTCAATGTTTGAAATAATATGAACTCCCTTCACATCGCTCGATACTTTTTTCTGCAAAAGTGCCTTTCTAATAATGGGATTTAAACTAATGGTGTCTACATCAAATTCCACAATGCCTTCGCCTTTATCGGCACTCAATTGGCTTTCTGGCACCGTAAAACATATATTGCTACCATCTACAAGTTTCACTGTTGCCTCAATATCAGGCTTTAAGGCTTCACCTCTTATTCTAATATTGCTGCTCACAATCATTTTGCCATTCAACATCTTATTGTTTTTGCGAGTAGAATTCATCACAGTAAAATTATCTGTAAGCACAACTATATTATACCTAAAATTCTGCAATGCCCGCATGCCAATGCTCCCTGTTATAATAGCTGCATTATTTTGAGCATCTTTAACTACAAAATGCGGAAAATAAACACCATCGGGGTCGATCGAAATTTTACCTTCATCAATTGTTAAATATTGGTTTAGAAATGTGATTTCGCCACCTACTTTACTTAGGCTGATTTCGCCATTTATTTCAGGCAAAGCCGTATTGCCACCTACTTTTATATTTCCAGTAGCAATACCCGATATTTTTGTCGCTTGTTGATCGACAAAGCCTTGAAAAGCCGATAAATTGAGTG
>JBJXGB010000260.1:0-4261 GCA_046152935.1 Cytophagales bacterium
AAACACAAGAAGTACTCACCTTCATTTCCCGATTCATTTTGTAATGGGTGCAAACTAGTATATTGAGTTGCAGGAGAAAAAACCGGCAAAGGCGAATCTTATTGAGTGCTGGGTAATTGCAGATAAAAATCTGCTTTTGTCTAAAGTTCGAGATGCCCTACGGAAATAGGTGTATTAGTTTCAATTGTCGTAAATGCTTTTCAAAAATGCTATAAAATTATTGAAATCATCTATCAAAATAGCATGATTTTTTATAATTAAACTTTTGTTGTTTTTAACTCTTACAGGATCTAATACATAATTGTAAGCATGGCGAAAAACATGCCTGAACTTTAGAATTTCTAATAGAAAAATGTAGTTGGAAGCAGAAATTATTATGGGCCTCACCTGTTGGATTTCGTAAGTGGCGTGCAAGAGCAAAGTTTTATGGTAATTGTCTTTGCTAAAACGCCCTCCTTCCTCAAATACTTTCTCTATTTCTTTTAAAATATCTTCTACACAACTGTAATAATTATGAATTAGATAAGCTAATGAATTGGTTTTGTCTTCCGTAGTAGGCTTAATTTTTTCCAGTCTTTGCATTATCCCATTTAAGGTTATGATTTGATGTAGAAAAAATTGAATAAGAAAATTAATCTGAGCTTTTTCCATCTACATTATTTTTATACCCTGAGCTTCGATAAGGTGTGAAAAGCTGCATTCATCCATGTCTAGTAAATCAATTTCGGTTTCACATATCGTATCTATTTGTATCCACAATTTAAAAAAAGAAATGTCGGCTTTAATAGTCTTTACGGCTATATCAATATCGGAAGTTTCGCTAAACATATTTTCCCTTGTAATAGAGCCGAAAATATAAAGTGAATCTACAGGGATGTCCTCCCTACAAGTTTTTAGCTTAGAGATTAATAAATCTAGCGTAGTTTTTCTTAAAGCTTCTCTATGCTCAATCCTGTTTTTTATTTGTGCCTTCCAAAGCGAAACATCAAATTTTTTTTGTGTAGCTTCCATACTGTAAAGTTACCAAAAAGAAAGTATCATACAATAATGATTTCGGTCTTCGGGATGTTAGCGAAGCGCATCCCAAGGCCAGATAACATTGATATTTATCAATATTTGCAGATAAAAATCTGCTTTTATCTAAAGTTCGAGATGCCCTGCGAAAGATCTCGAACGCAGGTATAGCTATATTCTATATCATTTGATGTAAAATCTCTATTTTCTCTGCCGTCATCAGGCGTTGTTTCACAAATTCTACGTCTCTGATGTAAATGGTATTATAGTTTCCAAAATGCGGAATTTCTTCAAGACTTCGCGTAAATGGGTAATAATTATAAGGTTTAAATCCTAAACTTAAGAACTTTAAATGAATTTCATTTTCGTCAAAACCATATCGAGCACCTGAACCATTTAGCTCTATGATTATCGCCTTTAAAGCTGGGTTTTTCAAGGTCGCTTGTGCTCCATATAGCACTTCTGTCTCAAATCCTTCTACATCTATTTTTATTAATGATGGACAATCTCCTTCGAGAACGTGATCTAGAAAATCAACTTCTACCAAGAGTGTATTCTCTTCACTTTCGGTTGCAATATGGTTTACAGTATCTAGTGATTTAGTAAAATGAAGTGACCCGATTTCTTTACCAAGACCTTTGTTGAATGCTTCAACCCGATCATTCATGCGATTAATACCTATGTTATTCACTAAATGTTGGAAAGTTGTAGGTATGGGTTCAAAAGCCATAGTTTTACAACGCACATGCCCAGAAGCTAAGACGGTATAACTGCCAACATTTGCCCCCGCATCTATAAACAAATCTTCCGCTCTTAGATAGTGAAGCAAAAATGCCATATCTTCAAACTCGTGAAGACCAAAATAAAGATTTCCTGTAGCGCCAGTCATTCCCTTCTTGACTATTCAATTACATTTTTTAGTAAATTGATAGATGACCGGATCAGGATTAAGTCTGGCGTTGATTTGCCAAAGCAAAAAGCGTATGATCGTTTTTACTGGGCTTGACTTAGTCAAGGGATGGTTGATTAACAACCTAATCGTATGCTGAATAGCCATTTTAAAGATGATTAATTATTTTTAAAAACTTTTCACTTTCCTTTTCCCAATTCAATTAGTTTTTACCCAAAGCAAAAGAAGCTTCCTTGGCTTTTTGCAAATCTGCGCTATTTGCAATAATATATTTCATTTTCTGTGCTGTAAGGTATTTCTACCTGACAGTCAATTGATTGTGACGGGAGACAAACGAAAACGACAGTTTGAAGTTTGCAAGCGTAGCTTCTCAGCAGCACAAAATTAGCTTTTTGAGCACTAGGCAATTAATGACTCAGAAACAAATTCTAAGACTTCAGTTAAAGTTTTTTCATCAGATTCAGCAACCTTATCCAAATAATGCTTGTGGTGTGGGAAAGTAGAAAGTTCGGGATGGTGCGGGGCATTATCCCAACCAATCTTTAATTTTTCATCGACATCAAACCAATAGTAGCTGTAATCAATTAATAAACCCTTAATATAAATTTCCCTTAAATAAATAACAGAACCCTCTTTAAGCCTAATTTTAGATTTTAGTTTTGCCACAGTTTTAGTTTCTGTGAATTCTATAGATTCAATTTCTGAAATTATACTTTGAAAAAAGGCTGTAGTGCTGTAAAAATTGTCTAATGTCACTTAATCATAGAATTAAATTTATTGATAACCATTAGTAATTCAGCTTTTTGTTTTTCTAGAAAAGACCATTCAACCCATTCTTCGTGTTGCTCAAAGGAATTTTCGAGATTCTTAGCGAATTCATCAAAAGCACCATACTTGGCTGCAAATAAGTTTATTTTGCTCATAACCAAGTTGAATTCTCGTTTAGATTCATCTAAACGATGAATAATTGATCTTTTTAAGGCCTCGACATATACATCATTGTCAATTCCTGATATTTCCCACTTCGAAGGTACTTGTACTTGAATAGTTGTGTTCAAATAATTTGTTTGCGCACGCATCAGATTAAATTTTCGACTAAGTTAGTAAACTTCTCACTTTCTTTTCCCAATTCAATGCAATTTGCTAACCGTATTAGAAGCCACTTTTGCATTAGTTACAAACAAGCAGATTGGTTTGCAGGTGAAAACACCTGCAAAGGCAAAGGCAAGTTTTGGTTTTTGCTATTCACTATTTTTGGAAATAGAATCGAAAATTGGCTGTGAATCTTTGGCGAAATTATAAGTAGCTTTTGAATTGATAAAAATACCTCATTCAGAAATTTTAAAAATTTCATCAACAGTAATTGAAAAATCTATCAAAGCATTTTTAGCTGTGCAAATATCAGCATCAGTACAAATAGCTATCGTTTTATTGGTTGAAAACACCCAAACTTGCTTAAGTGTGGGGAAAATGTGCCAAATGGATGCTACACCTGCCTCAAAATACTCTTTCACTTTTTCTTCAGTTGCCAGCGTGTTTTCATTTTTTGAAATGATTTCGATAACAAAACTTGGAATAGGGTGCTGATCTTGGGCAGAAAGTTTGATTTGCTCTTTGCTAAAAAACGCCAAATCTGGAATGCGGGTTATCGAATCATTTAGCTTGCAACGGGTCTCTGGGAATAATTCTCCACCAGTTCTAAAATTTGTGGTATTAATAAATTTTCTATTGATGTTAGAAACTATGTACCTTTCTGTATTTTTCATTGTAAAACCATTTTTGATCGCAAATCCATTTTTCCATTCATATTTTATGCCATTCTTGGGCTCAAAATTATCGTAGGCTTCATACGACATGACTATGCGTTCTGACCCGTACATTTTTTTGATGGCTTTAGGTTTTTTTACAGGATTTTCTATTACGGCTGCTTCCATAGTTGAATTGTTACGATTACAATATATTGAATTTTAATGAAGTTGTCAATGCTGCTATTCAGAAAGTACTTTGGCAATTATTCTGATAAATTTTTCACTTTCCTTTTCCCAATTCAATTCGTCTTTACCCAAAGCAAACGAAGCTTCTTTGGCTTTTTGCAAATCTGCTCTATTTTCGAAATAATATTGCATGATTTCAGCCAATTTTTCTACATCGTCAATAGGATACGATTTTCCAATGGCAGGATAGGATTGCATAAATTGTTTTTGGGCTTCGGTTTCGGAAGCAATTACTGCAATGCCAGAGGCTAGATAGGTAAAAATCTTATTGGTAAGGCAAATATCTCTATTGTATGGTATATTTTGCTCTAATGCCATGCCAATATCAAATTGCGATGCTATT
>JBJXGB010000261.1:0-3642 GCA_046152935.1 Cytophagales bacterium
ATTACGCGCTCCTCCATCGCAAAAATTCATAAATATGTGGGCGTTGTGCGGCTATATTAACACTCCACCGACACCATGATATCAGAGATATTGACAGACGAGGAAGAGCAAAACTGTGAAATTAGAATCATTGTAAGGGCTGACAGATGGGGTTTTAACAAAGAATTTTGGGGAATTCAAATTGACAACACAATCACACCTTTATACTGTTGCAGCTGTAAGACTCAGCTCAAAAATTTTTATAAACTAAATGGTGGACGCTATGGACAAGTTGGAACTGTTAAATGTACTTGCGAGGCTGAAATAAATTGCTTTGACAGCGACAATATTGTCGAGTATCTTGACACATTGACTTCAATTGACCAAACACTAATTGATAAATGTTATATAGATTATACTAAAATGTATAGACTTAATAATGATTCATTTATTACAATTCGAGACAAGGTTGGGTTTGATATCTACAAAAAGTATTCTAATCAAACAATCGACTTGAAACAAATTGTCGAAGATTTAGAACTTATTTATGGCCTTAAATACGAAAACTACCAAGATTTTAGGTTTGACAAAATCAAACAATTACCAAGGATAGTAAATAAATGGTTGACAATTTTAGAGAACAGCACGAAATAAATACAGCCGCTAACATCATATTTATGAATTTTGCGGGTTATATGTTTGGCGAGTTTATTTTTCTGTCTATCTTGGTCACGGTGGATAATTACGCGCTCCTCCATCGCAAAAATTCATAAATATGTGGGCGTTAGCGGCTATTATAACACACAAACAGCGAATCTTTAAAAAATTACGATAATGCAAGAGGAAATTGAAATTATTGACGATATACAAGACGAAACGGAAGAGTTTCGCTATTCCATAACAAGCTACGGTGCAGACTATACTGTTGATAGTATTGTACAAAGAATTGAAAAAGAAAAAATATTTGTCCCTCCATTCCAACGAAAATATGTGTGGACACAAATTCAAGCGTCACGCTTTATTGAATCTTTAATTCTTGGATTACCAGTTCCTGGAGTTTTCTTTTCAAAAGAAGATGAAACGGAAAGGTTAATAATCATTGACGGACAACAAAGAATACTAAGTATCGCTAACTTTTACAAAGGAGTTTTTGGTGAAAAGAAATTTAGATTAAAAGGCGTTCAAGTAGACTTAGAAGGAAAGACCTATGAGGAATTAAATCAAGCTGACCAAAACAGACTTGACGATTCTATTTTACATGCAACAATCATTAAACAAGACACGCCAAATGATGATGACAGCAGCATTTACATGATTTTTGAAAGACTAAACACGGGCGGAACACCACTGCAACCACAAGAAATACGGGCTTGTGTTTTCTATGGAGACTTTAATGAATTACTTTCCGAATTAGCAGAAAATCCATCATGGAGAGCAATTTTTGGAAAAGAAAATAGACGAATGAAAGAACAAGAATTGATACTTCGTTTTTTTAGCTTATACTACGAGCATGTAGAATACAAAAATGTTTTAAAGTCATTCATAAATTCTTTTATGAAACGAAACAGAAAATTAGAACTTTATAATAAAAATGAATTGACGAATTTGTTTGTAAATACAATTCAATTTATTCACGAAAGTGTTGGCGATAAAGCCTTCCGAACTGGTAATAGACTTAATGCTGCAATATTTGATGCTATAATGTTAGGTACAGCAACACGACTTCATAGTAATCCAAATCCTGATAAACTACTTTTTAAAACAAAATATGATTCTTTGCTTCAAGACTTAGAATTTAAATCATTTGTTGATAGTAGAACTTCAAGTGAATCTTCTGTTAAAGGAAGAATTAATAAGTCTATCACCACCTTTAACGAAGTGTAAAATGAATTTGCGAATAACAAATCAAATATCTTCAATAAATTCGTTATTTAAAACAGGCGAAAATATTAAAGATGAAGAAATACAAGCACACTTTGCAAAATACTTATGCGTTAAATCTTCTGGTCTACTTGAAAACTACATAAAATCGCAAGTTGGTGACTATGTTGATACTTGTTCATCAAGACCAGTAGCAACACATGTGAAAAACAAAATGAAAACGTTCACAAACATTGACTACGATAAACTCACTAAATTTCTTGACTCATTCAATCCTGATTGGACAGCTACTTTTAATAGAAAAATGAATGACGAATTGAAAAGTTCATTAAATACATTAATTTCAAATAGAAATAATATTGCCCACGGAAACCAAGACAGTATCTCTTTTGGGAATATGAAAACGCATTATGAAACCATAAAAGAAGTTATAAAAATTTTAGACGAAATAATAAAGAAATAACAGCCGCTAACATGGTATTTATGAAAGAATGGGAATGGTTGGTAGGTCGTAGTTTTGCTCGCCTGCATAGCTTGTCTCGTGGGACAGTTTCGCAGCCCTGTCGCCCATTCCTTCATAAATACCCAATCGTTAGCTGAAATTCTATGAGAGCAATTACCATAATATTTAGTTTGTCAATTTTATCCTTGTTTTCTTGTTTAAGAGATACGAATGAACAACTCAAAAAGAAGATAATTGGTGAATGGACTTATTTAAAGACCGTTTACAAAATAGAACGAATCAATAGCGATGAACTGTTACCACCTCCCCCCATTGACAAGAGAACAAATCGGTACATTTTTTTTGAAAATAATGAATGCGAAAATAAAATTGGACACTTCAAAATAAACTCAGAAAATGAGCAGAAACAAAGTAGTAGCTTATTGTTAAGAGCCAAGCCTACATATGAAATCGATAATGACACATTGAAAATTATAGATTCATCAAATAAAACATTAGAAAACCAAAAAATATTTTCAATCATTGGCGACACTTTAACTTTTCAAATAAGTGATACTCAATTTAGTATTTACTTAAGAACGCAATACAAAATTAATCCAAATGAAAACTACGATAAAATTATTGTCTCTACTTCTGGTTGCTACGGTACTTGCCCAATTTTGGACATAAGTATTGATAAGAATGGAGAAATTATTTATTTCGGCCATCTTTATAATACTCAAAATGGTTTATTTACTTCAAAAATAACAAAGGAAGAATATAAAGAAATAGAATCAACTTTTAAAAAAGCAGATATCCCTAATCTAAAAGATAGTTACCAAGCAAATTGGACGGACGATGAAGAAGTCACCATTACATTTATCAAAAATAATAAAATCATCAAAACGATCTCTGATTATGGTAGAGAGGCGCCAAAAATGCTTATTTGGGCATATTCGGCTGCCAAGTATTTAAATCAACAAGTGAAATTAGTTCCTTCAAAAACCGACAAACTAAATTTTCCTATGTCGGGATTGATTTTAGAAAATGGACAACAGATTTGTGACTTAACGAAATCAGAAAGCTTTTATCTTTTGACCGAGTTATTAAAAAGTAAAATTGTGACACAAAAATTTAAGAAAAAATATACTTCGACTTATTGGAATTACGTAGACAAGAAAGAGAAAATATATACAGACGGAAGATACTTTAAATTTACCAACAAGACCTTTGATATTGGTTATGATTTTCTTGCAGTGAATAATTTAAACCAAAGATTTAGAATGAAGAATGAATACGACAGATAAAGAACTTCAGCTAACATCATATTTATGAATTTT
>JBJXGB010000270.1:0-7173 GCA_046152935.1 Cytophagales bacterium
TCGAATGGATTGCAAATTATAAGTCGTGCAAAAAAAATGAGTTTTTGTACATGCCCGAAGAAGACCACCGCAAAGTGTATTCGATAAAAGAAGGCTTTGTCAAAATAGGAATGTACAACGATGATGGCAATGAAATAATATTAGATATACTGAAAAAAGGCGATTGGTTTGGTGAAATCACCTTTGGAGCATCCAAAAGACAAGGAGAATTTGCCATGTCGATGAGCAATGAAACAATGCTTTGTAATTTTAATTCTAAAAATCTGGAAGATATATTCCATAAAAAACCTGAGCTCGCGATTCGATTTACAAAAAAAATAGGTGTGCAACAGCTCTCGCTAACCCGTAGATTTAGCAGCATCATATTTAAAGATGCACGACAAAGACTAATCGATTTTTTTAGAGAGCAAGTGGCCGTCTCTGATACCAAAGAGAAAAATAACATATCGCTCTCTAACCACCTCACCCACCAAGATATAGCCTCATTAAATGGATTGGCAAGGCAAACTGTGTCCACATTGCTCGGCCAGTTTAAAGAAGAGGGTATTTTAGATTTTGATAGGAAGAAAATATTTATTGCAGATCTTAGAAATCTAAAATAAATCCGCTTTGTCTTTTGGCTGACAAACATATTTTGATCCTGATACTAATATTGCATGGTATTTACAAAGACCCAAGCAACAAGGTAAATAATAACCCCGATAAAAGTGTCGAAGCTTACAGCAGAAAAAATAGACCATTTTAGAGACGAAAAGATAAGCAACGAACGCTTCTCTATCAGCTATATCGTGAAAGATGCTGTGTACAACATAGCCCACGTGGAGCGAAAAAGGTTTTTTTACACTGCCTACGATCTATTTGTAAACCCAGGAAAGTCGATAAATAGAGTTTTGGATGGTTTTAGAAACTACCTTTTTAATGCAGGTGAGTATTTGTTTGTATCAGGTGCAATTGTGTTATTTCTTACGCCAAGGTATAAATTTTTTGAAAACGAATTTTCTGAACAAATATCAGATATTACGTTTATCACTCTAGATCCTACATTTTTAAAGAGTTTTTTTGAATATGCAGAAGAATATGCTACGATCACCAATATATTGGCAATTCCAATATTTTCATTTTTGACATATCTTTTTTTCAGAGATTCGAAGTTCACTTTTGGTGAAAATCTTATTATTAACACTTACATCACGGCCCAGCAATTGATTTTGTTGGTGTTGTGTGCTCCTTTTATCGAGTTTTTGCCCAGTCAACGGCATACAATTATTACTATTTATAGTGAAATTGTTTTCATTTACAATATTGGCGTGTGTGTTTTGGTATTTCGTGGTGTTTGGTGGTGGGTTTTAGTGAGAGCTGTTGCTTCGGTTAGCATTGGTTATGCAGCCCAATTCCCCATAAATCTTAGTTTTTATTATTTGTTCGAACCTTTTTTAAAGTATTTACCCGATTTTTAATTAATAATAACATTTGTTTAAGGGGCGTGCATCGCTTACCGTTTTAGTAAATTCGCTTATTTTATACATCTACAAAATCATGAAAAAAATTGCTTTCTCATTCTTAATTTTAATGTCCTTTATTTCCTACACTCAAGAGACGAAACCTCAAAGGCTTAAGAACTATAATATTGATAAAACACTAGCTATACAAGGTTACGACCCTGTTACATACTTTGTTGGTAAGCCTCAAGTTGGAAAGAGTGAGTATTCGGTTGTATATGAGGGTGTTACCTACCGTTTTTCCACCAAGGAAAATATGGACATTTTCAAAAGTAATCCTACTAAATACGAACCAGCTTACGGTGGCTGGTGTGCTTATGCAATGGGCAGCAACGGAGAGAAAGTGGAAATAGATCCTGAGACGTACAAAATTGTAAATGGTAAAAATTACTTATTTTACAATAAATTTTTTACCAATACATTGCCCGATTGGAACAAAATGGAAGCTGTCTTGATGAAGAAAGCAGACGATAATTGGAGTAAAATTAATAAATAATAAAAACGAAAAGTGAAAAACCTTCTTTGTGTAGTTCACATTTACTAGCAAATATTTCGCACTAAAAACAAATCTTAAAAATTATGAAAACTCTGGTTATTTTCTTCTGGATTGCACGCATAGTTGCAGCCATTATTATGATTCAAACTTTGTATTTCAAATTTACCGCCTCGACAGAGTCTGTTTACATCTTTACCACGGTCGGCATGGAGCCTTGGGGACGACTAGGTATCGGTGTTAGCGAATTGATCGCTTCTATACTCCTTTTCGTACCAGGTCTGGCTTGGTTGGGTGCCTTGATCGGCATTGGGGTGATGGGAGGTGCAATATTTTTTCATCTTACTACACTGGGTATTCCGATCATGGGCGATGGTGGCTATTTATTTGCCTTGGCTATAGCTGTAATGATTTGCTGTTTGATGGTTTTATTTATTGATCGCAAAAATGCAGTTGCGTTCCTTGTCTAAGTATTTGAAAATTAATCTAAAAATGAATTGCAATATTCAATGTTGGTAAATGTTTTGCTCTTTAATACTTTATATCCAAGTGGTTTGGAGGTAAGTATCGATTCAGTTGGCTAGAGTTTTGGTTACATTGGGATAATCAGTTGCCACACATCAAAAATCTCAAAAGGTGATTCAAAAAATATTCAAAATGTTTCTGCTTCGTTGTTAAATCCACGTGTGGCAAGAGGCAATGATTTGAGAAGCAAGAATTTATAAATGTGTGTACGATATTAATTTGGTGATAAATGGGCATTGAAAACTAGTTTTCATTCCTATTTAGTAATTTTGTTTTAACTTTAATTATTTTACTGTGAGTAATTTCAAATTTGTAGCGATCTTGTTTGCTGTGATTATTTTGCTGGGAAGTTGCAGCAAAGAAGATCCGAAGCCAATTTCAGAAGCGATACTCAAAGATTCAAATACCGTAATCTCTTTAAAAGGAGAATTTGCCTCAAGAGTGCATCAAACAAGTGGAAAAGCAAGCATTTTGAATAATGCTGGCGTTTTTACCCTAGCTATTGAAAATTTCAAAACAGACGCTGGTCCAGATTTGCGCGTGTATTTGTCTGCAACAGAAGGAGCTTCTGATTATGTGTCGTTAGGGGCTTTGAAAAGTACTTCTGGTACATTTTCATATCCAGTTGCAACAACAACTGATTTTAAAAAATATAAATTTGTGGTAATTTGGTGCGAAGATTTTTCGGTACTTTTTGGAGTAGCCGAATTGAAATGATCGTTTGCCTTTTGCACCTGCTTGATATTTATACAGACTAGTGAAAAAAATGTCTTCTGCAACAATGAAAAAAATAGCCTTAATCTTAATTTTGGTTTGCAATATGGTTTCAGCTGCCCCAATCCGCTGCTCTTATGTGGCATGGAATGCAGATTCTTTACGGCCTTTCAATATGATGCCGGATACGATTACAAAATCAATTCCAAGATCGATTCTTACCCAGACATCGATCGCACTTTCTGCTTTTCCAGAGTTGAATGAAGTAAAAATTGTATTTCAATTTACAAATGGTGGGGCGGCCTTGGAAACCATGCCCTCTTTTTGGAGTGTGTTTAAAAAGCCTGCCAAGCGAACCTATTATATAAGTATTGCCAACAAAACAGATAAATTGTTTGAACCCATTCTTTTGAAAAATCTAAGTTATGACGCACAAATTGGCGTTTTAGCCCATGAACTGAGCCATGTGTCTGATTTTCAGCAGTTTAATTTCATCAATTTTGTGGTACATGCCATTAAATACACGATAAATGGTAGCTACGGAGATAGTTTTGAATACAATACAGATATGATTTGTATTCAACATGGCATGGGTTTTCAATTATTGGCTTGGAGTACCGATACAAGATTAAAATTAGATTTGAAAAAAATAATGGAAAAATATAAATTTGACATCACTAGGGAGCGATACATGCACCCAGAAAGCATTAAAAAAGCTATAAATACGATGAAATTTTATCAAAACGCGACCAAACCATGTTATTAGCCAGAGCCACTTTCGATATTTTAAACCAACTTCATATCCTCTTAGACCAATTAGAAGCTGATGAATATGCTTTGCCTTTGCCGTTATTGAGTAATAATTCTGTAGGAAAACATATAAGGCACGTGGTGGAATTTTACCTTTGTTTACTAAATGGATTAAAAACCGGTTTGGTAGACTATGATGCCAGAAAAAGAGATTTGGAATTGGAATCCAATCTTACCTATGTGAAAGGAACAATTGATAGAGTGGCTTCGCAAATTGTAAATATTACTGAAGATGATGAAATAAAATTGCGAATCTGTCCCAATACTGACGGTGAATTCATCGATGTAAAAAGTACTTATTTCAGGGAACTTGGCTATAACATTGAACACGTAATTCATCACATGGCCTTGATTAAAATAGCTGTCAAGATTAATTTTGATGATATACTGTTGCCCGAAAATTTTGGCGTTGCATATTCGACCATCAAATACCAACATGAAATATGTGCACCGTAACGTACATTCCGATCGCAACAGCTCAAAAGTCGCATTCACTGGAAACAGCAGAAGTGTTGAATTTTATATTTACTTCCAATCGAGACGAAAGCACAAGCAGGGAAGCTGCTATTTTGCCTAGTCAAGTTGAAATAAGTGGAAAAAAAGTATTAATTCCAATCGATCCAGTAGGTCAGGGCTCGTGGATTGCCTTGCAGGAAAATGGCACTACTGTATGTCTATTAAATGGTGGTTTTGAAGCCCATGTGCCCAATCCGCCATACAAACACAGTCGAGGACTAGTGGTATTGCACTATTTCAAGTTTAGAAATACAGTTGAGTTTGTCGATCAATACGATTTTGAGCATTTAGAACCTTTCACTTTGATAGTGGCAGGGCACAATCAACTTACAGAATTGAAGTGGGATGGCAAAAAAATGCATTGTACTAATTTGGACGTTAAACTACCTCATATTTGGTCGTCTGCAACTTTGTATGCACCCGACATAATCTTGAACAGGAAAAAGCATTTTGAAAGATGGCTGTTAGAAAATGCATATTTGCTGGCCTCAAATCCCAATCTTATTTTCGATTTTCATCAGTTTAAAGGCACTGCAAATGTTGAAGAAAATATAGAAATAAATAGAGGCAATAAATTGAGAACTGTAAGTATTACATCAATTCAAAATACAAGTAAATTGAATTTAATGCAGTACAGAGATTTGATTAATAACCAGTCCAAAACGATCGAATTTGGAATATACTAATTTGAATAAACCTTTTGAGCAAACTAGTTTTATTGTAAAACTTACAAATTGGGAATTTTGGCCGTTTTTTGTCGTTTATTTTTTTGTCATCATTTACCATTGTTGGCTTAGTATCAAAGCCCGATCTTTTTTCTTTTTTTCTGCTTCTAATCCTGGTATTGAGATGGGCGGAATGTTGGGAGAGTCCAAATCAAGTATTTTAGATAAAATTCCAGAAGAGTTTCGTGCAAAATATGTTCTAGTCCGAGCTGGTACATCTTACCATGAGGCAATCTCTATCTTTACCAAATCCACTTTGTCTTTTCCTGTAATAGCGAAGCCAGATGTGGGTGAAAGAGGGCAAGGCGTGCAAAAAATAGACACCGTAGAAAATCTAGTAGCTTATCATTTGAGCACAAAAGCCACCTATATCATTCAAGAATTTATTGATTTTCCCGTGGAATTAGGTATTTTTTACTATCGATTTCCAAATGCTGAGCGTGGTACAATTTCATCTATTGTAATGAAAGACTTTTTGAAAGTAGTTGGCAATGGAACATCAAGTTTATTGGAATTGATAGAACAGTATCCCAGAGCCAGGTTTGTAAGAAACCACCTTTCTAAAGTATTTGAAAATGTATTAACTACTATTCCCAAAGAGGGGCAAGTTATTGAATTAGAGCAGATTGGCAACCATTGTCGAGGCACTACTTTTTTAGACGCCAATGATCTGATAAATGGAAAATTGATTAATGTTTTCGATCAATTATCGAACAAAATCGATGGCTTTTATTACGGAAGGTACGATTTGCGCTGCAACTCAATTGAAGATTTGTATGAGGGTAAAAACATTAAGATTCTCGAGTTAAATGGCTGCGGTGCAGAACCAGCTCATATTTACCAGCCTGGTTTTTCGTTTTGGGCAGGACAAAAAGTATTGCTTGCGCACCACCACATTATGTACAAAATTAGCATGGAAAACCATGAAAAAGGCATTCCGTTTCCAAATTTGGTGAATATTAGAGAGAAGTACAAATTGTACAAAAAGGCGATAGATTCTATTTCAACGCATCATGGATGAAATGTGGTATACTTTTGCTACTGGGTTTATTATCAGTGCTTTAGGCTCGGTGCCTTTTGGAGTTATCAACCTTACGATCATTCAAATAACATTAAATAGTGGTCAAAAGGCAGCATTTCAGTTTGTAGGCATTGCCTTGGTTGCCGAATATTTTCATGTGTGGTTGGCGATTTTGCTTTTTAATTATATCCAGCAATATGCTTTTGTAAATCAATATTTCGATTGGGCGGCCATTGTTTTTATACTTGCAATGGCTTTTGGAAGTTTAACAAAGAAACCCGACAATGCTAATCAAAAAAGCAAGGAAACTGACAAAATAAATATTTCAATTTGGAAAGCCCTTTCCATCAATTTCCTCAATCCGTTTTCTATTCCGTTCTGGCTTTTTTTTACAAAATATGCTCAAAATTCAGGGTGGATTGCGCTGCATTTTAACGGCCAAATCTATTGCATTGCCGCAACTTTGGGAGCCATGCTCACATTGGTAGGTTATATATTTATTGGAAGGAAGTTGGCGCAATCGTTGGTATTCACAAAGTTAAATATTGATAAAATTTTGGGGTGGGCATTCGTTGGCATGGCATTGTGGCGCGTGTATTGGATGGTTTTTGGATGAAATAAATAAATATGGCAATTCAGTAGCCTGAGCCTCTATTATATTTAATCATCTGTTGTTACCGTTCTTTAAAATCCGGATGGTGGTTTTTTGCATTCGCCTCTTTTTGCAGTTTGTCGTATGAGTGACAATGACGAAGCTCTAGATGAATGAGCTTTGCATCGTAAATAACGAAAAAACCAGATGCATTGTAAAAATTGTGGCACCCTGCTGTTAGACCATTATTGTGCCCATTGCGGCCAGACCGCTGATAT
>JBJXGB010000021.1:0-16316 GCA_046152935.1 Cytophagales bacterium
CCATAGTATGTCAGTAATTATTTATGGTTAATAAAATATTATTCAGCAGCGACACCAGCTATTTGCGGTTTGGCTTCTAAGCCAGTCACTAAATTAAATCTATTGATGTTTTGATCTTGCAAAGTAGCAATCACTTGTTTCATTACTTTGTAATCGGCACCTCTATCGCCTTTGATGGCAATGCGGACTTTGGTATTTGAATATCTTCCGTTCAATAACCAATCTTGCAACTCATTTGATACAGAATCGACAGGAATACCAGGTTGCTCCACTTTATTTCTAGCACCAGCTTCCATACTCAAAAATGATTGCAATTGGTTTAAAGGTAAACCAAAACTATCCATTAGTGAAAATGCAAACTTTTGCTTGTCGGTAAATTGTATATTTTTCTGTGTTCCGATACGCTCCAATACATCTATTCTCGTAGCTTGACCATCTATTCCGAAGAAAACTCTCCCTTCTTGACTCACTGAAATAAGAATAATATCAGTTTCTGGAAGTTTAGTCTGCGATATTGATGTAGGAGTATCGACCACCACAGCCTCTGCTGGCTTGGCGGTAGTAGCCAAGATAAAGAATGTAAGCAATAAAAATGCTACATCGCACATGGCTGTCATGTCAAGTGCTACTCCTTTTCTTTTTACTTTAACTTTTGGCATAGTTGTGAATTTTTAAGATTTTAGACGAGAATTAAAAAGGGCATTTTTTCAAATGCCCTGAGAAGCCTAAAACTATTTGTGTTTAGCTGCGAAAGTCTGAGCGATAGACATACCAGCCTCATCGATGCTATAAGATAATGTATCGATTTTACTCGTAAAATAATTGTAACAAATGATGGCGATAGCTGAAGTTCCGATACCAATTGCTGTGTTTATCAAGGCTTCAGAAATACCGTTGGCGAGCGCAGTAGAATCTGGGGCACCAGCTTGCGACATACCTGCGAAGGCTTTTATCATACCAATAACTGTTCCTAAAAGTGCAACCAGAGTAGCAACAGAACCTAAAGTAGACAAAATGGACAAGTTTTTCTCTAACATAGGAAGTTCTAAAGAAGTGTATTCTTCTGTAGTTTTCTGGATTGCAGCTACTTTTTGCTCCTTATCAAAGTTAGATTCAGTGACCATGTCTTTATATGTGTGCAAAGTAGCACGAATAACATTGGCAACAGAGCCTTTTTGTGTATCGCAATCTGCGATTGCAGTATCAATTTGGTCTGTAGATAATAAATTTTTGGTTTTCAAAACAAAAGATTCAACAGATCCTTTGCCATTTGCCTTGCCTAGAGTTAGCAAACGTTCGATAGAAACGGTGAATACGATTAGGAAAAATCCCATTAATATAGGAACAATGAAACCGCCTTTGAACACTATGCCTAAATAATTTCCTGGAATTGGGTGATTGGCATTGTCGCCACCTTCAAAATTGGCACCATTTCCCATTACGGTGTAAAAAATAATGTGTCCTACGATAAGACAAAGAAGAATAGTTGCACCTGCGAAGATAGAACCTGCCTTAGATTCTTGTTTTTTGTTTTCCATTGTTGAAAAGATATTTGGATTATTAAGTTAACTGGTTACAAAAGAAGTTAATAGATGTTACTTTACTGTTAATATTTAAAATAAATTAAAAGACGCTGTGCAAAGATATTACTAGAATTTTAATAGCAAAATCAATTTGAAAATAATAATATAAAATTGCAACTTTTGGTATTAAAATCTGCTTGTAGCCTGCAATTAGAGAATATCAGTGATTGATAACCGTCTAATAATCAGCATATTTCTCTTTAACGAGAAAAAGAACGCAATCTTGTGACACTACGATTAAAGATTAAATTTATTGCCCGAATGATTAATTTTTACCCGCCAATTGACCGCAAGCGGCATCAATATCTTTGCCACGGCTTCTGCGAATGGTGACGTTTGCCCCTCTATTTTCTAAGTAATTTTTAAATTTGCCCAATTTTTCGTCATCAGCATTTTTGTAAATAGCCTCGCTAATAGGGTTGTATTCAATGATATTTATCTTGCAAGGTACGTGTTTAGAAAATTTCAGCAATTCTTCAGCATCTTGCAAAGTATCGTTGAAATCTTTGAAAACTATATATTCGTAAGTGAGTCTGTTGCCATTTTTAGCATAAAAATATTTGAGTGCTTCTGCCAAAGCATCTAAAGTATTGGTTTCGTTTATTGGCATTATTTGATTTCGTTTGGTATCATTTGCAGCATGAAGCGATAATGCTAGTTTGCAATTGAAGCCGTCATCGGCCAATTTAACAATCATTTTGGCCACGCCAGCCGTAGAAACCGTGATGCGATGGCGAGACATATTCAAGCCTTCTGGCGAAGTGATTTTGTCGATCGCTTTCATTACATTGCCGTAGTTGAGCAAAGGTTCGCCCATGCCCATAAAGACGATATTTGTCAATGGTTTTCCGTAATTTTCAAAGGCCTGCTTGCGTACGTCTACTACTTGATCGTAGATTTCGGCAGGGTCGAGATTGCGGACACGGTCCATATAGCCAGTAGCGCAAAACTTGCAGGTAAGCGAACAACCCACTTGCGATGAGACACAAACGGTCATTCGATCATCGGCAGGAATCAATACACTTTCGATAATATTGCCATCGTAAAGCTTAAAAGCTGATTTGATAGTGCCATCGTTGCTTATTTGCTTTTTGTGAAGTGAAAGAGCGTTGAAAACAAATTTTTCATTGAGTTCTTCTCGGGTTTTGATCGAGATATTTGTCATATCTTCAAAACTTAAAGCAGATTTTTCCCATATCCACTCGTGAATTTGCTTGGCTCGAAAAGGTTTTTCGTTTATGCTTTCTAAAAATACTTTCAAATCTTCGACTGAGGCTTTGCGAATGTCTTTTTTGAGCACTATTGAATCCATATTGCAAAATTAGGCATTTTAAATTTGGAATTTGTAAATTGCAGCATCAAACAAGTTTGGAAATGGAATTGAAATACATATATAATGAGCAAGGGAAAAAGAAAAGTGTGATCGTGCCTATTTGCAACGAGCCAAAAAATAACGAAAAAACAGGTAAAAACATCAAAATAAGTGCTGCAAATGGAATACTAAAAGCCTAATATGGAGATTTGTGGAAAGAATATGAAAACATGAGAAGTGAATGGCAATGCGAAAACTTGTGGATAGAAACATCATTATTTACTTTCTAGAGAAAAGTTATCCCAGCCATTTAGAAGATTTTTTTCAAAACTTATTTGTAGTTGGAAATAAATATAGTTCCATTTTAAAAATAGAGGCGCTGAGTCTGTCAAAACTTTGGCAAACAAAAATTAGCCTAGTCTTTGATTTTTTTGATCAAGGCAAAGAATACATTCTTTCAAATGAAGCGATTTTAAAAGCGGCTGAAATAAGGCGAAACTTCAAAATTAAGCTCCCAGATGCTGTGATAGCTGCCACAGCCATTATGCATAAATTTAAGTTCGTAACACGTAATGAGAAAGATTTTATTAATATTCCCGATTTATCAATTGAAAACCGATTCCAACCAATATGAAAATTTTTTGTGTAGGTAGAAATTATGCAGATCATGCTAAAGAGCTAAAAAATGAAATACCAACTGTGCCAGTCATTTTTATGAAGCCAGATACTGCCATCTTAAAAGACAATGCTCCTTTTTATTACCCAGAATTCTCAAAAGAAATTCATTATGAGACTGAGTTGGTGGTGAAAATAGATAAAGAAGGGAAGTTTATTGAGGAAAAATTTGCCCATAAATATTACCAGGAAATAGGATTGGGTATTGATTTCACAGCCAGAGATTTGCAGAACGAGCTGAAAGCCAAGGGTTTGCCTTGGGAATTGGCAAAAGGATTTAATGGCTCTGCTCCTATTTCAAATTTTATTGCAAAATCGCAGTTGCAGACACTGCAAGACATTCAATTTTCGCTACATATCAACAATGAAGAAAAGCAAATTGGCGATACAGCCGACATGATTTTTACAATTGATTATTTAATTTCATTCATTTCAAAGTATTTCACTTTGAAAAAAGGCGATTTGCTGTTTACTGGAACGCCAAGTGGCGTAGGTGCGGTAAAAATTGGTGATCGATTGGTAGGGAAACTAAAGAATATTGAAATGTTTAATTTTGAAGTGAGGTAGAAATAGATTTCACGCTACTATTTCAAAATCGTGCGTAATAGTGGCTGTTGGCTCTAAAGTTTTGGCCACGGAGCAATATTTTGTCATCGATAACTCAATGGCTCTCTGCACTTTACCCGCATCTAGCTTGCCTTTTAGTTTAAAATGTATATTTATATTTCTAAACAAAGAAGGTTCTACGCCTTCTTCACGAATGCCATCTACCACCACATCATAGGCTTCAACTTCTTGCTGCATTTTCTTCAAAATACTTAATACATCCATACTTGTGCAGCCACCTAATGATGTAAGCAACAATTGCATGGGTCTCATGCCCAAATTTTGACCTCCAATGGCAGCCGAGCCATCCATTACTATTTTTATTCCTTCTTCGCTTGTAGCTTGAAGATTGACCGCATCATTGATTCTACTGATATTAATTTTCATTTTTTTCGACTTATTAAACACTAAAATTATTGAAAAAATTGAATAAAAAAAAGCCGTGTCATAAAATGGCACGGCTTTAAAATCTAAATAACTATGAGAAATTACTCCTTTACTTTTACCAAATAAATTTGATATAGCTAAGTCGTGGGACAAAGAAAGTAAATTCTAAATTATTATTCACAAAATTTCAAGAATATATTTGAATTAGTAATTTAATTTGATCTAAAACAACTAAAAATAACATTTAAGTGTCGAATTTATTGCATAATTCATCTTGAGTATTTTATTGTAATATCTGAATGAATAGGCCTTGAGCCAATATTTTGTACAATATTTTATTAAAATTGTAAAAAGCACCAGAAAACATCCATCCAATTGAATGTACATGGAAAATAGTTATATTTATCCCAGAAACAAGAAAAATTTGCACTTTGACTGATATTCTGCTTTTTATTCCGCCTCTAACACAGCTAAATACGCCCTACCCTGCCACAGCTTATTTGTCCGGCTTTCTAAAACAACAAGGCATAAAAAGTACACAAGCCGATTTGGGGCTAGATTTAGTACTTGAAATATTTAGCAAAAAAGGCTTGGCCAATTTATTTGATGAAATAAAACGACATAACTTTAAACTTACCCCCTCTCTAAAATATATTTTAGAAAATAGAAAATCTTACGAGAATACGATAGATTCTGTAGTTCTATTCTTACAAAATAAAAATTATACTTTAGGCTATCGGATTGCTGCCAGGCAATATCTGCCAGAAAGTAGTCGATTTGAACAAATTGAGGATTTAGAATGGTTTTTTGGAAATAATGGCGTGCAAGACAAAGCACGTTATCTTTGCACGATGTATCTGGAAGACATTTCAGATTTGATAGTGGCTACCGTGGGCCCACATTTTGGATTTTCTAAATACGCAGAACGAATAGCCCGAACGGCAGTATCGTTTGAGCCCTTAAAATTGGCTCTCGAAGCAAATAGTAATTACATTGACACTATTTTGATTGATGTTGCAGGTCGTTATTTTGCAGACAATCAGCCACTATTGGTGGGCTTTACCGTACCATTTCCTGGTAATTTGTATGGGGCTTTAAAAGTAGGGCAATGGATAAAAAAGCATCATCCAGCCACAAAAATAGTGATGGGTGGAGGCTACGCCAACACAGAATTGCGAGATTTGTACCAACCAGATGTGTTTGACTATGTAGATTACATAACAATCGATGATGGCGAAACTCCCATTTTGGCACTTTACAACCATTTGCAAGACCCAATAAAATACCCACATTTGAAACGAACACTTTTGAGAGAAAATGGGAAAGTGAAATTTGTGAATACACTTACTGGCGGTGATATTAAGCATGCTCAGCTGCCAACTCCGCTCTACGAAGGCTTGAAGGTGCAAAAATATTTGTCAGTAATAGATATGCCAAATCCCATGCACAGGCTTTGGAGCGATGGCAGGTGGAATAAATTGACGATTGCACACGGTTGTTATTGGAAAAAATGCAGTTTTTGCGATGTATCGCTCGATTACATAAGTCGTTTCGATCAATCGCCTGCCGCAATCTTAGTAGATAAAATGGAGGAATTGATATCCCAGACAGGCGAAACAGGCTTTCATTTTGTAGATGAGGCAGCTCCACCGCTTGCCATGCGCGATTTGGCCATTGAAATTTTACGAAGAAAACTGCAAGTAACTTGGTGGACAAATATCAGGTTTGAGAAAACTTTTTCAGAAGACTTGTGCCAATTACTTGCCTCTGCTGGTTGCATAGCGGTAACTGGAGGCTTGGAAGTGGCGAGCAATCGCCTGCTTGAAAAAATGGAAAAAGGGGTAACGATCGAACAAGTAACACAAGTAACCAAAGGCTTTAGAGATGCTGGCATCTTAGTTCATGCCTACTTGATGTATGGCTTCCCGACCGAAACTGACCAAGAGACTATAGATTCACTTGAAATCGTGAGACAGTTGTTTGAAAACGGCTTGCTGCAATCGGCCTTCTGGCACCAATTTGCCATGACGGTACATAGCCCAGTAGGCATTGATCCAGAAAAATACGGTGTGATAAAAGTTGGCCCAGCATTCAAAGGTTTTGCCAACAACGATCTGTATCACCAAGACCCAACTGGGGCAGACCATGAACAATATTCGGCAGGGTTAAAAAAAGGACTGTACAATTATATGCACGGCCACGGGATGGACATGCCTTTACAAGATTTTTTTGAATTTAAAGTAAAGAAAACTTCCATTTCATCGAAATTGATAGCTGGCTACCTGAAAAAAAATCTGGTTGATTTCGGCAATTTGATTGGCTATAAATTGGTTTGGCACCAGGTGACAGTGCAACTGGGAAAAAAAACAGCCAAAGGGCGAGAAATACTATTTTCAAATGTGAAAGGTGTAGTGAAAATAGAAATGCCCGAATTAATTGCAACATATATAAGTGAAAAAGTGGCAGATTTTGAAGTGACAGACTCTAAATCGCCAGAACTGAAAGATTTACTAAATGTTTTTGCTGAAAAACTACAAATAACTACAACTCAGATTTTGATACAGGATTGGTGGAAAAAATGGGTTGGTGAAGTTGTTTGGGTGATAAAAACCTGAGGTTTAGCCTCTTATTGCAAAACCGTATTATTTTAAGGGCTTCACAAAAAACTGCTGAAAAACTAATATGCCACAGAGGCAGGAATATTTGGATGCATCGGATTTGCAATGACTATTTGTTGCGCTGGGTGCACCAAAATATCCATATCTTCCATTGGAATTGCCCCAAGCAAACATTGATTGCCTAAAACCATAGCACCAGTGTAGCTTATTCTGCCCTTCCAATCTACTTTTATAGGGCCAACGTAAGGGATTATTTGTATCGAACCATCGGCCAACGTAACAGGTCGCTTTTCCGCAGTTTCTAACTTAAGTTGAATGCTTTGTGCTTCTGTAATACAAAGATGCAATGCACCGGTATCGACCAAGCACTGAACCTCGATCGCTCCCAAATCAGTATCGCGTGGGTTTGATAGCTTGATGGTTGTCGTTACTAAGCCCATATTTGTGAAAATCTCAATGTAAATGTACGCAAAATAAGCAGCAATTATTTGCAAGAAAGGCAAAAGTATATACGTCTAGACTTCTACATTCTCTTAATGAATCTAAAAGCCATTACCACCAAACAAACTAAAAATATGGCCATTGATAGTTTATTTACGAAGTGCATCGATTTTAAGCTGAAATTTGATACACGGTTTGGATCGTTTTTTCTGAAAAAATAACCAAAAACCTCGCCTAATTGAAAATATTCTTTTGTTTTCATGCTTTAAACAGTGATGAATTTATGTTAAAAAATGGTATTTAATAATAAGCAAATGATGATAATGATTGTTGCCAAATCGTTTAAAAATAGCATAAAAAATGGCTGATACCTGCATCAGCCATCGAAAAAAACAGATCTTATTGATCTGCCCCAATCAAAAATGGAGCCTTGCCATTTGTAATTATTACCTTGCTATTAGGCGATGTAGAAAGCATTTTGAAAGCATCGATCGATTTGTATTGAATAATCATTGGACTCAAGCCTTCGGCTATGATTTGCTGCGACTTCTTTATTCCCTCGGCCTCAATAATTTTCCTATCTGCTTCTTTCTTTTCCCTCAAAAGCACAAAGTCCATTTGCTGTGCCTCTTGTTCCGACTGCAATTTCAACTCGATGCTCCTTGAAAGCCCTGCTGGTAGTTTAATAGATTTCAACAAAACGGCCTCGATTACCACTCCTCTGTCGCCAATAATATTGGTAATACTTTCTTGAATTTCTTTGGTGATATTGCTTCGTTCGCTTGTGTACAAATCTTTTGCCAAAAATTTAGCAGTGACATTTGGGGCTGAACTCCGCAATACACTCGTGATGACGATATCTTCAAATTCCAAACCAATAGTCTCTACTATTTCCTTTGCTTTCTCTGGTCTTATGTGATAAATAATGGAAAATTCTACTTTTACGTTCAATCCTTCTTTTGTTGGCAATTCTTCTTCTAATATCAAATTTAAGGTCCTAATCGGCACTTTTACGATCGTGGTGATGAAGAAATTGTATGGATACAAACCAGGCGTTAGTACTTTTTCTTTCAGTTTACCCAATTGCCTTCTCAATCCGACTTCGCCTGGGCGAATAATGGTATAACAACTTGTGCACAAAGTCACCAAAACGATCATTAAAATATATTTTTTCATAATTACTTGGGTTTGTTTTAATAACTAAAAATGAACGATAAAGTTAAATTAACACTAACAAAAGATCATGCAATGTAATTACCTTACACCTATTTAAAAAACCTCGCGCTTTTAAACTTTCCCACTATAAATTTAAAAGGTGATGGAAACGAAATAAAAAACTTTGCTAACGATTGATTGGTAATAGATTTAACTTTGTTGCACAAAATTGAAAGTGCAGTGTAATTGATGGATCTTCAAAAATTAAGTATTCCTAATTGAGCCATATTGAATAAATACGACAAAAATCATCATTTGAAATAGCTACAACTTTATTACTTTTGCCAAACACCTAGCAACTTTAATAATCAAATAAAAATGAAAATAACCTCGGCTGCTGAAGCGGTAAAAATAATCGAAAATGGATACAACATATTTGTACATACGGCTGCCGCTACACCTGAAAGGCTATTGATTGCCATGACTGATCGAGCACCAGAGCTTAAAAATGTACATTTGTACCACATGCACATCGAAGGCAGTGCACCACATGTAGCACCTGAGTATGAAGGAATTTTTCACGACCATTCTTTCTTTGTTGGTGCAAATGTTCGCAAAGCTGTGCAATTGGGTAGAGCAGATTATATTCCTTTATTTTACAGTGAAATCCCTCATGTGATCCGGAAAAAAGTAATACCGATAGATGTGGCGTTTATTCACGTTTCTCCACCAGATAAACATGGGTACTGTTCACTTGGGGTTTCGGTCGAAGCCACCTTATCGGCCGTGCAAAATGCCAAATATGTGATTGCTCAAATCAATCCAAATATGCCTCGCACGCACGGAGATGGCCTTATTCATATCGATCACATTTATGCGGGGATAGAGGTAAATGATGCCATCCACGAAACAAAAGCTGCAGAGCCAACAGAGGTAGAATTGCAAATAGGCCAGCACGTAGCTTCGTTGGTAGAAGACGGTGCAACTTTGCAGATGGGTATAGGTGCCATACCAAACGCTGTTCTTAAGTTCTTGACCGGACATAAGGGTTTGGGAGTGCATACAGAAATGTTTTCTGACGGAGTGATGGACTTGGTGAAGAGCGGGACGATTACTGGTGAACATAAAAGAACACACCCTGGCAAAATAGTATCTGGATTTGTGGTGGGAACACGAAAGCTGTACGATTTCATAGACGACAATCCCGAAGTGGCAATGCTAGATATTGCTTATGTAAATGATACGGCAGTGATAAGGAGAAACCCCAAAGTAACGGCTATTAACAGCGCTGTAGAAGTAGATTTGATGGGTCAAGTATGTGCCGATTCCATAGGTATGATGCAGTTTTCTGGCGTTGGAGGGCAGATGGATTTTATCAGAGGGGCCTCTCTTTCAGATGGCGGAAAGCCCATCATCGCATTGCCATCGATTACGCCCAAAGGCATTTCAAAAATTGTAAATTTCTTAAAAACTGGAGCAAATGTAGTTACAACTAGGGCACACGTGCAGTACGTAGTAACTGAATATGGCATTGCTTACTTGTACGCAAAAAATCTAAAAGAAAGAGCAAAAGCTTTAATCAATATTGCCCATCCGTCTTTTCGAGAACAACTGGAAAAAGAAGCAACGCATGTATTGGGCAGGTTGTAGCTAGAATACTTGGTAATTTGCGGGCATCAAACAATGTGATTGATAAATTAACCAAATACAATCATATTTTTTACGAACTAGCTGTATTTTCGACTTTATTGATGAGAAAAAATAATTTTGTTGGCGAAAACGCCACTTATAACAATCGACTTGAAAATATTGCAAAGAATATTTAGGGACCATAATTAAATTTTATCTTTGCGTGCAAATGGTGATCTATTCAATTAATTGATAGTTCTTATACTCAAAAGGCAAATAACCTGTCAATTTTTCAAAAAATAATTTAAACTTATATTTGAAGGGAATGCTTGCTTTTTTAGGATCGTAGTTGAAAATCCAATCTAAGTTGGAGATTCGAGATTGCATTACGTGAGGGTGTTGACCTTGAAAATACTTGAGTAATTCGCCATTTTGCTCAAAAACGGGCTTTCCAAATGATGTTTCCGCATCTGAAGTTGATTGATTGTACATGGCTTTGAATGCTTTCATCTTTTTATCAAAAAGAATAGGATTAGACACTCTGCTATAATGAAAAACTCTGATCTTGGTTTTTATTACTAATAGTTTCTTATTGTTGATTCTAAATCCTTGTGAGTCTCGGTAGGGCTTTACGCCTATGTTATTTCTAAAAAGTCGTATTTCTCTTCGGTACCATTGTGGAGATGCACATATATAATGGTAGTTACCATAAAAATGTAAATACTCAAAAAGAAAACCCTGCAAGTTCGAATTGGAGTTATTTTCATCGATAGTCTTTTTAATCAAGGGCAAATCTTCTTCGTGAATTACTTCATCGCATTGCAGATGCAAAACCCAATCTGAGGTACATTCTTTCAAAGCTATTTCTGCTTGTCTCGAAAATTCCGTGCCGTCTTTTAGGTTGTTCATCTCCCAAACGGTATGTATTATCTTAATTTTACTAGAATTGATGGCCAAAATCATGTTTTCGGTGTCATCGTTGCCATCGCCAAGTGCTATTACAAATTCCTCACAAATCGGCAACACTGATAAAATGGATTCAATAAAAGGATAACCTAAAGTGCTCGCGTTTCTTACGTAAGTATAACAGCTAATTTTCATTTTTGATGATTGTCATCCGACAGTTTTTTTCAACCAAATTCATCTTTACCAATTCAATATTACACTCATTTCCACCGTATTGGCTAAATTGAAGATGCAAATCCCATTTTTACTCAAATAATGTTCATTCCCACCAAGGCGAGACAGGCACGGCTTCCGAAAATTATCTTATTCAGCTTCCACCCATTTCCCTTCGGCTTTAATTAATTCGATTAGTTCATCAAGAGCATTTTCGGCTGGCACGGCTTTTTTGATCACATCTTTGCCTTTGTAAAGTGCTATTCGATCTTTTCCTACGCCCACATACCCGAAATCAGCATCGGCCATTTCACCAGGACCGTTGACAATACAGCCCATTATTCCAATTTTTAATCCTTTTAAATGATCGGTGCGTTTGCGAATCATGGCGGTGGTTTCTTGCAAATCAAAAAGTGTGCGACCGCATGATGGACAAGAAATGTATTCAGTTTTTGAAATACGAGTTCTGGCAGCCTGCAAAATACCAAAAGAGGTTGTATTATTCAATTGTATTTTTGATTGAATTTCTTCGTCAGCAATCTCACTTAACTCGTTGGAAATCAGGATTCCATCGCCAAATCCATCGATCAATAATCCTCCAAAATCGGTAGCTGTGTGTAGCTGAAAAGTATCTATGTCCAAATCAGGGTATTTTCTGGTAAGTACAACTGGGTTTTCAATTTTATTATCCAGCAAATAGAAAAACAGCCTACGCAAAGCAGGCATTGCATGTTCATTATTGGTATCTACCATTAAAATGGCATTTTTGTCTTGTTTGATTAATTCATAAAAACTATCTGAAAGCGTTTTGTAGGTTATGAAAACAAATTTTAATATATTTTTTGAATCAAAGATTTGCAATGGACTCAAATCGCCATTTCTCAAATCGAAAAGTGGGAATTTGTGTGTCTTTTCGGCCAAAGTTTGCCAAATTTCTAGATCGATAATTTCTTTGACACCATTGGGCAGCATAAATGAAATAGGATTGCTGCCAGAATATATATAATCTGCTCCCAGATCGTTCATATTCCATTTATCAGTCAATTCAAAATAGAAATGCCCAATAGATTTCAAACCTGTTTTACCTTCATGTTGGGCGTTTTCAAACGGCCTTCCTTTTGAAAAATCGGCAATTACCCGAGGTACATTGCTTCCGCCAAAATTGGCTACTTCAAAAGTTTTTCTACGATTGTATTCATAAGGATTTATGGGAGAATGATCAATATCTTTGATTGGTTTGTGCCCAAATCTTTGATTGTATCTGTCCACCAAAGCTTTAGCTACAGGAATTTCAAATTCAGGATCTTCGGTGAGCGAAACCCGCACTGTATCTCCCAAACCGTCTTCCAGCAAAGTGCCAATACCCACAGCCGATTTTATTCGCCCATCTTCAGCTTCGCCTGCTTCTGTGACACCCAGATGCAAGGGATACGGTTTGTAACCATCTGTATTTAAGCGATTTACGAGCAAACGGTAGGCTTGTACCATCACTTGCGTATTGCTCGATTTCATAGAAATGACAATATTAAAATACTGTTCATCTTCACATATCTTTAAAAATTCCAAAGCTGATTCCACCATTCCTAGTGGACTATCGCCATATCGACTCATGATGCGGTCGGAAAGTGAGCCGTGGTTTGTACCAATTCGCATGGCTGTACCATATTCTTTGCAAATTTTCACCAAAGGCAGAAACTTATCTCTTATGCGTTCAAGTTCATTATCGTATTCATTATCAGTATAATCTATGGTTTCAAAACGCTTTTTATCGGCATAATTGCCTGGATTTACCCTTACTTTTTCCACCAAACGCGCAGCCACTTCTGCAGCATTGGGCGTGAAATGTATATCAGCAACCAACGGAGTATGGTAGCCTCTTTTTACCAATTCTTTCTTTATTTCGGCTAGATTATTAGCCTCTTTTATGCTAGGTGCGGTAATTCTCACCAATTCACAACCTGCTTCGATCATTCTAATCGACTGATTCACAGAGCCTAAAGTATCCATGGTGTCGATGGTAGTCATGGATTGCAATCGAATAGGATGCATAGAACCCATGAGTAAATCTCCAATTTTTACTTCTAGAGTTTCACGTCTTGCGTATTCTGTGAGGCTTTTGCAATAATCGAATGGATGGAAGAAGGTGTTGGCAGATGACATAAAAATAATACTTTGAATTTAGAACCGTAAAAGTACGAAAATGTTGGTTTACATCTGTCAGAGTCGTGATTTTGGCTAGCCAAAGATAAAAAGTAATAAAGTTCTTTATCGAAAAAGTCCCAAAATTTGTAAGATGATAATTCTGATAAAAAAATATTCAGACAGAAAAATTGCCCGAATTTCAATATGTTTGTAAATCAACAACTCAAATTTTATTTGTACAAAAAGCCAAAAGTATGGAATCGAACGCTTTAAAGATTAAAAGATTTAAGATGACAATCTTTAGTCAATTTGTGCTAATAGTAGAGGCTTTGTTGATTGAAGACCTAATTCACATGGTTTCTGAGCCATCGGAACTTACCAAAAGCATTGGTGAAACGATATTTTTGCTCACAACTATTTGGTATTTGTACAGCATGTTCAAAATGGTGAAATCGTTTGATGAAAATACCAAATCTGTAAATGTCATGTATATCGTGCTTTTTATTGCGGCACTTATTGGTGGCACATTGGCGAGCCCAGGTGTTCATATCATTGACGATAGCATAAAACGCGTCATCTTATTTTGTGTACAAGTAAGTCTTTACAGCTCGTTTTGCATGATTATTTATTTCACTTTGATTGAAATATTTGTAGAGAAAAGCAATATGGAAGAGCGTATGTGGGGTTCTGCTTGTATTTATTTGATGATTTCGATAAGCTTTGCCAGTTTATACGATATTGTTTGTCTGGTATACCCAAATGCAACGGGCATTTTGCATGAAATGCGGTTCCACAGTTACATGATGTGTGTAAATTACAGTATGAATGTATTGGGAGCCTTAGATACTTCCTTTCCAAATGCCATGCCCATTATCAAAGATATCAGCATTATCGAGGCCGTTTGGAGCAATTTATTCTCAGTTCTTTTGGTGGGAAGATTGCTTTCGAAGTGAGAAGATTTTCATGAAAATTCATCTGAATCAAGCTTGAGAACGAATCCCGTAAATGCTTGGTGAAAACACCAACCTCGGCTTCGCTATTTGTATAACCACACATTCAATTTCCCAAACCATTTCTCGCTCATCGGACTAACCCCCACAAAAAACCAGGCTAAAGGCACAAAATTGAATAATCCGCGTTTGTACGAGGCATTCAAATAAGCATCAATTGAGCCTGCAAAGCCATAATCTATTTGATAGTATAGCAATGTGTATAAAACCCAAGTGGACAAAGTGAATAAAACTAATCTATTCACTGTCAAGGTAATATCAACAATATTGAGCGCAAGAAATACGACAAAAACGTAGAAAGTTAATCCATAAAGTTGCCCGTTGCCAAGCATCAAACCAAAGGCTCTCGAAAAAATTTGATTGAATTTTTCGCCATCCCAAAACAGTGTTTTGACAAAAAAATCAGAAGAATTAGCACCCACATTTATTTTTATAAATAAATTCCAAATCATAAATACAGCAAAACAAGTTCCAATATAAACGAGTGGTTTCAGCCATTCCTTGGTTTTGAAAAATTCAATGAAGAAAATCAATCCGTAACCTGCCACAAAAGCTATGCTATCGCTTCTCGACCACATGCTGGCAGCCATCAACAAGAGTGAGATAATAAAGTAGCTGTTTGATTTATTTTGTAGCCAATAATAAAAACATAAAAAAGAGAGTGATGTGTAAATCGCATTGGGCAAATTTGTCAACCCAAGCGAAGCATGAGAAAACATTTCAGGTGTTATCATCATCAAAAGTGTAATGAAAATAGCGAGTGTGTCTGAAACTTTATTTTTCAGCAAGCCATAAAAGGCAACAATAAAGCTGATAAACAAGCATAGAACGTAGATTTTGGCATTGACAACACCTAATAAATAAAAATAGGCAAACCCCGTAGCCACCAATGGCGGATATATAAATCTGGCCACATCGTACGCATTTGTAAATGGATATTGGAAAATACTGACATCAAATGTGCCTTCGTTGGCAATCATTTTGCCCATCAAATCGTAGCCAGTCATACTATCATATTCTGCCACTGGCCAAAAAAGGCACTTTACGGAAGCCCCATAAATCAAATACCCGAGCAAACCAATCATCGCAATCCAGGCAAAAGAGAGTTGAATGTGGTCGTGTTTGGAAAATGAAAAAAATGTAACTTTCTTATCTTTCCTAAAACTTAAAAAACCAAAAACAGCAATTACAATAATCGAAATTGTTAATACAGAAATCAAACTTACGCTTATACCTATCAAACTAGCTAAAAAGGCTAAAAATGATTGTACTGCAATTCCAATGATAAAACTGAGACCAATCTTCTCAAACAAATTAAAAGTTGAAGCCAACAAATGCAGGATTGAAAACCCTACTAGAAAACTTAACGCTATTCCCAAAATTATCATAAATATTACTTTGCAATTAAAACTTCTTTCGTCTGTAATCTTTCATCAAAAATCTCAAGTCAATATTCTACTTATTAATAGCCAACACATCAAAATTATTTCTTGAATCAGATCGATAATTCAGAAACTCAAAGCCCCAACCGTCCATCACAACCACGTGCGAAATTTGCTTAGAAAATTTATTTTTGTCTTTTTCTTCGTAATAAACCAGCTTTCTTGGATAAAGTAAATTTAGAGCCCAATTGCGGACT
>JBJXGB010000025.1:0-5524 GCA_046152935.1 Cytophagales bacterium
ATGCAGGGGTGATGCTTTCGATAAATTTAATTAAAAATAAACTTAGGAATAAAATTGCTATAAAAAATGTAGAATACTTACCTACTTGGGTTTATCGTGGGCAAAATGCAAAGCGTAAGCAACATATAGTATTGCCTGCAGCATTGCATACAAGCGAAGATTCAGTTTTGAATAGTTTTTTGACAGAAGATTTGAAAACGAAAATGAAACAAGCCTTTGAAGATACCAAAGAAATAATGACTGTTGGCAACCGAAATTTAAAGATTAAAGAGCTGCAGTTAAAGATTAGTTTGTAGGCGTTTATACGTTTTTTGCTTGCGTTTCTTTTTAATGAAAACACAATGTCAGAGCAAGTGAAAACCAAATTAGTTAAGATTTTTTTCTGAAAAGTAAAGTTATTTAAATTAATAATTATACCTTGTTTTCCTAAACTGTTATTCAAGTTGATGAAAAAAAGTACATTTTTAGTATTGCTCATTGCAATTTTCAGCCAAATAAAGGCTCAAGATATTGCCGTTTTAAAAAATGGTGATACTATTCTGGGCAAAATATCTAGGCAGGAGCAAGACTTTATCATTATGAAGTCGAAAAAACAGAACGGCAGAGAAATAAAGTTGCTTTTTACTGCTTTGAATACCCACCAAAGAAATTATTTCAATGATACATTAAAAAAAGTAAGTTATGCGGATTTGATTGTTATGGTTAATAATGATTCTTTAAAAGTAACAAATGTTAGAGAAGACAGAAAATACTACTTTTTTATTTCGACAAAAGAAGAATATAAATTTGAAAAAAAAATACCGGTTACAGTGGTAAAAACATATCAGAAAAATTTTTATTTAGATACCACACTATCTATTACACAGGGGATTTCCTCGAGGAACTTAGCAAATAACGCCTATGCACATCCTAATCTAGTGATTGAGATGCCTTTCAAGCCGTTTTTTACATTTGGTTTCAGTACTGGATATTATTACAACTTGGGCAAGACACCTGAAAATGTTGATGAGGCAATGAAATCTCATATTGAAAAACTAAAAGGTGGTCTTGGATTTAATGGGTTCTTGGCTTGCTATTTTTCAAAAAGCATTGGGTTGGGCTTTGATTATCTCTATTTCAGTTCTAATAATAACGCAAGTTTTAATTTATATGTGAATAATGGATTTGGCGGCTCACTTATAGCCAGTGTATCAATTAAAGAAAATATTTTACTCAATCATTTTGCTCCTTATGTAAGTATTTTCGCTGACCTAGCAAAAGATGGAAAAGTAAAATATTTTGCCAATTTGGGATTGAGCTACCAGACCTATTTAGATAAATTCAGCATTAGTGAGCAGAACGAATCTACTGAAGGATCAGTTGAAGGAAATACATTTGGCGTCTTGTTTTCCAATCAGCTAGATTTTTTACTAAATCAGAATGTTGGATTAGGTATCAGAGCCGATTATTCATCTGGACTTATAACTAAGGTCACAAATACGTTGGGAGGCAGAAAAGAGGAGGCAAAATTAGAAAAAGATGATAGAATCAGTTTGTCACGAATTAGTATTTCAGCGGCTTTAAGATTCTATGTTTTCTAATCTTATCCCTGTTTTATTGATAAATACAATATAAATCCCTCAAATCAATAACTTGTGTAAATTTTACTTTGCGACAAACCCATAACTAAACCGATTTTCAGAGAGCAAATATTCAACATGAGGCATTCCATTGGCACTCCAGCTATCGTCACCACCTACTCCTATTTGCTTTAAATCAATGTTTAGGTTTACAATGCCTCTGTTTTTTAAATCGTATGTATGCCTTGCCCACTCCAAATCTTTTTGAGTATATGGAGTAGCAGCTAGGTTAAGTAGTTGATTACCAACGATATTCAACGTATTTCCATTGGCACTTTTCAATTCTGCATACCTTACTTCGGTTTTATTTCCACTTTCTTGTGGATTTTCAAACAAAACAAAATCTTTTTTAACAGAGGCAGTATGCAATCCTATGGTTGTGTTGGTTTTTCGGTCGTCATAGCTATCGAAAGGACCATTTCCAAACCAAGAAAAACGATCAAAATCGTCACTTAAATGCATATTCATACCAATTCTAGGAATAAATGGTGCTTTCGGATTCTTGTTCAATTCGTAGAAAACTGAAATTTCTCCTAATCCATTTACCGTGTAATTTAGACTTAATTTACCCAAAGTATCAACAGCATAAAATGCCTTTATCTCAAATATTGATTGGCTTAATTTATTGGTTATCAATGATATGAGTTTCATTTTGCTTCCAGCAGCTTGCCATGGTTTTGTAATTTTCGCAGTGCCAGTCAAGCTATCATTATCAGTTTGGGCACGCCAAAAATTTGGCTGCAAAGACGATTTCATCAATTCATAACCCGATTTAGTAAATGATACAAGAAACCCCGTTTTTTTACTAAATACGATTTGTGCTTTGGCAGTTTTGTAAGTCAATTGGTTTTCGTTTTCGCTAAAGAACAAACTTGGAATTTTGACCGTAATATTTTCCTTGGGCTTAGAAATAGGCAATTTGAATTGTTGCCAAGCCACAATATGGCCAGCGTTTGCCCAAGTTTTTGCACTTTTGAGCTTAAACTGAAAATTTATAAAATATTCAGCACCAGCAATAGGCTTTATTTGTTTCAAAGCAATAGCAATTTGGGTTGAATCAAATGGTTTGGCGTCTAAATTCGTTACTTTTCCTTTTTGAATTACCAGCCCATTTTCTTCAATAGTCCATTCTAAATTGAATGCATTCAGATTAGTAAAACTATAATTGTTAAATATTTTAAATTGTACATTTTTCAAGTCAACTGGCTGAATTTGAATGTTTTGCATTTGCTTTTTAAACTCATAAGTAGCTGGTTTTACCGTTCGATCTGGAAAAACAATCCCATTCAAACAGAAATTGCCGGTGTGTATTTTTTCGCCATGATCGCCACCGTAGCCCCAAAATATTTCGCCATTTTTCGTTTTCATTTTGAGCCCTTGGTCTACCCAATCCCACACAAAGCCGCCCATCATTCTTGGATTCTCTCTAAATAATTTCCAGTACTTATTTAAGTTTCCAGTTGAATTTCCCATCGAATGGGCGTATTCGCACAACAATATTGGTCTGGAATCGCCATTGGCATTTATTTTCAAAAGTTCAGCAATCGAGTAATACATTCGGCTCGACATATCTACAAAATCTGGATCTTTGGTCTCCCCTTTATTCCAATCTATAAATGCGCCTTCATAATGGATAGGCCTTGAAGGATCGTAATTTCTTATCCAGCCAGCCATAGCAGCATGGTTTGCTCCCAATCCAGCCTCATTTCCCAACGACCAAGAAATAACGCTGGCGTGGTTTTTAGTTCTTTCAACCATTCTAATAGCTCGTTCCAAATAGGCATTTGCCCAATCAGCATTTTGTGATAAATAGGAACCCAATTGATGAGTCTCCAAATTTGCCTCATCCATTAGGTAAATACCGTATTCATCGCAAAGTTCGTACCAACGCTCATCATTTGGATAATGGCTGTTGCGCACCGAATTGAAATTAAATTGTTTCATCAGCTTAATATCCTGAATCATAGAGGCTTCAGTCAACACTTTTCCATTATTTTCGTCAAATTCGTGTCGATTTGTGCCTTGGATCAGCGTTTTTTGTCCATTTATTTTCAAACCAAAAACGCCAATTTCAATTTTCCGAAAGCCTATTTTGCAAGTTCGGGTTTCAGCTATTTTCCCCGAAGAATCTATCAAAGAAATGGCAAAAGTGTACAAATTGGGATACTCTGAACTCCATTTTTTAGGATTGTTGACCTTACCAATCAAATGCATTTCGGGCAATCCAGCTTGATTGAATTGAAAATTAACACTATGTTCCACATTTTCAGAAACCAACTTTTCAAGTGGTTTCTCGAAAAGAGGTTGTTTGTTTTCATCAAATAATTGTGCTGATATTTTCCAACCTTTGGCATTTTTAAAGTCAAATCCATCTGTTTTGGCTAATATTTTTAAAGTGGCATCTTGATATTTGGCATCTAAATCTGTTTTCACAAAAAAATCAGAGATATATGCTTTGGGAACGGCCTCTATAAAAACCGTTCTTTGTATGCCGCTCAATCGCCAATGGTCTTGGTCTTCTAGATAACTTCCATCTGACCAACGAAAAACTTTAACTGCTATTCGATTTGTCCCTGATTTTAAAAATGGTGTAATATCAAATTGAGAAGGTAAGAAACTATCTTCACCGTAGCCCACTTCCCTTCCATTTACCCAGACATAAAAGGCAGAAGCTACTGCCCCAAAGTGCAAAATGGTTCGCATATTTTTAAAGTTTTCTGGAAGTTCAAATTCTTTAATATAGCAACCAACTGGATTATCTTCATGGGCAATAAAAGGTGGATTTACGTTAAATGGATATGTGATATTGGTATAAATAGCTGTACCATAGCCCTTTAACTCCCAATTGGAGGGAACTTGTATGGTATCCCAGTTTGTGTAATTATAATCTGTTGTAAAAAAGTTTAAGGGTGCTTTTTCGGGAGCGGTTGAAAAATTAAATTTCCAAGTGCCATTTAAAGACATGATTCTTGGAGAATCCATTCCTTTTCGTCCCAATGCAGTTTTTTCATCGGGAAGTGAATAGCTTGTCGCGCTCATCGGCAACCGATTTAAGCTATTTATCTGAGGGTTTTCCCAAAAAAAATCAGAAAATTGTTGTGCATTTACAAAACAGCTCAAGCATATTAACGTTATCAACAAGGTTAATCTTCTCATTTTAATATAATTTGGGATAGAAATACTTTTAAAACGAATTTGGTACAGTTACGGAAAATCGTTGTTCAGAGCCATGACATTGAAAGAATTAGAGCGAATAGTAGCAGGTGGTGAGAATAAATTTGTTGAATTCAAGCACAAAATCAACTTCCCCGACAAAATAGCCAGAGAAATAGTAGCTTTTGCCAACACCAAAGGTGGAAAACTATTTGTGGGCGTTGATGATAACAAACAAATATTTGGGCTCAAAAATGCCGATGAAGAAGTATTTGCTTTGCAGCAATTGATACGCAATTTCATCAAATATCCTGTTGATTATCAGCTGATTAAGGTTCAAGTTCATCCAAAGAAAGAAGTGATTTGCCTTGAAATTCCCGAAGCCAAGCGAAAACCCAATTTCGCCATGGAATCGGTAAAAGATCGCTTTGGAACTGCCTTCGTAAGGGTAGCTGACAAAAGCGTAAAAGCAAGCGATGAAATGATCAAGATTTTGAAATTGAATTCAAACGAAACGCAAGGAAGACTTCTGACTTTTGGGGAAAATGAGAAAAAACTTATGCAACTCACTACCCAAAATCCATTTTTAACACTTAAAATAGTTGCTGATACCCTACTAATGAGCAACTCTACCGCCTCAGATTTGTTAGTTAGTTTGGTAGTATCCAATGTTTTGGAGATTATTCCTGAAGAAGGCAAAGAAGATAGATATAAGTCTGTAAATTAATTAGTATAATTATTATTATATTAAT
>JBJXGB010000027.1:0-20323 GCA_046152935.1 Cytophagales bacterium
ATTAAGTGCCGCTACATTCAATGTTACTGTGGGTGGAGCTAGTTTACTGATTCCAACTACGGCTGTTGCAGCTTCGTTTACTGATATAGATGGACAAACGCCTGTAAAGTTTAAAGTTACAACTTTGCCAAGCAATGGTGTGTTGAGCATTTCGGGAATGCCAGTGGTTTTAAACCAAGAATATAGCGTGGCAAGTATCACTGGTTTGGCTTACTCGCCAAATGCAAATGCTACGACAGACACAGATAGTTTTGCTTGGAATGCAAGTGATGGCTTTGTGTATGCAACTAGCCCTGCAATAATTACGATCAACATTGCTACCATTGCAGGCGTTGTTAGCACTACGGGTATTAACAATAATGCTTCTGAATCAAACGTAAGTTTATATCCAGTGCCAGTAGTTGGCAATACGCTTTATGTAAACCTTACCGAAGGAGCTTATGGTTTGATAACTGCCACCGTGTATGATGTGCTTGGCAGTTTGGTGCTAGAAACCAACACGTACAGTTTGAGTACATCTGCACTATTGGAAATACCAGTTAGTTCATTGCCAAAAGGTGCTTATATTCTCAGATTGGTAACAAGCGATAAAATAATGCAGAAGCGATTTGTAAAATAGTTTTTGGGTATTTTTGGATTTAGAAAAGGGAAATTCTAAGCGAAATGCTTAGGGTCTCCCTTTTTTTGTCAGTATTGAAAAAATCCCCTAATAGCAGCAAAGTGCTTTTAGGGGATTTTCTGATTTGTATTTTAGAGTAATTGACAATTATTGGTAGTTGTCGCCTGCATATTTCCTGAAAATATCTTCAAATTTCCTCGATTCTTCAACCAAGCCTTCCGATTTCAATATGGTGGCTAACTGGTTCAGAATGTAAAGATTAGATTGCACATCCATTTCATTTTTGATGTTGTTTTTCATATAGTAACCCAACTCTTCATCTGCACGGTTTGCCATCACATTGCTTATTTCCAGTGCCTTATCTTTATCGCCACATTTCAACAAAATAGATACAAATTGTGGGCTAGTGACGTCATACGGAATGGTTTTGTCAGGAATTACTTCAAAGCAACGATTGATTACCTCTTTTGCTTTTTCATTTTTACCTTCATAGTACAATTCTGTAGCCAACCTGTAAAAAGATAAACGGGCATTGTAAGGAAATCTGCGGTAGTTTTCGTCATAATAAACACCTTCTTTGTTTAGATTTCTCCAAAACATGCCGTTCATTAATCTGTCGTACATTATGTCTGTATTAACAAAACCTTGCGTTGCACCTTCTTCTTTAAAAGGCATAAAACGATAAGCCAAACCCTCCATTTGCATATATTCACGCAGACCCAGATAGTTTGATGTCGATAAAGTAGACGAGAAATAAATCGGGCGTTCCCAATTGTTATTGGCCATCATGTCGAGAATAATTAAATCTTTTTTCTCCAATGCTCCACGCCCTTTTTTCCAAACGATCGCTTCCTGAATCATATTGGCTCTGCCCTTGGGAATAAAATCCATGTGGCGAACTCTGGCTGTATCAATAGGCAAAATCAAAGTTTCGGAAGGCAAAGTAGCCAAACTGGCTCCACTCGAAGCTTGCACCATGATGGCTTGGTTTTGCTCTTTTATCAATTTTATATACACAGGCAAGCTAATGCCATTTACACCTTGCGGGTTTTCTACAAAAGGCACATAATCGTTGGTACCTTCCGCATAATCTTTATATTCCAATGAAATAGGAAGAGCATCAGAATCATAAGCTTTCATCTTCATTTGGCTTATGTACCAATCTGTATTCAACAAACTTAAATTACAAACCCGAACGTCAGTTCTGAAACCTTCCACCTCTTGCACATACCACAATGGGAAAGTATCATTATCGCCACCCGTGAAAATGATGCCATTTTTTGCGCAAGAATTCAAAAGATTTTTTGCCGAATCTACAGAATGGTAGCGTTGCGAGCGATCGTGGTCGTCCCAGCCATCTTTTGCCATCAATATGGGCACGGTCATGCAAAGGCCAAGGGCAACAATTGGCTTTAAGGTTTCTTTTTTTATCAATCCATTCAAATATTCAATTATTTGCAATACACCTAAGCCAATCCAAATGGCAAAGGCATAAAAAGAACCCACAAATATGTAATCTCGTTCCCGAGGCTCCATTGGTGTAGGATTTAAGTAGACTAATAATACAATACCCGTAAATAAGAATAAAAGAGCCACCACCAGAAAGTCTTTCTTGCTTTTTGCATATTGAAATACAAATCCAAACAAACCCAAAGCCAATGGCAGCATAAAAAATTGATTCCTTGCTTTGTTATTAGCCAATTGTGCTGGCAAACCTACTGTGGTGTCCCATGGTCGAAGATACCCCATATCTTGCACATCGCCTTCACGACCAGCAAAATTCCAAAGGAAATACCTCCAATACATGTGCCCCAACTGGTATTTCACAAAAAAAGTAATGTTGTCGCCCATGCTTGGTTTGCGTCCGGCTGGTTTCCCTGTCCATCGTGCATATTCTTCAGCATGGCCTGGTTGTTTGGAGTGCATACGTGGGAAAAGCATATTATGCCTTTCGTCAAATTTATTCACGACTTTATAATCGTAGATTTCATATTTCTTTTCGCCTTTTCTGTATTTCGCTTCGCCTTGGGTCTGATCTACCAACTCGGCAGTATAAGATGGACCGTAAAATAATGGGCGATCGCCATATTGCTCACGTTTCAAATAAGAAACAAAGCTCATTACATCTTCCGGATTGTTTTCATCAATAGGCGGGTTGTAATTGGATCTAATCAAAATCATGGCATACGAGCAATAGCCAATCATCACGAAAGTAAGGGCCAGTAAGCCTGTATTTAGTAAAACATTATTTTTACGAATAGAATAAACAATTCCATAAACCAAACTACTAATTAAGATGGCTATAAAAAGGGTAACGCCACTCCCAAATGGCAAGCCTAAGTTATTGGTGAATAATACTTCAAATTTGCCTGCAATGGTTGGCAAACCTGGAATGATGAAATTGTTTATTAACCCCACTATTGCCAAACTGATGAGCGAAGCTACAATTGCACCTTTTATGTTGGCTTTGTATCGTTTGAAATAATAAATGAAACCCAATGCAGGAATGGCCACCAAATTTAACAAATGGACTCCGATAGATAAACCGACCATATAAGCGATGAGCAACAGCCACTTATCTGCTCCTTCTTGCTCGGCTATGGATTCCCATTTCAACATGGCCCAAAAAACAAAAGCTGTGAAAAAAGCAGACATGGCGTACACTTCCGCCTCAACAGCTGAAAACCAAAAAGTATCTGAAAATGCGAAAGCCAACGCACCAACAGCTCCAGCACCAATAATTGAAATGGTTTGCGAAAGGCTAGGTTCGTTTTTGGCGGTATTTGTCAATACCAATTTTCTTGCAAGCAATGTTATCGACCAAAAAAGGAATAAAATGGTGGCCGAACTGCTTAATGCTGAAGAAATATTGATCCAATAAGCTACTTTGGTGACATCGCCTAAGGCTAAAAATGAAAAGAGCCTGCCAATCAATAAAAACATAGGTGCTCCTGGTGGGTGAGGAACTTGCAGTTTATAAGCACAAGCGATAAACTCACCACAATCCCAAAAGCTGGCCGTGGGCTCCACTGTGAGGACATAAACAGCCGAAGCAAGAATAAATATTAGCCAACCAGTAATGTTGTTGATTTTCTGATAAGAAAGCATTGAATAATTGAGAGGGGAAAAGTTGAAATAAGAGCTTTTTCTGAGAAACTTTAAAATTTAACGAGCGAAAATAGCAAAAATTATGATGCGAAAAGGCATCGCGGGGTTTGTTTGTAAAAAATGAGGGCGGTGCGTGCGTAAAAAAAATATTTCAAAACTCTTCTGTGGCCTTATCGATCAAAAAATCTTTTATTTCCGCTTCTGACACTGGAGCCCCAATATAGTTTACTTCTTCTTTGTAGTTGATAAAGTTGTGAGAGGCAAGCTGGCTCCCAAATAATTTTTCAGAAAATAAGTCTGTAAAATATACCAATGCTCGTTCTGTTATCTCATTCACATTAAAATGGTATTTTAATAAAAAATACAGATCTACGTAGTTTTTCCATTTTGATAATTTACCGAGTGCATTCGCCTTGATGGCCGCTAAATCAAGAAGGCTGGGCATGGAAATATATTTATCATAATTGACCGTAGGTGGAATAGGAACTGGATAGTGATTATCCCAACCCTACAAATGGCGATTTCAACATTGCTAATGCCTCTTCAGGAGCCACCTTGTATGTGTACAATGCCCAAGGCACAATCGTTTATACACAAAAACTCGTTTCAGAAGCAACACTTGTAAATGCTAATTTAGCCAAAGGCATCCATTTGGTGCGGGCGGGCAATGCTACAAGCAAACTTGTAGTAGAATGACATATCAAAAATTAAATCTGATTTACTTCTCGAAAGTCTTAAACTTTCGGGAAGTTCTTTTCAAACAAGATTACCCAATCATTTCAAAGCCCAAATAAGGTATTAAAACTTTGGGTAATGCAATTCCACTTTCAGTTTGGTTGTTTTCCAACAGTGCGGCTACGATGCGAGGCAAAGCCATGGCACTCCCATTTAGTGTGTGCACCAATTGGCTTTTTCCATCTTCGCCTTTGTATCTGCATTTCAGGCGATTGCTTTGGAATGTTTCAAAATTACTTACAGAGCTTACTTCCAGCCATCTTTTTTGGGCTGCTGAGTACACTTCAAAATCGTAGGTGAGGGCAGAGCTGAAACTCATATCGCCACCACAAAGGCGCAATACTCGAAAAGGCAATGCTAATTTTATCAATAAACTTTTGACCTGTTCCACCATGCCTTCGAGCGTTTGATACGAATTACTGGGCTCTACAATTTGCACAATTTCTACTTTATCGAATTGATGCAAGCGATTCAAACCACGCACATGCGCACCCCAAGAGCCTGCTTCTCGCCTAAAACAGGGCGTGTAGCCAGCCATTCTGATTGGCAAATCTTCCTTTTTCACAATTACATCTCTGTAAATGTTAGTGATCGGCACTTCGGCAGTGGGTATCAGATACAAATCGTCTTCGGTGGCGTGGTACATTTGTCCGTCTTTATCGGGCAGTTGCCCAGTACCAAATCCAGACTCTTTATTTATCAATATAGGCGGTTGAATTTCTAAATAGCCAGCACTCGAAGCCTCGTCTAAAAAGAAATTGACCAAAGCTCGTTGCAATTTTGCGCCTTTCCCCTTATAAACAGGAAAGCCAGCTCCAGCGATTTTATTGCCCAATTCAAAATCAACTATGTCGTACTTTTTGATAATTTCCCAGTGTGGCAAAGCATTTTCACCCAAAATTGGCACAGCGCCATACTCAAATATCACCTCGTTTTCTTCTGGCGTTTTTCCACTGGGCACGCTTTCATGTGGCAGATTGGGCAATTTCACCAATTGTTGGTAAAGAGCTTCTTCTAATGCTGCAAGTTTTGCTTCCAACTCTTTTCCATCTGCTTTTAGCTTTGCAGTCAACCCTTTTTTATCTTCGGCCTGTGCTTTTTGGCCCGATTTCATCAAATCGCCTATTTCTTTGGCCATTTTATTGCCTTCGGTAAGCACAATTTCGAGTTCCAACTGCACTTTTCGTTTTTCTTCATCAGTATTTAAAATGGCCGCAATTTCTTCAGCACCATTTTTATAGTTTTTTTTTATCAGACCACTTATAGTTTTCTCTTTGTTTTCTTTGATAAAAGACACTTGTAACATCACAAACCTTTGTTTTCTTTGTATAATTATATGAATGATGGCAAAACTATAATATTCGGGCTTAGGAATAGAATATCCTCCTAAATAATTTGAAAGAAGTTTTGCATTTTAAATACCTGTGGCTATTATTGCAACATAATTAGCAATTCGCTTTTATTCACTCGATCAATACCAAACGTTTTTTCTGGTATTGTATGCAGAATTCTCAACTGAGCATCGTCAACTTATTTACAAATAGTATCTTTCCCCTTTCCTATCATCATCTCTACCCGTTATATCAATGTATAATATCGAGGAACTCAACCTCAAGCTTATTTCTGAATTGAAAGAAATAGCTGAAAAACTGGAAGTTAAAAACGCAAAAAAACTTTCCAAAGAAGAATTAGTTTACAAAATTCTCGACCAGCAAGCCATAAAACCAGAAATGGTAGAAAAACCATCTGCTTCTGGCAGATCATCGGCCATTAGACCGCGCACGAAATCGGCTGAGCAATTGGCAGAGGCTGCTGCTACTGCGTCTGCTATTCAAGATCGCAAAGCCACTCGTGCCGCAGCACCAGTAGCTTCTAATCCAACGCCAGCGCCTGCTCCGAGGGCGAAATTAGGTTTTCAAACCCAGCAAGCACCAATCAAAGAAGAAGCCATTATGAAAGTGGAAGACGATTTTGAAGAAATAATAAAGCCAGCAGATCAGGTTGAAAACACGCCTGTATTTGAAAACGCTGAAATGCAACAAGCTCCTCCAGAAATTCGTGAACAACGTTTTGAAAGAAACAACAATGGCAATCAACCCAAAAAGCCAGGACGCGAATTTGATGGTGTAATTGTAAATGAAGGTGTGCTAGAAATAATGTCGGAAGGATATGGTTTTCTACGTTCGCCCGATTACAATTATTTGGCATCACCAGATGACATATATGTGTCTCCATCGCAAATCAAGCTATTTGGCTTAAAAACAGGCGATACAGTACGAGGACAAATACGACCACCAAAAGAAGGTGAAAAATATTTTGCCCTATTAAAAGTAGAAACTGTAAATGGCAAGACAACAGAAGAAGTGCGTGACCGTATTCCTTTTGAATATTTAACGCCATTATTCCCTCAGGAAAAATTAAACTTGAGCACGCACCCTAATATTCTCTCTACCAGAATGTTAGACTTGTATGCACCGATTGGTAAAGGCCAAAGAGGCATGATAGTGGCTCAGCCAAAAACAGGTAAAACTGTTTTGTTGAAAGAAATAGCAAATGCAATTGCGGAAAATCATCCAGAAGTATATCTAATTGTTCTTTTGATAGATGAACGCCCAGAAGAGGTAACAGATATGCAACGGAGTGTAAAGGCAGAAGTAATCGCTTCTACATTTGATGAGCAAGCCGAACGACATGTAAAAGTGGCAACTATTGTGCTTGAAAAGGCAAAAAGGTTGGTAGAATGTGGCCACGATGTAGTGATACTTTTAGATTCTATTACCAGATTGGCGAGAGCGTATAATACTGTTGTGCCATCTTCAGGCAAAATATTGTCGGGAGGTGTCGATGCGAATGCACTGCACAAACCAAAACGATTCTTTGGTGCAGCTCGTAACACGGAAAATGGCGGTTCTTTGACCATAATTGCCACGGCCTTGATCGAAACTGGCTCAAAAATGGATGAAGTTATCTTTGAAGAGTTCAAAGGAACTGGAAATATGGAATTGCAATTGGATCGTCAATTGGCCAATAAACGTGTATTCCCAGCCATTGATATTCCTGCATCTGGCACTAGAAGAGAAGATTTGTTGATGTCGCCAGAGGAATTGAATAGGGTATGGATACTTCGTAAATATATGAGCGACATGACTGCCAAAGAGGCTATGGAATTTATGCTCGGCAAAATGAAAGGCACCAGAAGCAATGAAGAATTTTTAGCAACCATGAATGGTTGAGAATTGTGATCTTGATTGATAAAAAAGGCTGCAAACTAGAAATTTGCAGCCTTTTCTATGTTTAGGGTTCAAAAAATAACGGCAAGTTGTGTAGTAAGTGATTCAAACCCGTTTTTTCAAAAGCCAAAGCTATGGCTCTATTTTTTCTTAAATTGATAAATAAGAGTCATTTGCCCAGTTCAAGTTTGCTAATAATGAGCCTCATACCTATATATTGCTGACGTCTATCTCCAACAATGGTAAAGACCAAGTTGATCTGAACATTGGCAAACTCTAACAGCATAGTGCAGAGATCATCTACTTATTTGATATTAAAACTCATTGGCAACCGTTGCCAATGTACCAGGCCAATCACAAAGAAAGAGCCATTGCAGTGTGCTGCAATGGCTCTTTCTTTGTGGTAACTTGTTGTTAATGAACCAGTAAGTGATCCTGCTGGGATTCGAACCCAGGACCCCATCATTAAAAGTGATGTGCTCTACCAACTGAGCTACAGAATCTTAAAAACTATTTTGAACTTTATTTTTGATTTTACTTTGCTGTTTTACGAGCTCCGTTTAAATTTGGGATTGCAAAACTAATCGACAGTTCTTAATATGCAAAAGAATAACCCAAAAATCTTCTACATTTTTTCGATTTTATTTTTAGTCTCCTCACTGTTTTGCAGAACGGAAGCCCAAAATAGCCCTGAGAACAGATTGAACCAAGCCGATCAGCTTTTCATTCAAAAAAAATATACGCAGTCATTTAAGATATATGAAGATTTATATATCACCAACAAAAAGTATTCGCCCCAGAGTTTGCTAAAAATGGCATTTATCAAGGAGGCATTGGGCGAAAACACAGAGGCACTTTTCTATCTCAATGCATTTTACGAGAGCTACCCAGATAAAAAGGTATTCAACAAAATGAAAGAAATTGCAGAAAAAGAAAAACTGGAAGGATATCAGTACTCGGATCTTGAGTTTTTTGCCAATTTGTACCGTAATTACCACGATGAAATCTTATTTGCCCTACTTGGCTTCGTGTTTATTTATTTTTTGGCTGTAGTTACCAATAAAATTTTCATTAAAGGCATTTCAAATTCTAGCCCGCTTATCTACATCTGCTTTTTGTTGGCAATGGCGTACGTGGTAAATTTTGGCGAAAATTACATCAATCCCCGAAAAAACGTTTGTATTTCAAACACGGCATTGATAATGAGTTCGCCATCGGCAGGCTCGAAACTTGATGGCTATTTGGCCAAAGGCACAAGAGTGTCGGTAATGAATAAGGAAGATATTTGGGTGCAAATAAAATATGGCGAAAAATGGGGATATGTGCGCAGATCGACTCTTGTAAAAAGCTAACAACAAGGTAAGCAATTCAATCAATCTACTTTTTTGATTGCTTCTCTAAGGCTAAGACTATCAACCACTTGGGTGTAAATTTTTTCAATCACAGATGGCTCTAGCATATACTGTTTGTAGCTTTTTTCAAATGTTGCTTTGTTGGTTTGGTATTGTTTAAAAATCGAATCTTCGAGCGTTTTGTAGTAGATTTTTAAAGTATCTGATACTAAATAAGAATTGCTTGTTTTTGCTTCAGCAATATGAAGTCGGATTAAAATCGCGACCATCTTTTCCTCGCTTAAAGTGTCGGAATTGCGATTGCTACCACAAGCGAAAAAGAAAAAGAAGAAGATAAAAATGATTTTTTTTTTCAAAATTAGTGGCTTTTCGACTTCAAAATTATACAATCGAACCGAAAATAGGAATTAAATTTGGCCCTTGGCTCAATTATTAATAAAAAAATATTATCGAATAATACTTTTGATCTTTGCACATATTTAAAACCACTTCTTTGACCTAATAATGGTACAAACAATATTAGAAGCCAACAATCAATTTTAATATTTTAAAAGGTAATCTTTTAGAAGTCTCGTCAGAACAATGAAAATTTGCCTTGCTTTTGTATTTCTTCTTTTTTCAATTTCCAGCCTTGCAAAATTGCTGCGTTTTGAAGACTTTACATACGAAGAGGGCATAAAATCTATACAATTTTACCAAAAAACGGGCGAATTTGATGAACAGACTACCTTTCCTGCAGTCAGTGTGGAGTTTTCAAATATTTTGCAGCTGGCATTTGATGAATTAAAGCCTACCAATGAAGCCTACTACTTTCGCATTGTTCATTGCAATGGCGATTGGACAAAATCAAACCTAATAGAGTCTGAATATTTAGACAATTTTGTAAACGACAACCTTATTACCACGTATTCACTTTCATTTAATACCAAAGTAAAATATGTGCATTATGCCTTCAAGATTCCCAAAGTGAGCATTTCTGGCAATTATTTGGTGGTTGTAAACCGAGGCAGCGACCAAAACGATTTGATTTTGAGCCGTAGATTTATTGTTTATAGTAATAAAATAAATATTATTCCACTGCTAAAAACATCTCAAAGTGTTGAGGAACGATTTACGCACCAGCAAATAGATTTTGGCATTAGTTACAACGGTTATCCAAATCTATTTATTCCCCAAGAAGAAATAAAAGTAGTAATAAGACAAAATGGACGTTGGGACAATGCTATTGCTAATCTCAAACCATTGTACGTGCGAGATGGTGAAAAGTACTTAGATTACAGTTTCTTCAATCTCGAGAATAATTTTGCGGGAGGCAATGAATTTCGCCAGTTCGATTGCCGCAAAATAAGAACCAATGGGTTGAATATCAATTATATAGAACTGCGAGGCAACGAAAATAATGTGTATTTGATGCAAGAAAAATCGAGAAATGGAACTGTTTATGCTTTGTATTTCGATGCCAATGGCAAGTTTATTGTTGGCAACAACGAAGCTGGTGGCAACCTTACCGACCCAGATTATGTGCACGTTAATTTCGATTTTAAGACCAGCGAAATGCCATTTGGCAGTATTTATGTGCTGGGTGGCTTCAACGACTACAAATATAACGACAACTACAAACTGGTATACGATTCACAATCAGATAGTTACAAGTGTAAAACGTTGCTGAAACAAGCCTATTACAATTATTTCTATGCTGTGAAAGATTACAAAAGCAATAAAGGCAATGAAAGCGAATTGGAAGGTAGTTTTTTCCAAACAGAAAATTTTTATGAAATTATCGTGTATCACAAGCCTATTGGCGAACGTAGCGATTTTATAGTTGGCTATTATTCTGTAAAATACAATACCACAAAATAGGCCTTCACTCCGTTTAAATGCACTTTTCTTTCATCCATTAGTGGCCTAGTTGCAATCGTGCGAAGTTGAGGGCATAAATGGCAAATAATCTAATATTATTTTCTCGACTGCTGCCGGCTACCATTTTTTTTGCCACTGTTTTTCCTTTGTGAGAGAACGCCATCCAAATTGTGCCTACAGGTTTTTCAACAGTTCCGCCCTCTGGCCCTGCGATGCCTGTGGTGGCAATGCCAACATCTGTATTAAGTTTTTTACAAACATTTTCAGCCATTGCAATCGCCACTTGTTCGCTTACTGCACCATATTCTACCAACAATTGATCTGAAATATCTAATGCAGATGTTTTAATTTCATTTGCATACGAAACAATCGCCCCTTTGAAATATGCAGAACTACCTGATATAGAAGTGATTAGGTGCGAAAGATAGCCGCCAGTACAGCTCTCGGCTATGGCCAACGTGTAGTTCTTGTCTTTCAGATGCGTGCCAATTGCCGATTCTAATTTGCCATTTTCGTCATAGCCGAAAATCAGAGTTCCAAGCATCGGTGTCAATTTTTTTACTTGCTGGTCTATTTCATTTTGGATAGCGCCCTTATCAGTTCCTTGGCCTGTTAATCTCAGTTTTACAATACCTAGCGAAGGCAAATAGGCAAGTTTTATGTGGCTTGGCAATGCATCTTCCCAGTCTTTTATTTGTTCTGCTAAAAAACTTTCGCCCATTCCCACGGTATGAATCATTTTATGGACAATAAAGGGAAGCTCAAAATGGGCTTTTAATTTGTCGAGAACAGAGGTTTGCATTAGGTGTTTCATCTCATACGGCACACCAGGCAGCGAAATATAAATGGTATTTTTAGCATCAAACCACATGCCAGGTGCTGTGCCCATGCTGTTCATCAATACCTCGCAATTGATAGGCACATTGGCTTGGTTTGTGTTAAGATCAATCATAGTTCTACCTCTTTTGGTAAAAAATTCAGTTACTAGATCGAGTGTGGGCTGGTGCATAGCCATTCCCACACCAAAATATTTGGCGAGCGTGAGTTTGGTAATGTCATCTTTTGTGGGACCAAGTCCTCCAGTGATTATTATGATTTTCGCTCTTCTAGCGGCTTCATTTAACACTTCCAAAATAGCTGCCTCGGTATCGCCCACTGAAGATTTGCGGACAGTTTTTATGCCAATTTTACTCAGCTCTTCACTTATGTATTGTGTGTTGGTGTCTGTTATCTGTCCAAATAAAATTTCGTCACCAATTGTTATTACTTCTGCTGTCATTTTTTAGAGTTTTTAGAATTCAAGATCAAAAAAATAGCTACCATTCAATGGGTTCTAGTCCTTTTTTTTTAAGGTAATCATTTGTTTTTGAAAATGGTTTACTTCCCAAAAAGCCTTTGTGTGCAGAAAATGGCGAAGGATGTGTAGATTCGAGCACAAAATGATTTTCATTGTTCAAAAATGCTTTCTTTTTTTGTGCAAAAGCACCCCAAAGTATGAACACAATGTTGGATTTGTCAGTATTTATTTTTTTTATGATTGCATCTGTAAATGCCTCCCAGCCTTGGTTTTGATGCGAACCAGGCAAGCCGCAACTCACAGTAAGTGTGGTGTTTAGCATCAGTACACCTTGTTTTGCCCAATTTTGCAGGTCACCTGTTTTTGGCATTGGTTTTGCGATATCTGCCTGCCGTTCTTTGAAAATATTCGATAACGAAGGTGGTATTTTCATTCCATTATTTACCGAAAAACACAGCCCATTCGCCTGCCCTCGGCTATGATATGGGTCTTGTCCAACAATGACCACTTTTATATTTTCAAACGGAGTGAGATTGAGAGAGGCAAAAATTTGATTTTCAGGCGGGAAACATTCTTTGCTTTGGTACTGCATCTTAACAAATTGAAAAAGAGCACTGAAATATGGTTTTTCAAACTCTTGTTGTAAAATAGTCTTCCAACTTGGATCGAGCACAAATTCCATTGTCCATATCAATATTTCCAAAAATACAAAATGGTACGCTTTTGCAACAAAATATTTTTTGAGAGACGTTGGGAACTAATTCGGGACTGAAAAAGCATAAAAAAACCGAAGTAGACACTACCACGGCTTTTCCTCATGAAACAAAAACTACTACGCTACTAAGGTAAGCAACCCTACTTAGTTAATTCCAACGTATTACAGTAAAATTCAACACTTTAAATATGATTACCACCTAAAGATGAACTAAATTTATATTTAATGTAATTTTTTATATTTGGGGATAATACTTACTGTTTAATAGCATGAAGTTAAATTAAAATAATACCATTATTAAAACTGAAAAAAAATGTTGACAGCGAACCAAAGGCAAAAAATGGTAAACATGCCAATAAATCATTCAATTGATTAGAAAATTACTTTTGCTGAAGCTTCTTTAAAGCCAGTATTTCTATGAATGGCTAGCAAATTGAAGAGGCAACTTGCCCATTAGCAGCAATTAATGCAAAACATGCTACCTGGCATTTTCTTCGCCAAATACAACATTTCGTACTGTATAAAAAATGATCTTTAAATCTAGAAAAAACGACCAGTTTTCGATGTAAAAAATATCAAATTTGATTCTGCCTTGCATCATGCTGGTGTCTCTGGTCTCGCCCCTATAGCCGCGTATTTGTGCCAAACCAGTAATGCCAGGCTTTACAAAATGCCTAACCATGTATTTTTTGATTATTTGTGAATATTCTTCAGTATGCCTAAGCATGTGTGGTCGAGGCCCTACTACTGACATGTGTCCCAAAAAGACATTAAAAAATTGGGGAAGTTCATCAATGCTTGTTTTTCTGATAAAAGCACCAATGGGCGTAATGCGATCGTCTCCTTTTCTAGCTTGGACTTTATCAGACTCTTTGTTTACGTACATGCTTCTAAATTTGTAGCACCAAAAATCTACATTGCTTTTTCCTGTCCGTTTTTGGCGAAAAAATATCGGTCCTCTCGACTGCAATCTTATCAATAAAGCGATCAGAGGCACAAGCCAAGAAAGCAATAAAAGTATAACCAAAGCCGAAAAAAAGACGTCAAAGGCACGCTTTATCGCCCTATTCATAGCATCGTCTTGAGGTAAATTTCGGAAAGAAATCAATGGAATATGTTCAAAGAGATCAATCAGTATATTTCTGCTGGTAAAGCTTCTGAAATCTGGCAATATTCTAAACCTTATCACATTATTATCAGCATAATCGGCCAATTCGTCAATATTCAAATTTGGCACATCGGGCAGCGAGCAGAAAATTTCATCAATTACAATATTTTCGCCAATGCTTGGCAAATCGGAAATACGACCAATAATATCTTTCGATTGGTAAGACTTATCGTGTAAAAAGCCTAGAAAATTATAGCCATATTCTGGATGTTCATAAAATAGCTTGCTGAGTTCTACCGAAGTTTCTCCATAGCCTATAATCAACGCATTTTTGAGCTTAAACCATTGTTTTCTGTACAGTTTTAAGAAATAATACAATGTCATTCGCCAAGACAAAATAGTTACAAATAATATGGTGTAGACTGTAAGAAGATGTTCTCTAGAAAAGAAGTAACCTTTTATGAACACCCAAAAAACTGATATAGCAAGTAAATGAAACCCGAAGAGGCGGAATATTTTTCTTAAAAGATTTTCAATACCTGCATTTGGCACAAAATCGTACGATTTTAGTGTGTTTGCAAGCGTCAACCAAGCAATATTGTAGTAAACAATAAATAGAAAGTATCTACCATCTTCAAAAATATTGAGATTGCCGAATTTCAGAAAATACCCATCAAAAAACGCAAAATTTATGAGCAGAAAATCGCCAATAATATGTATTTGCTTCGTATATTTTGATGCTGATGTCGCCATTTTCCGTTAAGCAAAAATATTGTATTTATTCAAATATAGAATCATTTACTTTAATTCTTATTTAATTTGGTAAAAATATCCCACAAAACGATTCCAACAGAAACTGAGATATTGAAAGAATGCTTGCTGCCAAATTGTGGTATTTCTAGGCTGTATTGGCACATTGCTATGGCTTCTTCACTTACGCCATCTACTTCATTACCAAATATTAAGGCATATTTTTTTTCTTTTTCTGCAATAAATGAATCAAGATAAATCGAGTTGGTGGTTTGCTCAACTGCTACAACTTCGTAATTATTAACTTTAAGAGAATTTATTGCCAAAGTAATATTCTCAAAATATTGCCAATCTACCGATTCGGTAGCACCAAGAGCTGTTTTTTGAATTTCTCGGTGCGGTGGAGTGGCCGTAATGCCACAGAGATAAATTTTTTCTATCAAAAAAGCATCTGAAGTTCTGAAAATAGATCCAATATTATTCATACTTCGCACATCATCAAGCACAATTATTATAGGAACTTTCAAAGAAGATTTAAAATCTTGCATTGATTTACGATCTAATTCTTCGTTTTTTAGCTTTCTCATTTGCTATCAACTAGTTAAGGCTTGCAAAATATCATTTTTTATGTTTATTTTCGTATCTCAAGTTGATTAACGAAATATTGCTATTGTAATTTTGCCAACAGGTGAATATTATTAAATCTTTTTTACTTACTTTTTCTGCTCTTATTTTTTTGGTTTCTTGCTTCAAATCAAATAATAATTCTAATGGGCAAGCCACTAGTGCAAGTGCAACAACAGGATTGAAATTTGGCAAATCAGATACTACTTTTCATCCAGACAATGCTATTTTTGGACAACCCATTGTACCGCCCAATTTGAGTCCCAGCATGGTTTTTGTAGAAGGTGGCAAAACGTTGATAGGATTTGAAGAAGCAGAATTTACCCATACTAAAAAAAGAAACTACTCAACAACTGTCGAATCTTTTTACATGGACGAAGCCGAAATAGCAAATGTGCATTGGCTTGAATACTTATTTTACATTCGCAAATATGGAGAGCAAGATTATGTAAATGCCTTGCCCGATACAGGCGTGTGGATGCGTCAATTTTCTTTTAACGATTTTTATGTAGAAAACTATTTGAGGCATCCAGCATTTCGTTTTTACCCAGTAGTAGGTGTATCTTGGTTGCAAGCCAATGAATATTGCAAATGGAGAACCGACCCGAAAGCATTTAAAAAAGACTACGTAGGCACTTTTGTACCCAAGAAAGGCACAGGCAAAAAAATCCAGCTGAATGATACTACTTTTGTCGATGAAGGCTATCGAACGCCAACGCAGGCTGGAGAGGCTAAAAAAGAACGTCCAAAATTTCCAGAATATAGATTGCCGACTGAGGCAGAATGGATATATGCTTCCCTTACCTTTAGCTACATGGATGCTTATGTAGATGAAAAAGATTACTACAAACGCATTTATCCTTGGGATGGAAGCGGCACAAGAAACCCTTATGCGAAGAAACAAGGGTACTTTTTTGCGAATTTTAAGCGAGGAAGGGGCGATTATTCGGGAATAGCTGGTATGCGAAATGATGGAGCGGTTTATACAGAATATATTTATTCGTACCCACCAAATGATGTGGGCTTGTATAATATTGCTGGCAATGTAAATGAATGGGTGCAAGATCTGTACGAATATTTGCCATCTGACTACGAACAATTTGAGTTTAACAAAGAATTGAATGCTGATGAAAAAGATAAATACGATCCTGAAACCAATAATTTTGAAGAATACCTGGCCGATGAACGGTACAGAGTTTACAAAGGCGGGTCTTGGAGTGATAATGCCTATTGGCTTTCGCCATTTACAAGAAGGTATTTGACAGAAGATTCCTCAGCGTCAACCATTGGCTTTCGTTGTGCGATGACAGCATTTACCTTGGCTCAATTAAAAAAGTAAATTTTGAAGAATATTTGTTTTAGGATTCTATACCAATAAATTTACACCATAACTTTAATAAATTATAACCATGAAAAAGGCATTACTATTTCTGATTATTGGCATTTCTATTTTCACAGTGTCGTTTCAATTAATTACGACCCAATTGAAACTTACCATTTTGAATAATTTGGGGAAAGAGGAAGAGGGCGTGAGAGTGAGGCTTTTCAAAAGCGAAGCTGACTACAAAGCCGAAAAAAATAAAGTAGATGAACATTATACTGATAAAAGGGGTGTGGTTTCGTTCAAGAATTTAGAGCCAATTCCTTACTACATCAATGCCGTGAAAGACAATAAAAATAACTATGGCAATGGTGAATTGACAGATTCACTGAAGGAAAAAGAGATCAATAAAGTGAAAGTAATTATACAAGATTAGTTGTCAACTTGACCCAAAAAAAGCCCTTGCTGGAGCTTTTTTTGGGTATTTTTTATGAAATAAGTTTGTCAATGGCTTTTTTCTTGGTTTCAAAATCGAAACTTTCTATTGCTTTTTGGAATAGTTCTTTTATTTCTTCATTGCAAAGATTGCCAATACTTCCTTCATGCGTATGATTGACGGATAAATTTGGCTTAAATTCGCCCCTCTTAATTTCTTCACCCACTTTTTTATACGCATCTCTGAAAGGCAAGCCTTCGAGAACCAATTCATTTACTCGCTCTACACTAAACATATAAGTGTATTTTTCATCTGACACTATATTTTCTTTCACTTTTACGGCCGAAAGCATTATGATCGTCATGGTGATGCAACTTCTCAATTCATCAAAAGCAGGCAAAATATATTCTTTCAAAATTTGCCAATCGCGGTGATAGCCAGATGGCATATTGGTGGTCAAAAGCAAAATATCATTTGGCAAAGCTTTTATTTTATTGGTTTTTGCTCGAATCAACTCAAATACATCTGGGTTTTTTTTATGAGGCATTATACTGGAACCCTCCATCAATTCTTCCGGAAAACTGATAAAATTGAAGTTTTGACAAACATACAAAACGGCATCGGTGGCCAATTTATTCAAAGTATAAGCAACATTGGCGAGCGAAGAAGCTACCGCAAAATCTGCTTTGCCACGTGTCATTTGGGCGTAAACAACATTGTAATTCAAGGTTTCAAAGCCTAAAAGTTGGGTTGTAAGCGTTCGGTTGATAGGAAAAGAGGCTCCGTAGCCAGCAGCCGATCCCAAAGGATTTTTGTTGATTATCTTGTAAGTGCCTGATAATGAGTTTAGATCATCGACCAAAGCCTCTGCATATGCACCAAACCACACGCCAAAAGATGAAGGCATTGCTACTTGAAAGTGGGTGTAGCCAGGCAATAAATGAGCCTTATATTTTTCACTTTGCAATTGGAGCAACGTGAAAAGAGCCTCAATATCAAGCACCAAAAGCTCGATTTCGTCTCGCATGAAGAGCTTTAAATCAACAAGAACTTGATCGTTTCTTGAGCGACCACTATGGATTTTTTTTCCGATATCGCCCAGCTTCTCAGTCAAGGTAAATTCCACTTGCGAATGCACATCTTCTACGCCATTTTCTATACTAAAAGTATGTGTTTCTGCTTTTTTATATATTAGTATGAGTTGTTCCTTCAAGCGTTTTAATTCATCTTTGGAAACCAAATCAATGGTTTGGAGCATTGTAATGTGAGCAATAGAGCCTAAAACATCGTATTTGGCCAACAGTAAATCCAATTCCCTGTCTTTGCCTGTTGTAAAATGTTCGATGGCTTCGTTTACTTTAATGTCTTTTGACCAGAGTTGCATGATAGGTTTAGATAGGATGTTAGTAAAAAGTGAAAAATTCTATTTCCTTAGTTAGTTTGGTATGTAGCAATTAGACTAGGCCAATTCTAAATCATACTTTTCGGTAATTTCTTCCAACAAATCAAAAAGCGTGATCGGATTTTCTTCCATCACGAGCTTTATGCGATAGTCTTTGAAATTGGGCAAGCCTTTGAAATAGTTGGTATAGTGTCTCCTCATTTCAAAAATACCCAATTTTTCACCTTTCCATTCTATTGATTTTGTAAGATGCTTTTTGCAAGCGTTTACCCTTTCTTGTAAAGTGGGGCTTTCCAATAATTCTTTGTATTCAAAATAGTGTTTTACTTCCCGAAATATCCAAGGGTTTCCAATGGCTCCTCTTCCAATCATTATGCCATCTATACCATATAATTGGCGATATTCCCATGCTTTTTCGGGCGTATCTACATCACCATTGCCAAAAATAGGAATGTGAATATCTTGCATTTCTTTCACTTTGGCAATGTAGCTCCAGTCTGCATCGCCTTTGTACATTTGGGCTCTAGTGCGGGCGTGGATGGTAAGTGCCTGTACGCCAACATCTTGCAGACGTTTTACACATTCAAAAATATTGATCGTGCTTTCATCCCAACCTAGCCGAGTTTTTACTGTCACTGGTCTGTCGCACATTTTCACTATTTCTTCAGTAATCTTTTGCATTTTTGGTAAATCTCTCAACAAACCAGCTCCAGCACCTTTGCAAGCCACATTTTTGACGGGACAACCAAAATTAATATCAACCAATTCTGGCCCGGCATCGTTGGCAATTTTGGCAGCATCGCGCATTACTTCTACTTTATCGCCAAATATTTGTATGCCAATGGGGCGTTCCTCTGGGTAAATATCCAGTTTATGCATGCTTTTTGTGGCATTTCTTATCAATCCCTCCGAACTGATAAATTCGGTATACATCATATCTGCCCCATTTTCTTTGCACACGATTCTGAAAGGCGGATCGCTCACGTCTTCCATCGGGGCCAAAAGCAATGGAAATTCGCCTAATTCTATGTTTCCTATTTTTACCATTTATTTTTTAATGCTTTTGTAAATCCGATCGATAAGTTCCGATTGTCGCTCTTCTTTTAGAAATGAAAATTTGCTGATAATGTTTGAAATTCTAATGGTTGCCATCTTATTGCATCTTATTTCAGAATTTTTAGGTAGACTTATTGTTAAATATTCATCTTGAAGCAAAAAGGAAAATTCGTTCTCTCTAATTTTAGACGTAATGGGTGCTACTAATACGTCATTGTCAATTGCGTTTGAAAGTTCATTGCTAATAATGATGGCTGGTCTGATCTTTCCTTTCATTGGGAAATCTGAAAACGGAAACCAAACTTCGATTATATCGCCTTGTTTATACATTTTTATTTCGATTAGCAAAAAAGTCATCCCAATGGTCGTTTTCAGGTGCGTTCCAAATTTCTTCAAATGAAGTGATGGACATTTTATAAAGATCATCCGCACTCAAATCTTCGTAATCACTTTTTATCAATGCCTGCACCTCTTTTTTTACTTCATCGGGTAGTGCTCGATAAATTAAAAAATAAGCTTGTGCAGTTTGTGCATAAGAATTCATGATACTGTTAATTTATATATTTCTAAATTAAAAACCTCTACTTCTCTACTCGCCATCTCTCGTTCTGCTTTTGCATTTATTTCTATGGCAGTAGCTTCATCAAGATAATATTCGCCACAATTATCGCAAATTTCAGCTTTCACATTTTTGATTACTACTAAAGAGT
>JBJXGB010000036.1:0-15700 GCA_046152935.1 Cytophagales bacterium
TTTAAGAAGATCAAAGATCGTTTTTTTGAAAGCAAGACTTGTCCCGTTTTTCAAGGGATCACAACTTCGTTGTGTGAAGACACAAACCAAGGCTAAGACATCTATGTTCGGGATGTATAATCGCTACTGTTGATTCGTGAGCACACGAACCAAGGCGTTAGAAATCATAGTGTGCGTATGTGAAAACACCAAGGCAAGTTGACAAACCTTGGTCTGTCCAACGGTAGAACAACAAGATGTTTCGATCTGTCTGGGGACAGACCGAGAAAACAAAAACTATAGTGTGCGTTGGTGAAAACACCAACACAGGCGAGAATAAGAGGATCTGACACAGTTTATTTTACATACCCATGGGCACGAATCTACATAGCAAGAACCATAACTTCGCTTTCAGTTTCACCGAAAGGAAAGGGCAAATTTTCTTCCTTAAGCCCCTCGAGATGGAATGTAATGGCTTCAAAAATATGTTGCTCTGCCATTAATTTCGTATCTCCCGAAGCGACTACACCTGGCAAATCGGGCACATATACCGAATATCCTGTGCTTGTTTTCTCAAATACTACCAAATATTTTACCATGCTACTTTAGTTTTGCTTGCGTTAATATACTATTTAATGTGCCTTGCGCTATCTCGTCCGATAGTTTATGGGCTGCTATGGTTACCAATCCTGCTTTTGTAGGGTGTTTAAATTGCCTATGGCTTCCTTTTTGCCTTACTTGCATCCAACCATCATTCTCTATCATCGTGATGATTTCTTTGAATTTCATAATAAGTAAATATAAAGATTATTTTTTATTGCTGTCGGGTGTTTTTTCGTATTTGTTGGTTTGATGTGGTGTCTGGAGTTTCCTCTAAAAACAAAAAAATAAAAGTCTATAAAATAGGTTGGTGAAAACCAGTAGCCGTTGTTTAAGAAGATCAAAGATCGTTTTTTTGAAATCGAGCCATGTCCCGTTTTTGAGCTCACAACTTCTTGCAGTTTCTATTGCCAACTTATTGTGGCACAAAGAAAGAAGGAAATACTCACAAGAATTAAATTCAAAAATCTAAACTACCCCAATATACAACCCTGTTTCTCTAAGTTCAACCTTAAAAATATCCACGCCTAGGCCTGTTCCTTGACCTGAAGTTTCATGGCCCAACTGTAAATCAAATCTGTACCCATGCCAAGGACAGACAATTTCACCAAAAACATTACAATTCCCTTTTGAGAGCGAAATGCCAAGATGTGGGCATGCATCTTGCACCGCAAAATAGCCTTTGTTGGTTCGCGTTAGGCAGATTTTTCGTTCTTCAATCTGCACAAGAACCGCTTTGTTTAAAGGTATATTTTTAATGGCATCAGCTTCAGACTCAAAAACCTGAAACCATCGCCATTTTTCCTCATTTCCACCAAGTAATTTGTCAAACAAACCCATTTTCTAACTGCTTATTATGTGATAATTTGAGATTGCGTAAAAAACTACCATCTCAGAACCTGAATCTCTAAAGTGTAAACTATATTTGCACAAAAATAGAACGAAAACCAAAAGCATGAACAATTATTTGGATATGGATTTGCTGCGATTTACAACCGCAGGCAGCGTAGATGATGGAAAAAGCACATTAATAGGAAGATTATTATTTGATACAAAATCAATATTTGCAGATCAATTAGAAGCCATTGAGGCCACAAGCAAGCGAAAAGGCAATGAATATGTAGATTTATCTCTACTTACTGATGGATTAAGAGATGAAAGAGCGCAAGGAATAACCATAGATGTGGCTTACAGATATTTTGCTACGCCCAAAAGAAAATTCATCATTGCCGATACGCCAGGCCACATCCAATATACCCGAAACATGGTTACGGGTGCATCTACAGCCAATTTGGCTATCATATTAATAGACGCTAGAAAAGGTGTAATCGAACAGACATTTCGCCATTCAATTATTGCTTCGCTTCTGAAAATCAAGCATATTGTTGTGTGCGTAAATAAAATGGATTTGGTAGAATTTGACCAATCTGTTTTTGAAAATATCAAAGCTGAATACAAGGCATTTGCAGATAAACTAGAGATTAATGACGTTCATTTTATTCCAATTTCAGCACTTCTGGGCGATAATGTGGTAGATAGATCAGAAAAAACCACTTGGTATACTGGCCAAACATTGATTGAAACGCTGGAAACTGTCAATATCGATAACGATGTAAATCTTGAAGATAGTCGTTTTCCGGTCCAATATGTAGTAAGGCCACAATCGACTCAGTTTCATGATTATAGAGGCTACGCTGGCAGAATTGATAGTGGTGTTTTTAATGTAGGAGATGAAATAATAGCAATGAATTCGGGTTTGAAATCGAAAATAAAGTCAATTGATTTCTCAGATAAATCCATAAGGCAAGCATTTGCACCATCTTCTGTTTGCATGACATTGGAGGATGAGATTGATATAAGTAGAGGAGATATGCTTGTTAGGTCAAATGATTTGCCAAAATCGGGTCAGGAAATTGAGTTGATGGTTTGTTGGCTTACCGAAAAGAAATTGCAACCCAATGGCAAATATCTGATTCGCCATACTACCAAAGAGGCCAAATGCATTGTAAAATCGATCGATTATAAGTTGAATATCAACACTTTAGATAAAATAGAAGACGATAAAAGTATTGGTGTAAATGAAATTGGCAAAATAATGATCAAGACTTCTTCGCCATTATTTTACGATTCATATAGTAAAAACAGAAATACTGGAAGTGTGATTTTGATCGATGAATTTACAAATGAAACAGTAGGTGCAGGGATGATTATTTAAACCTTAATTTAAGAAAATTGAAACGTATAGCCCTATTTCCTGGCTCATTCGACCCTTTCACAAATGGTCATTTCGATATTGTGGTTCGTGGACTAACACTTTTTGATGAAATTGTAATTGCTGTTGGGCACAATACAACCAAGAAAAGATATTTTGAAGTAGAATTGATGGTTTCTAAAATCAATGATCTCTTTGCTGACAGAAAAGAAGTATCTGTAGTTATTTATAATGAACTAACTTCTGAATTTGCCAAAAAAAAAGGAGCCCATTTTTTGCTTAGAGGGCTTAGGAATACAACCGATTTCGAATATGAAAATGGTATTTCGCAGGTAAATCGACATCTTAATCAGAATTTAGAAACCGTTTTTTTAATAACATCGCCAGAATTTGCTTCAATAAGCTCTTCGATTATTAGGGAATTGCACAAATATGGCGCAGATACATCGCCTTTTTTGCCCTATAAGTTGTAAATTATGCCTAAATCTTGTTTTTCAGACTCTCCAATCTAATTGTCACTGCATTTTTATGTGCATCGAGCATTTCGTTAGCAGCCAAAGTTTCAATTGTGGGTCCAATATTTTTTAACCCCTCTTCGCTTATCGATTGAAAGGTAATTTTTTTGTAAAACGTGTCGAGCGAAACGCCACTGTAGGCAGTAGCGTAGCCATTGGTAGGCAATGTATGGTTTGTGCCAGAAGCATAGTCACCAGCAGCTTCAGGCGTATATTTTCCTAAAAAGATAGAACCTGCATTTACTATTTTGTCACCGATCAATTCGTCATTTCTTGTGGAAATAATCAAATGCTCCGGAGCATAGGCATTGATAATTTCTATTGCCTCTTCATCATCTTTTACCAAAATAGCCTTGCTATTTTCCAACGCCTTGCTTGCAAAATTCACTCTGGGTAAGCTTAAAAGCTGCTTTTCAGTTTCAATAATCGTTTCATTTATCAAACCAATATCTGTGCTTACCAAGATCACCTGGCTATCTGCACCATGCTCGGCTTGCGAAAGCAAATCGGCTGCCACAAAAGAAGGATTGGCTGATTCATCGGCAAAAATAGCTACCTCCGAAGGACCAGCAGGCATATCTATCGCAATTCCATCTTTATTTACCAATTGCTTGGCCGCCATCACATACTGATTTCCTGGTCCAAATATTTTATACACTTGAGGAATGCTCTCTGTACCATAGGCCATCGCTGCAATAGCCTGACTACCACCCACTTTGAAGATTTTTGCAACGCCACATAATTGAGCTGCATACAAAATTGCAGGATGAATATCACCATTTTTATCTGGTGGCGTGCAAAGTATCATCTCTGCGCAGTCAGCTATTTTTGCAGGTATTGCCAACATTAATATCGTTGAAAACAATGGTGCCGTACCTCCTGGAATATAAAAACCAACTTTTTGAATGCCAACACTTTTTCGCCAACATACAACACCGGGCATGGTCTCACTTTTTTCAATTGGTGTCTTTTGTGCAAAGTGAAATTTATAAATATTATCGTATGCAATTGCTAGAGCCTTTTTAAGTTCGTCACTTATTTGGTTTGAAGCCGCTACTATTTCTGCATTTGTTACTATTAGGGAATCAATCTTTACTTGATCGAATTTTTCTGTCAATTCAAATAGCGCTTTGTCTCCGCCATGTTTCACAGCCTTTAACACGGGAATTACTTCTTTTTCAATCGCTTCAAAGCTTTTTATTGGTCTTTGAAGTATTGATCTCCAATCGTTTCTTGAAGGATATTGAATCAGTTGCATTTATAGGGACTCTAATACGTTTGCTAATCTTTTTTTATAGGCATCGAAGCCAAAATACTCTATAACCTTTTGTTGCAGAATTGTTTTATCCCACGCAGATAATGGATTTTCAAATGCTTTAAATATTGCTGTTTCAATTTCTTCCTTGCTATCAGGATTGATCAAATAGCCTAATTCACCGTTTCTAAGAGCATCTACGCTGCCATCTTTATTCCCTGCTATCACTTTCAAACCACATGCCATGGCTTCGATAAACACAATACCAAAGCCTTCTTTCTTACTTGGCATAATAAACAAATCGGCTAATAAATAGTGATCTGTTAATTCTAAATCATTAACATAGCCAGTTAAGAAAACATTTTTTTCCAACTGATGTGTTTTGATCATTAGGTTAATTCGTTGTTTTTCTGCTTCATCGTATTTGCCGCCAATCAAATAAATAAGATTTAAGTCTGTTAGCTTTCCCAACACATCAATTACCAAATCGTAGCCTTTGTAAAGCTCTGAAGATGAGAGCCTTGCAATAGTTACTAGCACCTTATTATTCGGCTTTATTCCATATCTATCGATCAAATATTTTGGTTTAGTAAATGTAGATGGTAATTTTAAAAATGGATCTATGGTGTTGTGAAAAACAACAATTTTTAGAGGATCAATGGAATGATTCTTAGAAATCACGTCTTTGGTAAATTGGCTCACAGCTAAAATCGAATCGCAATTTTCCAAAATTGCACGGCCGAAAAATGAAAGTGGTCGCCATACTTCAATGCCGTGTGTAATTAAAATGACCTTTTTTTGCGGAAATAATAATTTTATTGTCCAGCCGAGCGAAGCCAAATTAATGTGTCCCAAGATGACAACATCAAAGTTAAACGAAGAAATTAAGGTGCTAAGGAAGAAAAAAAATTTATTTAACCCATTGATAAACAAGGACTTCTCTATGTATTTTTCATCAATATTGCTGTCGTAGGGCGAAGAAATAGATAATTGGATGGCTTTTTGATTGTGCAAATCGTGCAATGCCTTTATAAAACATCGATTGAATTTCTGAATTCCTCCATTTCCAGAAAATGCTACCAGATATGTAAAAAGTACTTTCAATTGTATGAGTGTAAAGTAGAAGTTGATACCAGCAAAACAACTTTGCCAATTTGAATTCTAAATGGAAATAAAAAGTAACTGATCGTGAAGCCGATAAATTGACCTACGCCAAAAAACATTCTATTGCACGAAAAACCCTCAATTATCACCCAAAATAAGCAAATTGAGGCTATTCGGAACTATTTCTACTGTAATGTCTCTGCCAGATTGAAATGGCTCGCCATCCAAATGAATATCGCCAGCAGATTCACGATGCACAGTTATCACTTTGGCTTTCACAGATTCTACATACATCGAATCATTTATACCACCAGTAAAGAGCTTAAAACCCAATTCGATAATATTCAATGGCGGAAATGGCTTCATGATGCACAAATCAATCATTCCGTCTGTCATGCTTGCAGATGGAGCGATGAAAGCATTGTTTCCATATTGCGAAGAATTGGCAAAAGTGATCAGAAAAGCATTATTATCGAGTTTTACACCATCGGCAGTAATGGCATAGTTTTGTGATTTATAATTTTTAAACTCGTTTACTGTCATATTAAAATAGGTAGAGAAACCTCTTTTACCGTGTTTATTTTCCGAAAAAAGTTTGCCAATATGGGCATCAAAGCCTACACCAGAGGCATTGATGAATGGCATATTGTTTAATTTGCACGTATCTATTCGCTTCACATTTGGGTTGTTGAGCAATCGCACTGCTCCTGCCATTTGCATTGGTATCTTATTGTGCCTTGCCAAGCCATTTCCAGAACCTTGCGGCAATATTCCCATATTAAATTCTGTCCCTATCAAGGCTTTTGCTACTTCATTTACCGTCCCATCGCCTCCTACGGCAATAAAATCAGTAAATCCCCTTTTGATACCATCCACAGCAATCGAGGTGGCATGCTCTGGACCGTTGGTGTAAATAAGTTCGTAATGTGCATCTTTTAACTCTTTTTTTAACAATGTTGGTAAAAACGATTTGTCTTTGCCTCCCGAAATCGGATTTACAATAAATAATTTTTTAGATACTAAAGTTGACATTATTTGTAGTTGAATTGTGGTTGCCTATCTGTGGATGGTAAATATAGTTCATTCGTTCTATGTAACAGAGATTTGTAATAAAACATTCTAATCATAACCTCTATTGATGATAAATGTTAGTTTTGTGCTTTATTATTCTCTTTCCTATCTACAGAGCAAGGTAGGATTCAAAAAAACTGACGATTATGAAACAATTGAAGTGCAGCCTACTTTTATCCATCCTTTTTTTAACGTTTTCTTGCGATAAAGACAAGGAAACTCAAACTTCAGCAGAAGGCAATTATTTTATCAAAGGTACGATTGCTTTTGCAAGCGATAGTATGTTGTATTTGCAACAAATTATTGGAAACAACATCAAAAAGATTGATTCTGTAAATTTAAAAGGCAAAGTTGCATTTGAATTTAAAGGAAAATTGCCTGAAGTGGGCTTTTACAGGGTGGAATTGAAAGAAAAAGGAGCTACGGTGTTTGCTCTTGACAATTCCCAAATTCAATTAAGTATAAAAGGAAATGAAAATTTGCCACTGTTTGAAATAACAGGATCTGTTTTAAACAATAACTTTGAAGAAATAGCTGCCATTCAGCAAAAATTTAGAAAAAAAATAGACTCGCTCAATCAACAGTATATTCTAGCGGAGAATCTGAAAGATGCCAATTTGCTTTCCCAAATTGAGAGCGGATATGGTACGACCAACGCAGCTTCTGAAAATGCCATTAAACAAGCCATTAAAAGCAATGACAAATCAATTGTTTCTGTTTATGCGGCAAGTTTATTAGACCCAAAATCAAATATTGATTTTTTGGATACGCTTTCCACTTCTTTGCGTCCATTTATCGACAATTCCATCATTAAAGAATTTGTAGATGGTATCGAAAAAATGAAAAACATAAAAATTGGGGGAATCGCACCCGATTTTACAGGCAATACACCCGATGGCAGAAAAGTAAGTCTTGCAGATTTTAAAGGAAAATTCGTTTTGATAGATTTTTGGGCTTCATGGTGCATACCTTGTAGAAGGGAAAACCCAAATGTGGTAAAGCTTTATGAAAAATACAATGCCAAAAACTTCGAAATTTTAGGGGTATCTCTCGATGATGACGGTACAAAATGGAAAAATGCGATCATGGCCGATGGTTTGAAATGGCAACATATTTCTGATTTGAAAGGCTGGGAATCTGACTTTGCTACTTTGTATAGCATTGAAGAAATTCCACAAACATATTTGCTCGACCAAGAAGGAAAAATACTGGCTAGAAACTTACGTGGAGCAGAATTGGAGCAGAAATTAGCAGAAATACTGAATTAAAAAAGATTGAAAAGGGATCAAGTATTTGGCGATAGGTTGCGTTTAGATAAATATTCAAATTTCAGGTAACTTTCATGTCGAAGTCTAGGTATTAATAATATTTCTTACTAGCTCTACTGACCGACACCAAAAAACTGACACCTAGTACCTGATGCCTGCCACCCAACACTTCACCAACGTAAACTAAAAAAATGGCTCAATACTCAAAAACAATTTATTTGATTCGCCATGGACAAACTGAATACAACTTAAAAGGCATTGTACAAGGTAGCGGAATCGATTCTGATTTGAACGAAAACGGGCAAATACAAGCTAAAAAGTTTTTCGAAGCTTATAAACACATTCCGTTTGATAAGATTTATACTTCAAAATTGAAGCGAACTGTACAGTCTGTGCAGTCATTCATCGATTTGGGCACCCAACACGAGGCATTTAGTGGATTTAATGAGATAAGCTGGGGCGATCAAGATGGCATCGCTTCTAATGCCGAGATGCACAATTATTTTGTGGAAGTATCGACCGCTTGGGCAAATGGAAATTTAGATTTGCAAATTGGAGGAGGCGAAAGTCCAAACCAAGTAGCTGAACGTCAGCAGCCCGTGATGGAAGAAATCCTCACTCGCCATGAAGAAAAAACGATTATTATTTGTATGCATGGTCGGGCAATGCGCATACTACTTTGCCACATCATGGGCAAAAGTCTTACCGAAATGGATACTTTCGAACACTCCAATCTTTGTTTATATATCTTGGGCTTGAAAGATGGCAAATTAGAGCTAGTAGAAGCCAACTGTGTTTCACATTTGTCATGAAAGGCAGGCAATTGAGTAATAAAATATACTTATTCAGCCTCTGTTTTCCCAGCCGACCAATACAAAGAAGCCTTGCTTTTCTGGTATTTACTTTCCATTTCTGCTAGTTTTATTTGCGAATCTATCAAACTTGTTTCTCGAGAATTAACTAAAAACAATGAACTTTCTCCATTTTTGAACTTTTCATACTCTCCTTGTCGCAAAATTGTGTAGTTATTTACCAATCGAGATTGTGTTAAGAGCAGCATTTCAGTATTTTTCAGCTCATTGTAAAAACTTTGCAACTGGTTTTGGATTTGACGTGAAGTAAAAACACGTTCAAACTCTGTCGATTTTATTTTGGCTTTCGTAAGATTTAGTTTCCCTCTTTCCTTACGCCAAAGCAAAGGGAAGTTTACATCAACCCCAGCCTTGTAATTATTTTGAAAATACTTAGAATCGTAATTGGCAACAGGGTTTTGACCAGCCTGCAACAAATTGTAGCTTAAATTTACAGTTGGTTTTATGCTTTCCAGTGCCAGCCTTCGCTCTATATTTAACTGGTTTATTTTAAAGTTTATTTTTAATATTTCTGGGTGATTTTTTTTCGCAAATTCACCCAAGGCTGCATATTCTTCATTGCTTACTATTTCTAAAGGAAAAATAATCGATTGCGGAATAGTGGTAGTATCCAGTTCCAAAGGGGTGTTTTCATCGCCCCAAATATGATTTGAAAGCATAATGGCAGCATTTTGCCATTCCATCTGTGCAGCACTAAAGGTAATATACCTGGTCTGGAGTAGAATGAGCGCCTCTGTCGAATCTATTGAAGCCTCTTCGCCAATCAATACCCTACTTTTTACAAAACTGTAGCGTTCGAGTGCCAAATTGTAGCCATTTTGAAGATTTTTGTAACGAAAATACTTAAAATACCACTCCCAATAATCTTTGGCAGCTTCATAAAGCACTTTATTAATCATCTTGATTTTTTCAGCTTCATTGATATTTCTGGCTTGTTGAGCCAATCGCAAGGTGGCTCTGCGACTGTCAATGAACAAACCTTGCCCAAGAGGAACACTTACTCCAATGTACGATTGCCCATTTGTAGGTATCGTACGTTCTGGATTTACGTAGATGCCATAAATTTCCTCGTATCCAGCCTTAAATTCTACGCCAAACCAAGTAGGAATTTTGAGAGAATTTTGCCAAATATTGAAGTAATCTTTTCCGTCAAAAGATTTTTTATCCCAAGTAGATTGCAATTTTGGATCGAAGCCTGCACCTCTAGCCATTAAAATCTCTTGCTTAGCTTGTTCGCTCAAAAGTTGCGCTTGCTTCACTACTGGATGGTTTTGAAGCATAGAACGGTATAGTTCTTGCAAAGAAAAATCGTCTTTCAAAACTTGTGAATGGCTAAGATACGGAAACCATAGTAGCAGCAGTACAAAAAAATACTTTAATCTCACTTTCAAATGTTTTATGATTATTTTGACTTTAAATTACTGTAATTGAAATGTTAGTCATCACCGTCATCTTCTTTTTTGGTTTCAAACTTTTTCTTCTTTTTGGTGTAAACATTATTTGTCTTTGAAAAGTCGGGTGGAAAACCATTGAATTGTCGCCAAATTTCGTAGCCAAGTACTACATTATTTAGCATGGTCCAACCCAAGACGCCAGAACCCATTCTCACTTGCGAAGGCCAAGGTTTATCGCTGTTGTCGCGGGTAATCAACACCCTATATTTGCCATTATTGCTATTCACACGATCAATCACCTTTATTTTTCCCCCAAAAGTACCAACAGAAGCACCTGGCCAACCAGCAAAAACGACTGCAGGCCAGCCATCAAACTGAATTCTTACTGGGCACCCAATGTAAACCAAAGGCAAATCCATTGGTTTTATGTACAATTCAACAGCCAATTCCGAATTGCTTGGCATGATTGTACACACTTCTTCACCTTCCTTCACAGTTTCACCTATACCCTGTTTCGATGCACGGATGATATTGCCATCTTGCGGAGCACGAATAATGTAGTAATTATTTCTAATTTCCATATTTGAGAGCTCGATTCGCAGCTTTGCCAACATGGCTTGCGATTCAAAAGCATCTGCTTCTGTATTATTTTTATCAGATTCTGCTTTAGAAATTTTATCTGTATATTCTGCTAAAACAGAATTTAGTTCTATTTCAGCATTGAGCATGTCGTTTTTAGTGGCATTGTATTTATTGAAAGAAGCTATGTATTTGGCATTCGACTCTTGGTATTTCAAATTGCGTTGTTCAAGATTAGTGAGCGAAACAAGACCTTGTTCAAATAATTTTTGCTGCCTTTCAAGCTGTTTGTAGGTAATTTCCTTGTCCATAGTGGCAGAAATAAGGGTAGCAGAATCGATAGTGATGTAAAGACCTGCCTGCTGAAGTTTATTTTTAGCCTTTGAAATGCTAAAACCAAGAGATTGCCTTATGGCTCTTATTTGATTTTCTAAAGCTTGCACCTTTTGCTTTTTCGAATTAATAGAACTTTCCTTGGCATTTACTTGGTCTTTCAAACGCCCAATCAATTGCGGATCCATAAATTTCTCTTTGATTTCCGAAATTCGAGCTATCGTATCGCCAAGATCTACATGTTGTCCCTCTTGTACATACCATTTTTCAATTCTACCAGCTATAAGGGTTTGAATTGTTTGCGGCCGCTCTCTAGGGCTAAAGGCCGTGACAGCTCCGCTTCCTTCAATATTTTGTTGCCAAGGCAAAAAAAGCGATAGAAATAGAGCAATGAAAATACCACTCAACCAGCTCACAATCAATTGGCTGTTTTTTGAAGAGTTTACTAATTTTATAGAATACAGGCGATCTTCCTGTATTTCTACTTTTGTGTTCTTGTCTGATAAATTAAGCATTTTGTCTAATAATTTATATATCCCATCGATTAGTTAGGTATTTCTATATCGATATTTAAAAGAAATTGTACTATATTCGTTACACATTTATTTGTAGAAGTCTTTTAAAAGTAAATAAATACTTTGCTAATTTTGGACTCAACCACAAGACTGACCATCAAATATTTTAACAACAAAACTCTTAAATACAATGAAAACAAAAGAACAAGACAAAGAATTTCTGAAAAAACTTGGTACTAGAATCAGAAGCCTGAGAATAAAAGCTGGCTACTCAAGCCAAGAAACTTTCTCATACGAGTGTCAAATACCAAGAGCACAATATGCACGCTACGAAAAAGGCAGCAACATCACTTTTCTAAGCCTTCAGAAAATTGTAAACTTCCACAAATTAACATGGAAAGATTTCTTTAACGAAGGTTTTGATGATTAAATTTTACGAAAGTTGAAATCGGAAAAGGGAAATAGAAATGTTTCCCTTTTTTATTTTTCAACATAATCTAAATCTTTTGCAAAGGTTTCTGGAAGGAAATATAATGAAATAATTGAGACTGCAAAAACAAGCGTGCCAACCAATGCAGTGGCTGAAATAAGGTCAATTCCTAGTGTTTTGGTGAAGTATTTGAATAAAATCACTAGCAAAACCAACGAGCCACGCACAAAATTTGGCACTGTGGTAGTAACCGTTGCCCTCAAGTTTGTGCCAAATTGCTCCGATGCAACTGTGACAAAAATAGCCCAAAAGCCCACCGAAAAGCCCAAAAGAAACAAGGTGATATTGAAAATTACCATATCAACACCATTCAAATTGAGATACAAAGCCACTGAAGCAACACACAAAACATAGAAAAAAGCAAAAACTTTTTTTCTACTTCGTATCATATTACTGAGCCAACCACTCAGCAAATCGCCAAAAACCAAACCTGAATAGCAAAGCATTACACTATTGGCATCCTCTACTTTGCCTATTATCCCAAGCTTTTGAGCAAAAACGGGCGATAAACCAACCAAAATACCAATAATAAACCAAACTGGAAGCCCAATAAGTATGCAGTTGATGTATTTCATAGCTCTTTCTTTGGAGGAGAAAAGCATAAAAAAATTTCCTTTTATTATGGTTTCAGATTTTGTTTTGTGAAACATGCCAGACTCGAAGACACCAATTCTCAATAAAAGCAACGACAAACCCAATCCACCACCTATAAAATACGCAGTTTGCCAACCAATTTGGCTTACCAAACCTGCTACCACAGCGCCAGTAACCCCAATTGACGCTACTAGCATGGTACCATAGCCTCTTTTCTCTTTATCCATCACCTCTGATACCAACGTGATACCAGCACCCAATTCACCTGCCAAGCCAAAGCCAGCAATAAATCTCAATACGGTATAAGTTTCGATATTTGTTACAAAGCCATTGGCAATATTTGCAATCGAGTACGTGATAATTGATCCGTATAAAACTGATAAACGTCCCTTTTTATCTCCTAAAATACCAAAAAAGAGCCCACCGCATAGCATTCCAATCATTTGCACATTCAGTAAATTTTGAAATTGCTCCACTATTTGTTCTGGCACGATGCCGATGTCAAAAAGGCTTTTTTTGCCAACAATTAAAAAAAGCACCAAATCATACACATCTACAAAATAGCCCAAAGCAGCCACAATTACAGATGCGTTTAATATTTCTCTGATTTTCATTTTCGGATTTTAAAGTAAAAAAGCTTGTAAATATATACTTTTGGAGTTCAGAATGGAAAAACTCAAAAAAATAATACAAAATCTACCTTGGATAGGATTTATCTATGTTTTGATAGGTGCTTTTCTTTTTTCATCAAAAGGAGTAGTAATTAAACTGGCTTATAATGAGGGAGTTGACGCGCTTTCGGTACTTACATTTAGAATGATTTTTGCAGCCCCATTTTATCTGTTTTTCGCATTTAAACCTATTCCAAAGGCAAACAATGTCACTCAAAACGACATAAGCTTACTCATATTATTGGGCATCGTGGGCTACTATTTTTCGAGTTTATTCGATTTTTATGGCTTAGAAACTATCTCAGCAGGCTTAGAACGATTGATTCTATTCATTTATCCAACTTTTGTAGCATTATTGGCTTTTTTCATACTAAAAAAGGAAATAAAATGGTTTACGTGGATATCATTATTGCTTACTTATTTGGGAGTATTGTTGGTGGTGCTACACGATGTAAACACCTATAAAAAAGCCGCTTACGTAGGCATGGGTTTTGTAGCATTGAGTGCATTAACGTATGCAATTTACATGGTTTTTAGTGAAAAACTAATTCACAAATTTGGTACTATTATTTTCACCTCTTGGGTAATGTTGGTTTCGACTGTGTGCGTTGTTATTCACTATTTATTCACAAATTCATTGCGCAATTTGTTCAATTATTCCACAAAATTCTATATTCTTGCCCTTATTTTGGCTTTTTTCGGCACCGTAATACCGTCATTTCTAGCCACAGCTGGCATGAAGCTAATTGGAGCTAAAAATAGCGCGATCACGGCCACCATTGGCCCAGTTTGGACGATTATTTTGGCGAATTTAGTATTGAACGAGCCAGTTCAAGCGATACAAATTGCCGGTACATTCTTAGTTGTGATTGGCGTATTGCTTTCAGCCATAAATAAGAGTTAATAGGATTGAATTTTTTAATTACATTGTGAAAAAGATACTAATTATGCGTTTAGCTGCTTGTTTATTTGCCTTCATTTGCTTGAATTTTGGCTTTGCCAAAGAAAAAAAGGTATTTGTATTTGAAATAAAATCGGAGATCGACCCACGAACGAGTCGTTACACAAAACTAGCCTTGGATGCTGCTACAGAGGCAAAAGCCGATATCTTGGTGCTGGAACTCAATACTTTTGGTGGTACTGTCGATGATGCAGATAAAATAAGGACTTTGTTACTAGATTATCCAAGACCAATTTTCGTTTTTATCAATAAAAATGCGGCTTCTGCCGGAGCTCTGATTTCTATCGCTTGCGACAGTATTTATATGGCAAATGGCTCGAGTATTGGAGCCGCAACTGTTGTAAGTGGAAATGACGGCATGCCAGTTCCAGAAAAATACCAAAGTTACATGCGATCGCTCATGCGATCGACAGCCGAATCTAATAAACGTGATGCAACTATTGCAGAGGCATTTGTAGATCCAGATATTCAACTAGATAGCACTATTAAAAAAAATGGTAAAGTGCTGACATTCACCACTATAGAGGCACTAAAATATGGATTTTGCGAAGCTAAATTAAATTCAATTGAAGAAATATTAGAAAGAAATATGCTAAATAGTGCCGAGATAATCAGATACAAAACTTCGACTAGTGAAAACATTATTTCTTTTTTTATCAATCCAGCCATCAGTGGCATTTTGATCCTTATTATTATTGGTGGGATCTATTTTGAATTGCAAACACCAGGCATCGGTTTTCCGCTTTTTGCCGCCATTTTAGCAGCCATTCTATATTTCGTGCCGTATTACCTCAATGGACTGGCAGAATATTGGGAAATAGGCGTATTTTTTGTTGGCTTTATTTTGCTTGGGCTTGAAATCTTTGTGATTCCAGGTTTTGGCGTAGTAGGCATAGCTGGCATTGTTTGTTTATTTGGCTCGCTGATTTTGATTATGCTCAACAACAAAAGCCTAGATTTTGATTATGTATCAAACAGACAGCTTTTCAACGCATTGTGGCCTGTTTTGGTAGGGTTTATATCCAGTTTTGTATTGATAATTGTAGGCTCAAAAGCACTGATGCAAAGTAAATATTTCAAAAAGATATCCCTTACTGGCACTGATATTAAACCTATGACTATTGTGGCGGGAGTTGACAATAGCCTTGTTGGACAAATGGGAATTACCAAAACGGTATTAAAGCCATTTGGAAAAATTGCAATTGACGGAGTAGTTTACGAAGCCTCATCTGATAGTAGTTTTATTGATGCTGGAGTCGAAATAAAAGTCACAGCCCTTGTAAATGG
>JBJXGB010000038.1:0-10350 GCA_046152935.1 Cytophagales bacterium
TCATTGATAATTTTTTCATAAGTGCTTACTGCGTAAGCATGTAAATCTTTTCCTTTTTTACCAGTTTCTATAACTGATGGTACTGAAACGCATTTGTAAGTGAAATTTGACATTGTTTTTTGTTTAAAATGTTTAATTGATTAAATATTTATGGATTATCTATCCCTCCGTTAGGTATTTTGCACCGTCCAAGTCTATTGAGTCCTTTTGAAACTCCACTAAAAACGCCATACTTCTCAATTGCTAAAATCATGTATTCAGAACAAGAAGGTTCAAAACGGCATGATTGTCTAATTCTTGCAGGTGCAGTTTTTTGATAAAATCTGATTAATTTATTTATTATTTTCTTCATCAGTTTTTATATTGAATCACAATTATATATAGTCACTCGGTCAAATCGTGACGTTGCTTTGAAATTATGTAGAATTTTTCGGTGTTGCTTCTTAACCTTGCCCATAACATTTGTGTTTATGAACATGTTCGGTTATTTCCTTTATATATGAATGCCCTGAGGCTCTCTTTTTGAAAATAACTAGATTCATATTTGCGTTTGCTTTTCATTCTTCAATAGTAATTATTTTTTGTTTTATCCTCAAACTTTTGATCTACTTTTTTATTTCGTTTGCCCTTACTAGCTTTTTCACCAGCAAGCCCCTAACAGCCTGTAAAACGAAGAGGGGGTACTTCCGAAGTACCCCCTCCCACTGCAAACCCTAACTAATTCACCTTTTTGGCCAGTCAGTTTAGCTTTTAGATGATCTCAATCGCCAATTTGCCAAACTATTTAACCTTTTAACCTAAACAGTTGCTCTTTTATAAGAACTTCCTCTGTTATTTACTTAATTAGTTAGCCATTTTGGCCAACTCATTGGGCTTTTTTGTCAAATAGTTCCTCTTTTTGCCGATCTAGTTAGCCTATTTAGTGAAACAGTTGCTCTTTTTGCTATACTAGCTCACCTTTTTAGTCTTTACACCTTGCCCCTCAAATCGCTTGCTGAGGTCTTCGTATATGGCTTTGGCAGAAGGAACATTCATTTTGGCTGCATGTTTTACGGTATTGTAGTAAGTAAGCGCTGCCAAATACGCCTCACTGCCAGATAGCATTTCAGTGTCATTCACATTGTTGCTTAAAGGTTCTAGTATTTGACTAATGGAAGTAAGGTCGTACACCGCTTTTAAATCAATCTGCAATTCGGGTACATTCATATACGATGGCGCAAACTCAGGATTAGATTGTGCATAATCGAGTGTCTTTTCTACAAAAGGCTGTGTTTTGTCATTCATTTTCGGAATTGTTTTGCGTTCTTCCGGAGTCAGGGCAATAAGGTAAGGCTTCAAGATGGTTTCTACCTCCTTCAATTTGGCGATAATGTTTTGCAAATCGGCAGGGGCAATTTTGATTGATACTACGTTTTCGTTAGACATGAGATTTGTGTTTATAGATTAAATTAATGATGTACTTAAAACTAAAAATCAAGTACTTTATTGTACAACCTACAAATTTTTTAACTTACTTTTCAATTGTATTCTTTCGCTACTTAACATAACCATGCCATACAATTGACAAGGAAGTGCTAATGGCAAATAAGTCGTATCAATAAGGCTTTTAACTCCAGCAGAGGTGTTTTTCTTTATTTTTATATATTTTCTTGAAGTGTTTTTTTGAAACTTAGAATGAAATTGCCTTAGCGCTGCTCGCCAAAAAAAAGATCGATCATTTGCTACTTTTTTGTGCTAAAACCATTTCGATAAAAATTAAATATTAAATTTGAAAATATTAATTTCACTTCGAATAATTGCACAGCCACTCCCAAAAGTCCAAATCATTACTTACAATGTTTTCAAAGTCATCAACCTGTTTATCAGCAATTATCTTAATTACAAGCTTGATTTTCACTTTTTCATGCGAGAAAAAAAATAAAAAGTCTGAGAGCCAAGTCTCAATATCTACCGCATCAAACACTCCTATTTTCAATCCAGATTCTTCCTATAGTTATGTGGCTCAACAAGTGGCGTTTGGCCCAAGAGTTCCCAACTCCAAATCACATATTCAATGTGGCGATTATTTAATTTCCCAATTGAAAAAATATGGTTGGGAAGTAACAGTTCAATCTTTTCAAGTCAACTCATTCGATAACAAGCAGTTAAACGCCCGCAATATCATCGCATCGTTCAATCCCGCGGCTACCAAAAGACTACTCCTCGCCTCTCATTGGGACACCAGACCTTTTGCCGACCAAGACGAAAAAGACCAATTCAAACCCATTGACGGAGCCAATGACGGTGCAAGTGGGGTAGGCATTTTAATTGAATTGGCTCGTACGGTTCAAAATTCCACCCAGAAGCCAACTGTAGGTGTTGATATTATTTTATTTGATGTAGAAGATTACGGCCAACCAGAATTTTCTGAATTGCCCAGAAAAAATGATACATGGTGTCTTGGCTCTCAATATTGGTCAAAAAACAAGCATATATCCCATTATTCGGCATATTTCGGCATTTTACTTGATATGGTAGGTGCTAGCAACGCCACTTTCGCTATGGAAGGCTCTTCAATTATGTATGCAAATGATGTGGTGAAAAAGGTTTGGAACACCGCAAGTTCGATTGGGTACAGCAACTTTTTTACCCCCACACAAGTAGAACAAATAATTGACGACCATGTATACGTGAACACGATCGCTAAAATTCCGATGATCGATATTATTGAATACAATCAATCGGGCGAGCAATTTTTTGGTGATTATTGGCATACACACAACGACAACATGAATGTAATCGACAAAAACACGCTCAAAGCAGTAGGGCAAACCTTGATACAAGTACTTTATAATGAATAGATTAAAGCAATAGTATCTTTAGGCATAGCACGTCTTACCTAATTCTCAAGAAATAGTAATTCAAATATCCTTTTTGGAAACAAAGATGAAATATCTACCTATAAACAACAAATTATTTATAGAAAATCGTAAACGCTTGGCGGCTAGAATGAAACCAAATGCAGTGGCTATTTTCAACTCAAACGATATCATGCCAACAAATGCCGATGGCACGATGCTTTTTAGGCAAAACAGCGATATTTTTTATTTTTCAGGAGTCGATCAAGAAGAATCTACTTTACTTCTATTCCCAGACGCACCAAAACCAGAGTGGAAAGAGATATTATTTATTCGTGAAACAAACGAACAAATTTTAACATGGGAAGGGCATAAATTAGATAAAAGCCAAGCCAAAGAAGTTTCTGGAATAGATAATGTAGTTTGGAATGAATCAATGGCAGCATTATTACCACAAATTATTTTTGAGGCCGACCATATTTATTTGAACTCAAATGAACATCCACGTTCATCAAACCAAGTGCAAACAAGTGACGAAAGGTTTATTCAATGGATAAAAAGTAAATTTCCTTTGCACCATTTAGAGCGACTTGCACCGATTCTATCTGAACTACGGGCAATCAAGCAAAGTATCGAAATCGAACTAATCAATGCTGCCATCGACATCACCAAAAAAGCATTTTTGAGAGTACTAAATTTCGCAAAACCTGGCGTAACTGAGTACGAAATCGAGGCAGAAATTACCCATGAATTTATTAAAAATAGGGCTACAAGGCACGCGTACACTCCAATAATAGCCTCAGGATCAGATGCTTGCGTATTGCACTACAACGAAAACAACAAAGTATGTAAAGATGGTGATTTATTATTGCTAGATTTCGGAGCTGAATATGCCAACTATGCAGCAGATCTTACCCGAACCATCCCCATAAATGGGAAATTTACTGATCGACAAAAGCAAGTCTACAAATCTGTACTACACATTCAAGCCGAAGCGCAAAAAATGCTTGTCGAAGGCACTATTTTAGACGAATACCACAAAGAAGTAGGTAAAATTGCTGAAGCCGAAATGATAAAGTTAGGGCTTTTAAACCAAAAAGATGTAAAAGAACAAGACCCAGAAAAGCCACTTTACAAAAAATATTTTATGCACGGCACCTCGCATTTTTTAGGTTTAGATGTGCATGATGTTGGCAAAAGATTCAAACCGATGCAATCTGGAATGGTATTCACTTGTGAGCCAGGCATTTATATAAAAGATGAAAAATTTGGAATACGTCTTGAAAACAATATCTTAATTACAAAAACAGGAAATATAAATCTGATGGAAAAAATTCCTGTTCTTTTAGAAGATATTGAAGCGCTAATGAAAGACTAAAAAAGGTAAAACACTATCAATCAAGTATTTAATATATCACAAATAAGTTACAATTATTCTATATCCCAAAGTGAAATTACAGCGAAATATAGGAAATAACTTTTGTTTTCGCGTTTCAAAAAACTTATTATCATAATTGTAAGTATAAATCAAAAAATGGTTAAGAAATTATTCTATTTCAAAAAATGATTTTTCTTTTCTGCAAAGATTTAAAAACTATTTCTATTTTTACTAGGCAATTGATAATCATCATTATGCTACGATTTTCTTCGATCTTAATACTTATTTCACTTTTTTTGAGCACAGGCTTTACACAACCAGATGCCATTTCTTACTATGAAATGGGTGTAAAGGACTTAAAGTCAAAGGAGTACATAAAGGCTATTGGCGATTTTACTAGTGCTGTCTCCATCAGAGCCAATTATGCCGATGCCTATTTGCAAAGAGCAAAAGCAAAGATTTTATTAGGCGATGAAATGGGTTTTATAAATTCAGAGTCTTGTGCGGATCTTGTTACTGCGATGCGCTATGGCAATAAAGAAGCCGTTGAATTACTTGAAAAGTATTGCATGGGCGAGTGTTTCGACAACAAAACAGCATTTTCAGAACCAGAAATCGTGTATTGTGGCGATTTTAGCAACAAAGTACTTTCTGATTTGCCAAGCCAGACTACCTCACTTGTCAATTTGGTAAAACTCAATTTGTTCAATAATAAATTTACAAAGTTATCAGACAATTTCAGTCCTCTTTATACTTTAGTGTCACTCGATTTAAGTAGCAATGGTGTTGCGGAAATATCGCCAGTAATCGCTAAACTAACCCTTTTAAAAGAACTCAATTTAAACAAAAATAAACTTACAGAATTGCCATTCGAGTTCGGAAATCTAGATAATCTTAAATTTTTGTACTTGAGAAGCAATTATTTGAATGAATTGCCAAAATCAGTTGCTCGCTTGAAAAATTTGGAGACTTTGGACTTATCGTTGAACAAACTCACTTCTATGCCTCTAGAAGTGGCAAATCTTAAAAATCTTAAAAATCTCAATCTTGTTGGAAATGAAATTTCTAAAGAAAAGCAAGCTATTATTTTGAAGTTGCTTCCAAATACAAAAATCTATTTCGAGTAAATTTTAGAAAAAACCTCAAAATTGCCATTATATTGCACCATGGCGATTGTTACTGAACTTCATTACTTTCCTTCTATCCCCTATTTTAGTTCTATACTTCACGCAGATGAAGTTCTGATCGAAAGCAACGAAAATTTTCAGAAGCAAAGCTATCGCAATCGGTGCTACGTGCTCTCGGCAAACGGAGTATTGTGCCTAACTGTGCCAATCGTCAAGCCTGAAACCAAGCAAATCAGAGACATAAAAATAGATTACACTCAAAATTGGCAGCAAATACATTTGCGAGGCATTCGAGCAGGTTACGGAAATTCAGCTTATTTCGACTATTATTACGATGGATTTGAAAAAATTATTTTGTCAAAAAAGCAGTTTTTATTCGACCTAAATATAGAAATAATGACAAAATGTCTGTCTATTCTCAAGCTTGAAAAACCAATTTTATTCACCGACTTATACCGATTATCATATCAGTCACCCGATAAAGACCTTAGAAATCAATATTCTACCGAAATAATAAAACCCTGTGAAACCGAAAACAATGCCATAAAGTACTATCAGGTCTTTGGCAATGTATTTGTCAAGCATCTTAGCATTATTGACTTATTATTCAACGAAGGAACAAATGCAAAACAATACTTGTATAATCTTTGAGAAAAGCCAAAATTCAATTATCATCGTATAATGTCTTTGTTAGCAATTAGCTTTCATACAGTTTTGATTGTAGTTGCTGATTGGTTTTTACAATTTAAAAACCAATCTTTTGGCCAATAAAACAAGTGCAATTCTTAATATTTGTTGTAAATCAGCATAATGTTTATAAATCAATTGGGTTAAACATTTGTTTACTTAAAAATTATCCTATATTTAAACCATAAATACCGCCAAGGACGGATCGAAATTACAATGGACGCAAAATTTTCAGAAAAAGTAAAAGAGGTAATTTCTTACGCAAGAGAAGAAGCGCTTCGTTTGGGACATGATTACATTGGCACAGAACATTTGGTTTTGGGTATGATAAGACATGGTGAAGGCATCGCCTTATCTCTATTGAGAAAACTGGGTGTAAATCTTGAAGAATTGAAACGTTCGGTTGAGCAGTACACCAAGAGCACTGCTACTTTCAAGCAATTTAAAAATATTGAACAAATTCCATTGACAAAACAAGCGGAGAAGGCATTGAAAATGACCAACTTGGAAGCTAGAGTTTACAAAACAGAATCTATTACCACTGAGCACGTTCTGTTGGCTATCTTAAGAGACAATGACAATTTGGCTACTCAAATCATGAATAAATTTGAAGTGACTTACGATGTATTCAAAGAAATGCTTGAATACCACGCCAACAATCCGCAATCTGCAGCCGATACAGACGACCCAGACGATGATAAAAGTATGTTTAGTGGCGGTAGTGCGGGCAGTGGAGCGTCATCAACAGGAAAAGAATCTAAATCAACGGAAAAATCAAAAACCCCAGTTTTAGATAATTTTGGTCGTGATCTTACGAGGGTAGCTGAAGATGGAAAACTAGATGCTATAGTTGGTCGTGAAAAAGAAATCGAACGGGTAGCTCAAATATTAAGCCGCAGAAAGAAAAACAATCCAATATTGATAGGTGAACCTGGAGTGGGTAAAACAGCCATTGCAGAAGGTTTAGCATTAAGAATTATTCAGAAAAAAGTTTCTAGGGTACTATTTGGTAAGCGGGTTATCACCTTAGATTTGGCTGCTTTGGTGGCTGGAACCAAATACCGTGGCCAATTTGAAGAAAGAATGAAAGCGGTGATGAATGAGCTTGAAAAATCGCCAGATGTTATTTTATTTATCGATGAGTTACATACAATAGTTGGCGCGGGAGGTGCTTCTGGCTCGCTCGATGCCTCAAATATGTTCAAACCAGCTTTAGCAAGAGGTGATATACAATGTATTGGTGCCACTACGCTCGATGAATACCGTCAATATATAGAAAAAGATGGTGCTTTGGCGCGTAGATTTCAGCAAGTGATGGTTGATGCTACTACAGTCGATGAAACAATTCAAATTTTGACTAATATAAAAGACAAATATGAAGAGCATCACCATGTAAATTATACACCAGAAGCGATTGACGCTTGTGTTAAATTGTCTGACAGGTACATTACAGATCGTTTTTTGCCCGACAAAGCCATTGATGTATTGGATGAAGTAGGTGCGAGAGTGCACATCAACAATATACATGTGCCTGCCGATATTACCAAGCTTGAAGAGCAAATCGAGATTGTAAAAAAAGACAAAAATAGGGTTGTAAAAAGCCAAAAATACGAAGAGGCTGCCCAGCTGAGAGACAAAGAGAAAAAGCTAATGGAGCAGTTAGAATTAGCTAAAACACGCTGGGAAGCAGAAACTAAGCAGAAAAGATACAATGTAACTGAAGAAAATGTTGCAGAAGTAATAGGAATGATGACTGGAATTCCAGTAAACAAAATTGCCAAAAAGGAAAATGCCAAATTGATAAATATGGCTGAGGAATTGAAAGGCAAGGTAGTTGGGCAAGATGAAGCAGTTGTTAAGCTGTCAAAAGCCATTCAAAGAACTCGAGTGGGTTTGAAAGACCCAAAAAAACCAATTGGATCGTTTGTATTTCTAGGTCCGACAGGTGTAGGAAAAACTGAATTGGCAAAGGTGTTGGCACATTATCTATTCGACAAAGAAGATTCTTTAGTAAGAATAGATATGAGCGAATACATGGAAAAATTTTCAGTATCTCGTTTGGTAGGAGCTCCTCCAGGATATGTTGGCTACGAAGAAGGCGGACAATTGACCGAGAAAATTCGTAGAAAACCGTACAGTGTGATTTTATTGGATGAAATTGAAAAAGCACATCCAGATGTATTCAATATATTGCTTCAAGTGCTTGATGATGGTATTTTGACTGACGGTTTGGGCCGCAGGGTTGATTTTAGGAATACAATTATCATTATGACTTCTAATATTGGTGCACGTGATTTGAAAGATTTTGGTACTGGAATTGGTTTTTCAACGAAAGCTAGACGAGACAATCAAGATGAAATGATGAAATCGACCATACAAAGTGCTTTAAAGAAAACATTTGCACCAGAATTTTTGAATCGATTAGACGATGTAATTGTGTTTAACCATCTTCAAAAAGAAGATTTACATAAAATCATTGATCTTTCGCTTGCTAAACTATTCGCTAGAATAAACACATTAGGTTTCAAAGTAGAATTGACTGATAAAGCCAAAGATTTCATTTCGGAAAAAGGATACGATCAACAATATGGAGCTAGACCTCTAAATAGAGCTATTCAGAAATATGTTGAAGATCCAGTAGCTGAAGAAATTTTGAGAGGTGAGGCTTCAGAAGGTGACACCTTGCTTGCAGATTACGAAGACAAAGCAGAAACATTGACAATAAAATTGAAAAAACAAAAAGCCGCAAAAGCGACTGACACAGATTTCTAAAATAGTTGCATGTATTTGAAATCCCCAATCGAAAGGTTGGGGATTTTTGTGTTAAAAATTTAAGTTTTAGCCTTAATTCGTGAAGTACGACATCAACAACTTTTTCTGAAGCACAAATTTACAATTGATCGCACTTATGACACTAATTTTGGGCTTCTTTTCTATTTTCAATACCTTACGCAAACTCTTCTTTATCTAATTTCTCAACCCATTCTTTCAATAAATACTTTTGGGCGGTCTCGCTTCCGTTAAAATCTATATGGCAAGTGTAGCTCCAAATTTCCTTAATATCTTCTGCCTTAATCGAATAAGGCGGATAATGGGCATTGTCGGAAATACATATAATTTTATTTTCTCTTGGTTTGTAAATCAATCTTTTATAGACAACACCTTCATCTAATGTTAATAATATATAGGTGTGAAGATTTTTCAAATAATTGAAATTTTCAACGTATTTACCAATCACTACAGCACCAGTTTGCAAAGGCGGCATCGAATCGCCAGATATTTCAAAAGCCCGATAAGTGCCTACTGGCAAATAGGGCAATCGAAACGAAGGCAACTGCCCAACAAAACCAGGATCGGCATAGCCACTCAAATATCCCGCTTTTGCCTTTATCGGCACATATTGTATAAATTCATTTTGATTTTGATCGACCGTAATTACCAAAGTTTTCAAATATTGCGAAGCGGGTAACATAGAAGGGGATGGTATTATTTTCAGCTCTGTTCTCTTTTCTAAATCTATTCTGATTAAATCATCTAAGGAAACCGAAAAATAATCGGCCATTTTGGTGAGCATTTCCAGCGAAGGCGTGTTTTGGTACTCATAGTCTTTATATAAAGTACGGGTAATACCCAATGCAGCCGCCATGGCTTCTTGCGTGAATGCTTTTGTTTTTCTTAAATATTTAAGATTTTGGTGGAACATGCAATCAATTTTTACCAAAGATAAGCATTGTAGTTTATAACTACAAATAATGTCGTAAAAAACTACAAAAATTATTTTGCGTTTACTTTTATTTGGGAAGGAGAATTCAATTAAAAAACTATTGTTTTCAAGTGAAGAATTAATTTAATTTGGACATAATTGTTGTTCAAAAGACTTCAATTATTGGGAAAAAAATTGACCATTGAATGAAATAAATTCACAATTAACATCACTAACCATGAAAAACTATCTAATAATCGGCATTTTGACTGTGTTTTCAATAGGCAATGCTTTGGCACAAAAAGTAAACGAAAAAGTAGAGATTGAATCGAATGGAACTTGGTATCCTGGAAAAATTGTAAAAATAAATGCAGATGGAAAAGAATTTTTTGTGTCGTACGATGGATGGGAAGAAACTTCCAATGAATGGGTAACCACAGAAAGATTAAAATTTTTAGTTTCAGAGGTAAAACCAGCCAATACAGGAAAGTTTAAAATAGGCGACAAAGTGGAAGTAGAATACGGCATGATTCCCGAACCAGCCACCATTATTGAAGTAGGAGAAAATAAATACCATATCAAATGGGATAAAAGTATGTATGGCGATAAATGGGTATC
>JBJXGB010000053.1:0-25820 GCA_046152935.1 Cytophagales bacterium
TATGTAGAGCGTATTGTTTTTTCTTCCGATTTTGATGTGGTAAAGAAATTAATAGCTCAAACGGCCGAGTTTCAAAGTATTTTACAGTCGCCAGATGCATTTCCCACGCAAAATTTTCTTGATGTAACCGATTCGCTCGAAAATACTAGAATTATTGGCTCTGTATTAGATGAAAAATCTATTTTTGACATCAAATCTTCATTATCAGCTATTTCCAAATGTCTGTCTTTCATAAGTAATATTGAGCCAATTACTTACCCAGAACTAAAGGAATTGGCAATGCCCATTCATATCGATAAGAATTTATTGAAAAATATCGATCGGATCATTGCCGATAGTGGTAAAATTCGTGACAATGCTTCAAAAGAATTGCAAAATATAAGAGCAGATTTATACAGCGAGCAATCTGGCCTGCGAAAGAAACTAGATAGCCTGCTTAGGAGTGCCAAGGCCGATGGTTTTGCCCCCGATGATGTTTCGCTCACTATCAGAAATGGCAGAATGGTAATTCCCATCTTTGCCGAAAACAAGCGAAAGGTTAAAGGCTTTATCCATGACGAATCGGCCACTGGGCAAACTGTATTTATCGAACCAGTTGAAGTTTTTGATAGCAATAATCGTATTCGTGAGCTAGAAAATGACGAACGGAGAGAAATAATAAGAATATTGGCGGCTCTCACAGATGAAATACGCCAGCATTTGCCCGAATTAAAAAAAGCCTACCGCTTTTTAGGGGTAATAGATTTCATTCAAGCCAAAGCCAAACTGGCACAAAATATAAAAGCATCTAAACAATTTTTGCAGAAAAGCGTAAATTTGAGTTGGACACGTACCTTTCATCCCCTACTTTATCTTGCCAATAATGAGCAGCACAAAGCTATCGTTCCTTTAAGTATAAAATTAGAAACACTGAAAAGAGTATTGGTAATATCTGGCCCTAATGCTGGAGGTAAATCTGTTGTATTGAAAACAATAGGCTTGTTGCAATATATGAATCAGTGTGGATTGCTCGTTCCCAATGGCGAACAGTGTACTTTTGGTGTTTTTAAAGATATTTTTATCGATATTGGTGATGAGCAATCGATTGAAAACGACCTTAGTACCTACAGTTCTCACATTACCAATATGCGGGAGATCATCAACAATGCCGGTAAGAATGCCTTGGTTTTAATAGATGAGTTTGGCACCGGCACCGACCCACAATATGGAGGTGCAATAGCCGAGTCTATTCTGGAAGAAATAGTAAAAAATGAATCATTTGCTGTGGTGAATACGCATTATTCCAATTTGAAATTTTATGCTGAAAATACACAAGGCGTGGTAAATGGGGCAATGAAATACAATTATGAGCAACTCACTCCACTGTACGAATTGGAGATAGGCAAACCTGGCAATTCTTTTGCATTGGAAATAGCGCAGAAAATAGGGTTGCCACAAAATGTACTCAATAGGGCTAAAAATAAAATTGGTGATAAAAGAATAAGTGTAGATAAGCTCGTGAAGGAGTTGCAAACTGAGAAGCAACAGTTTCAAAAGAAAAACGATGATATTCAAAAAGCAAAATCAAACCTTGAGGAGACCGTAAAACAATATTCTGAACTCAAGGAGTTTTTAGAAAGAACGAAGGCAGAGACATTGCAAAATGCAAAGATTGAAGCCAAACGCATTGTGCAGGAAGCCAAACTAGAAAGCCAAGTAATAATAAAACAGCTCAAAGAAACCAAAAATTACAGCCAAATAGATGCAGAGGTAGCGCGTGCGGAACTTAGGGAGATCGAGAAAAAAGTTGGTCCGAAAGAAAATATAGCCCAAAACAAGCCAAAAATTGACGATAAGCCCATAAAAATAGGAGATAAAGTATCGATTGACGGGGGAGAGGCAAATTTTAAAGTATCGGCCATCAAAGGCAATGAGGTAGAATTGAGTGTGGGCGAAATGAAAACAATGGTGAAACTAAGTAGATTGAGAAAAACTTCAGGAGAAAAAATAATAGAACAATCGCAGCCTGCCTTCAAAAGGGTGCAAGGGATAGATATTAATGAAAGGATGAATAATTTCAGCCCTACCATCGATTTGAGAGGCAGAAGAGGCGAAGAGGCGATTGGTTTGGTAGATAATTTTCTCGACAATGCCTTGTTATTGGGCAGCTATCAATTGAGGATTCTGCATGGAAAAGGCGATGGTATTTTACGGAAATTAATCAGAGAGCATTTGAGAAATGTGAGTTTTGTCGCAACCTTTAAGGACGAAAAAGTAGAATTTGGTGGAGATGGCATCACCTTAGTTGATTTGAAATAAGAAATTACTTCAGCCAACAGAACTAAAATGACGGTATTTCCTTCTTCCGTCATTGGTTTTTCTTTGAAATAGATTTGATGCGGCTTTTCGATTGTTTTATGGTCGATATTTGCATAACTTTGTGTCAATTACAGCTAAGGAAATGAACAAGACCAATGTTGATGAGATGCTACTTCAAATGATTGCGCCCAAAGTAAGGGACATTCAGGAGAAATTTAGCCGTGGCGAAGGGCTTACGAGTGAAGATGTGAATACGCTTTTGCTGAAATCGCAATATAATCATATCAATCATTTGGATGAAAAACTAAATGAAGTGACGGTCGATGTGAGTTCCATAAAGCAAGAAATTAAGCTTTTAGAGGTTAGCCTCAATGCCAAATTAGATGAGAATATTAGTGCAATGCGCGCAGACGTAAATTCATTAAAGCATGATTTCAACCTGCTCGATGTGAGTGTATCATCAAAATTCGATGCTTTTGAAAAGAATTTTGATTTTAAAATACAAAAAGCCATCAATTCAAACATGCGTTGGAGTTTGGGTTTAATAGCCATAGTGGTAATGTTTATTAAATTATTGGATGTGTTGGCTGCCAAATTACCAAATCTTTTTTAGCACGCGCTACAAATATTTTTCAATCCAATTTTGATACAAATTTTTCAAAAAGAGCTCAATTCGTTTTTTGATTCACTCATAGCTTATTTGTTTATGGGCGTGTTTCTAGTGTCAATAGGGCTATTTATGTGGGTGCTGCCTGGCGAAAATGTGCTAGATGCTGGCTTTGCAGATATGGAAACGCTGTTTTCAAACGCACCCTATATTCTTATGTTTCTAATCCCTGCTATCACCATGCGAAGTTTTGCAGATGAAAAAAAGGCTGGTACATTAGAGCTGCTATTTACCAAACCATTGCGCGATAGTGAAATAATTGCAGGCAAATTTTTAGCAAGTTTCGCCATTGCATTATTTACCATTTTGCCAACACTTGTCTATTATTTTTCAATCTCAGCTTTGGGCGACCCCGTTGGCAATCTCGATACTTCAGGTATAATTGGTTCGTATTTAGGGCTGATAATGCTCGCTGGCGTGTTTGTTTCAGTGGGTATTTTGGCATCATCATTGTCTGATAATCAAATAGTTGCCTTCATCACTGCAATTATTCTATGTTATTTGTTTTACACAGGTTTCTCGGCTTTGGCAGGTTTAGAAACCTTGAAGCCCGTGGCAGAAACTGTGTATCAAATAGGCATCGCCTACCACTATAGCGCGGTGAGCAAAGGCTTGGTCGATTCCAGGGATTTGGTTTATTTTTTATCAGTAATTGCGTGCGCATTGGCAGCTACAAGATTGGTATTGGCTTCAAGAAAGTGGTAAAATTGGCAATGGGAGATAAGAAAAAATTTTACGACACAATTGATTTTTTGCTTTTGGCAACGATTTTTATTTTGCTGAACGTCATTAGTACCCAATATTTTTTTAGAATAGACCTTACTGAAGAAAAGCGATACACCATTGCCGATGCCAGTAAAAACATTTTGCAAAGTTTAGACGATATCGTATACGTAGAGATATACCTCGATGGCGATTTACCGCCAGGTTTCAAACGCTTGCAACGCAGCATTCGCGAAACTTTAGATGAGTTTAGAATCTATGCTGGTGCGAATGTTCAATACAAATTTATCGACCCCACAGACGAAGACAACCTTCAGCTAAAAAATAAAATGATGACCCAGTTGGCACAGAAAGGAGTGCAGCCTACCAATTTGTTTGCCACTGAAAAAGGAAAACAGACCGAAAAGTTGGTTTTTCCAGGGGCAATTATTTCTTACAAAGGCATGGAGCAATCGGTCGTTTTTTTGAAAGGAGCTTCTGGCGTTAGCCCTGCAGAAGTGCTCAATCAGTCGGTCGAAGGGGTGGAATTTGAGTTGATAAGTACTTTTAGAAAATTGGCTAAGCCAATTTCGAAAAGAGTAGGAATAGTACAAGGGCACGGGGAAGCTGATGGTGTGGTGCTGGATGAATTATATCAGTATTTGAAAGAAAGCTACGCCTATGATCGAATAAAATTAGCTGATTTTCAAGAGCTTAGCTCCAATTTCGATATTTTGATTATAGTGCAGCCAACCAAGTATTTTTCTGAAGCCGATAAACTTAAAATTGATCAGTTTGTAGTAAAAGGGGGTAGAATATTACTTTTTATCGACAAAGCAGAAATCAAAACTGATAGATTAGGTACAGATCAAAGCTTGGCAGGCGTTTTAGATTTGAATCTTGATGATTTGCTATTCAAATGGGGTATTAGGGTAAACAATGACATTATCCAAGATATGCAAAGTGGCGTTTTGCCGATGGTAACAGGCATGTTGGGCGACAAACCCCAAACCCAGTTGATGCCATGGCGGTATTATCCTTTGCAAACCCAATTTGGCAAACACCCTTTGGTTAAAAATATGGGAGCGATAATGGGTAAATATGTGTCTTCGATCGATACTGTTAAAGCTCAAAATATCGCTAAAATACCCTTGGTTTTTACATCAAAATATAGAAGAATCATTTCATTACCGGCACAAATCGAATTGGAATCTGCCAGAAAACAACCAGAGCCATCTGAATTTAATGGCAATGTTTTGACTACAGGCATACTGCTCGAAGGCAGATTTAAGTCTTTGTATCTTAATCGATTATCGCAACAAAAGCAAGATTCTATTCAGTTTAAGGTACAGGATTTGCCCTCCAAAATCATTGTTTTTTCAGACGGAGATATGATGAAAAACGATTTGGCTGCAGATGGAAAGCAAATTTATCCGATGGGCTTTGATAGGTATCTTGGTAAAAAATTTGCAAATAAAGACCTGATAGTGAATGCGTTAACTTATTTAAGTGACGACAACGGCATCATAAACATTCGTCTAAAAGAGGTGAAATTGAGGCCTTTGGATAGAACAAAAATCAAAGAAGAGCGTCAAAAGTGGCAAATGATTAATGTTGTAGTTCCTGTATTAGTTATCGTCCTGGTTGGTATTTTCAAATTCAATTACAGAAGAAGAAAATACGGCACCAAATAGTGGCTTTGGAGAGAAGGGGGGATTTCTAAAAACCTCAATTCCACGAGTTTCCTCCCCAACGGGGGGTAGGAGTGGGGTTTTCAAAATAGATTTCGGGGTTTTTAGAGGTGCCCAGAAGATAGTACAGTTGTTTTTGAAAGATATTTAACTTAAAATGAGAATTCCAAAATCTACAAAAATATTGATATTTATTACTTTAGTTCTATTGGTATGGGCCAGTATTGCCGTGTTCCAAAGTAGTAAGAAAGATACCTTGATATCTGAGGATAACGAATTTGCAATAGGCGATAGTGGCGTTGTAACCAAGATTATTCTGAAACAAAAAAGTGTTGAAATACAACTGTCAAGCCCTTTTGGAAATTGGGTGATTAATAATTCAATGAGCGCTGACGATGAAAAAATATCTAATTTACTTGCCTGTGTTTATAGAATGCAGATTAAGCGCCCAGTTTACAAAGAACAGATGAATTTGGCTCTTAACTACCTCAAGGCCAATGGTTTAGATGTCAGCTATTGGGGAGCCGATGGTTTGTTGAAAAAATTTAAGATAGGCTATATTGGTGGTAGTGAGCAAGAATTAGTGGCTTTAATGGAAGGATTTCAAACACCTTACGTAGTGCAAGTACCAGGTTTTGAGGGGAATATGGCTAAATTATTCGATGTAAAAATTGAATCTTGGAAATCCAGATTACTATTTTCATCGCAGACAAGTGGCATTGAAAAGTTGACGGTGCAATTTAGTTACTATCCAGAAAATGGTTTTCAAATCATAAAAAAAGGTAATAAACATGCAGTAATTGAAGTGCCCAATTCGGATTCAACTCGATTGTATAGTTATTTGCAACTTTATGAAAATGTTGCAATAAAAGAATGGCTTGGATCATCAAAGAAAGAATTGAAAGATAGCTTAAGTAAGCAAACTGCCGCTTTTGAAATTTTGTTGGAAGATAGAAAACCTGCAAAATCATCCAAAATCAAAATCTTCTTTAATGAAGGACAGAAGGGGAATATTTACGGACTGGTAGGTACGGAAAATGAACTTTGTATTATCAAAACTTCCATTTTTGAATATTTGTTGCAAAAACGAAGCTTTTTTGAACGCAAATCAAACCGGTAGGGAACATTTTGGATTTAGTTTTGTTGAAAATTGAATTTAATTAGACTTTATGGAAGGCATTTACAAATCTGATTTTGCGGAAATATTTTTTGAAAGATCAAAAAGACAAATTTATTTTGTGTGGAGCTCAAAAAATTTGAGTAACGAATTTTTCAAAAAACATATTGTGATTTTATGTGAAAAAGTAGTGCAGTTAGCTCCAAAATCTATATTTGTTGATGCCAGAGAGCATAAATATACAGTCCCTACTGATGTACAGAAGTGGCATGATGAAGAAATAGTACCAATCTACATTAAAGCTGGAATAAAGAAAATTGCTTTTCTGACACCCGAAGCTATTTTTTCAGATATTACAACCAAAAAGATATTTAGCCAAAACCAAGCGAAAGCGCTTTTGCAAACTGCTTTTTTCAAATCAGAAAAAGAAGCTGAGCAATGGCTGGCTTTAGATTAAATCCAGCACTACCTATTAATGTGGCACGCTTAATATTTTTTCCTGTGTTTTAAACATTACCAAAAATATAGTACCTTTATCTTTGCTTTATCGGGAAGCAAGATATTGATGAAGCTATTAACTAGATTTTACTTACCATTTTTTGCCATTTTTTTAAGTCAAGTTGCTGATTCTCAATATCTTATAAAAGGGAAAGTGACTGACGCTCGAAATGGAGAATCCTTACCATTTGTGATATTGCAATTTAAAGGCACTGACATTGGGGGGCAAACTGATTTTGACGGCAATTACGCCATTAAGGTTTCGGAGCCAAGAGATTCATTGAGAGCCACTTACGTAGGCTATAAAACCAAATCTAAACTTGTAAATGCAAGTCTACCCACCCAAACGATCAATTTTCAGTTGAATGAAGATACCAAGGAATTGGGCGAAGTGGTGGTAAAACGCGGAGAAAATCCGGCTTGGGAAATATTAAGAAGAATCAATAAAAACAAAGATAAAAACGACAAACGTTCTTTAAAAGCATACGAGTATGAAAGCTATTCAAAAGTGCAGGTAGATGTTGATAATATTTCTCAAAAACTACGACAAAGAAGGATTTTGAAAAAGGTAATTGCTGCCATCGATAGCATGAAAAAAGTGACCAATGATGAAGGTAAAGCAGTGATTCCTATCTATATTTCTGAAACAATCTCTAAGAATTATTACACAAACAGTCCATTTAGAAGCAAAGAATTGATGACTGCTAATAAGATTGTGGGTATTTTGGATGAAAGTAACGGCAATTTCATATCGCAACTTACTGGGTCTAGCACCACAGATTTCAATTTTTATCAAAGCTATATTCGATTTTTGGGCAAAGATTTTATTTCTCCTATTGCAGAAAGTTGGAAAGATTATTACGAATACGACTTAGAAGATAGCTTGATCGTAAATGGAGATTTTTGTTACAAGATCAATGTAAAACCAAAAAGGGAAGCAGATTTAGCGTTCAAAGGCACGATTTGGGTCATAAAAAATGATTATGCTATCAAACGAACAGATCTGGCAATTGGAAAAAGCGCCAACTTGAATTTTGTAGAGAAAATAAAAGTGCAGCAAGAAATGTCTAAAACCAAAGCTGGGCCCTATTTGGCATCAAAAGTACGGTTTAGTGTCGATTTGGCAGAAATTGCTGATAGTTCGGCTGGTTTTATCATCAAGTACTATATTTCAAATAGAAATATTGTTGAAAATAAGCCAAAAGAAGAAACCTTTTTTAGAGTGGCCTTGGAAACAGCCGATACGGCTTCGCAAACAACCAATGATTTTTGGCTTAAGAATAGACACGATACTTTAAGTGAAGTAGACAAACGTGTGTATGCAATGGTTGATACCATCAAGCATTTGCCGATTGTGAAATCTTATATCGAGATTTTTGATTTGATAGTCAATGGCTATAAAAAAGTAGGGCCTATTGAATTTGGAAATTATATACAGGCCTTGGCTGTAAATGATATTGAAGGTTTGCGATTGCGAATGGGGGCAAGGACCAATATGAGTTTTAGTAAGAATTTACAATTAAGGGGTTTCTTGGCTTATGGTACAAATGATGGAAAGTTCAAGTACGGATTGGGCTTCGATTATTGGTTTTCCAAAAAAATGTGGTTTTTGGTTGGGGGCGATTATTCTTACGATCTTGAACAACTGGCTATATTCTCTAATTACAGAGCGCCAGGAACAGGACTTTTTTATGCCACAGCTAGGTGGGGAAAAGTGTCTGAACGCACGCCATTTTATATTTCAAACGGCTCTTTATATGTGCAAATGGATGTAATTAAAGGCATTACTCCCAAAATTCAGTTCAATTACCAAGAATACCACCAAGTGCCAGATATAAATCCGAGGCGTATTTTTGGGTATTTTGATGATGATGGTGTGGTGCAATCTACCCTCAGAAATGCTGATATACTTTTTGAATTGCGCATAGCAAGAAGAGAGCGTTTTTTGAATTTCGATCATCGTAGAATTAGCATTGGCAACCAGCATATTCCCATTGTTAGCTTAAGATACAATTTGGGATTGCAAGGCATAAATGGAAGCGATTTTAGCTATCATAAATTTTCGATTAATTTGTATCAAAAAGTTACGCTTGGCAAGTTTGGGCAATCAACTTACTCAATGACAGCTACTTACATTCCTACCGTTCTTCCATATCCATTACTCAATATTCATTTGGGAAACCCAACGCCTGTGTATAATCCTGTTGGCTTTAGCATGATGCGATTCTTCGAGTTTGTAAGTGATAAGTCTCTCACAATCAACTACCAACATCATTTCAATGGCTTGTTATTTAACCGAATTCCTCTCTTTCACAAATTGAAATGGCGTGAAGTGGTATCGTGCAATGCGATTTGGGGTACAGTTAATAAGAAAAACCAAGATTTGGTGCCCAAAGATAAAGATGATGACGGAAGATTTCTTTATCGAAACTTTCAATCTCTAAATCCAGACATTCCGTATGTAGATGCGGGTGCTGGTATCGAAAATATTTTTAGATTTATCCGTATAGAGATTTATAGAAGACTTACTTATATCGAGAATATTTCGGAAGATAAATTGTGGGGATTCAAAATTGGATTGGCATTATCGCTTTAACATGTCTTAATTAATCTGTGTTGCAGTCGAATTGCGGCCGACAAAAAAGGGGATACGGTTTTAGCCAAACCCCTTTGGCTAAAACCCTTATTTGCACGCTATAAAATCACAATATCTTCAATCAATATTCATCTTCGTTGAAGAAGAAATCGTCTTTTGTGGGGTAATCTGGCCATATTTCTTCGATGGTTTCATAAGGCTGCCCGTCATCTTCTAGCTCCTGCAAATTTTCGATTACCTCCATTGGAGCACCAGATCTTACTGCAAAATCTATCAATTCATCTTTGGCCGCTGGCCATGGGGCATCTTCCAAATACGATGCCAATTCGAGTGTCCAATACATACGCTGCTGAAGTTTAGGTCTTTTATATTTTTCGCAAAACAATACAAATAATTGATTAAAACAAAATAATGTTTTTATATATTGTAAGTAGTTGGTAATCAATTGATTGTAAACTATCCAGAATCGTATTTAACAACTGTTGTTGTTTGCGGATTTATCTTCAAAATAAAAGTAGAATAGTGCTCATTTTTTGAATTTGCACATTTGTGATAGATCAGTCTCAAAAACTATATGCCATTGTATTTATAAATTGGTCTTTTTTACCACTTAACAGGTCTATTACCCCACTTGCTTATTTGTGCTTAGCACTCGTTTTTTTTCAAGTTACTATTGCATTCAAATGTAGAAATGTTTCTTTTTATCATAAGTCAATGTCTGAACCACCATTACCAATGAGAAATATAGAATCGATTGACGACAGTCACCAAATATGTAAACAACTGGCCTTAAAATCGATAAGTGATTTGATGGCAGAATATTTTGATCAAAATCTTGATCGATTGACACAAACGGGCGAAATTTCATTGCCTTTGGCTTCTTATTTTGATTATTTTATGTTACCGCTTTTTAATGAAGTGGAGACTTTTAATCTCAATATATTTATTGCTAAGAATTTCCCTCAAAAAGAATTGCAGGTTTGCTTAAAAACAGCTCTGAATGATATAATTATATTTGAAGATGCGGTAGAAATGCTGATATTGGTAAAAAAAATTCATGAGGAACAAAATAATGACCCTTCTGATTTTGATCTGAAGGTATTGATTTGTACCTTTTACTTCAGGCAGATGAAACAATTGAAATTGCTTCATGCCCACATCAACAGTCTGAATTTGGCTCAATATCGTGCCAAAATGCACACAAATTTGGCTGAAAAGTCGAGCAACACCATCGCTAAAACTTCTGTTTTAGAAAATTACAAATTGAGGTTTAATTCAAAGTTGCAATTGTTAAATGCCATTTATATGTTTCAAAAGTAATTTAGCAAGTAATTGCTAATCACATGATTATAAATACTACCGATATGTACAATACATCAACTGATTTAGATTTTTTTACGGCAAGTTGTCAAATAAATCCTGATTGGAACGCGTTTATTGTAAATGAAGATCTTGAGTTGCTGTATTTGCACCCTAGTTTTTTTAAGATTTATAAAGCTTCGGTCGATTCACTTATTGGCACCAGCATTTCATTTTTTACACCAAAAGAACTGCCAGTTGCCAAAGAATTTTTCCAAAAAGAGGGTTTCAACAACGTAAGTTTGGAATTTTACAATGCAGCCGATGAATACGTGCATTTGATGTTGAATGGATTTTCATTTGAGAAAAATAGCGGACGATATGCGGTTGTATTTTGGAACGATATTACTAAATATTCGATTTACGAGAAAAAGTACCTTTCTAAAGAGATAGAATTAAATACCCTTATTTATAAAATATCGCACGATTTAAGAGGTCCGGTGGCATCTACCAAGGGGCTGATTAATTTAGTGAAAATAGAAAATCCAGATATTACCATTGCAAATTATGTCGATTTGTTAGATGTATCGATTTCAAAACTCGATCAACGGATTATTGAGTTGGCTAAAGTTGCCGATTTGGCTGCTGCAGACCAATATTATTTCTCACAGGTAGATATGCACGAGCTTTTATACAAAACCTTGAGCGATCTTGCCAAAAACTACGATGTGTACGACATGATTTTTGATTTCAAACTAGAAGAATCGCTGGTGTTCAAATCTTATCAGTTTGCGTTGGTATCAATATTGAGCCATTTACTTATTTACTGTATTGAAAATAAAAACCACAACAGAAAGCTGCTTCTCAAACTAGATATCAAGCTAGAAAACAGTAATTTAATCCTTTCTGCGGTCGACAACGGAATGGGAATACAGATGCAAGATATTGAAAAAATATTTTCACCATTTTTTCGAGCCAATGAAAGCAATAATACATCAACATTGAGTCTGTTTACCATCAAAAAGAGTATCGATTTTTTAAATGGAGATATTAAAGTAACAGGAAATATAGGAGAAGGTATCAAAATAAAAATGAAAATTCCAGTGACCTAAATTTCAGTATTTATGTTGAGTTCAAAAAATTAAGAGTATAAAATGAATATATATTTTGTGACTGCTATTGGCACAGGAAGTGGTAAAACATTGATTTCCAGCATTATTTGTGAAGCGTTACATGCAGATTATTGGAAGCCAATTCAAGCTGGACTAGAAGAAGTTGATTCGGTTTTTGTAACGAATTTGATATCTAATTCACAGTCCATTATTTATCCAGAACAGTACAGTTTGAAAATGCCTGCTTCAGCAAACATTGCAGCAAAAGCAGAAGGACTTAGTTTAAGTTTGGTTGATTTTCACTTGCCAAAAACTAGCAATTCGATCGTAGTTGAAGGTGCAGGTGGTATTTTAGTTCCCATAAATGATAGTGGTGATTTCATTGTCGATTTGGCCGCCAAATTTGATTGTGAACTTATCTTGGTTATTAATTTATATTTGGGTTGTATCAACCATAGTTTGCTCACCATCAACGAATTGCGAAGAAGAGGTTTGAATATGAAAGGTATTATTTTTAATGGTGATGCGAATACAGAAGTAGAAAATACAATACTCAATTATTCGAATTCGCCTTGTTTGTTTCGCTTGGCTACGCAAACTAATATAGACAAAAGCACAATTTTAGCCCAAGCCTCGCTATTTTTACAACAAAATCCAACCATTCGATAGTTGAATAAAATAGAGAAGGACAAAGCTTATGTATGGCATCCGTTTGATGTGTTGCAACAAGAGCAAAATATTTTTATCAAAAAAGCCACGGGTGTCCATTTGCATACCAATGATGGCAAAAAAATAATCGATGCTATTTCGAGTTGGTGGGTAAATATTCACGGACACAGAAATCAATACATTTCGCGAGCGGTGGCGAAGCAATTGCGGTATTTCGAGCATGTAATTTTTGCAGGATTTACCCATGATCCTGCTATCAGATTGGCAGAAAGCTTGGTTAAAATTTTGCCAGGTTCAATGGCCAAAGTGTTTTTTTCTGACGATGGAAGCACTTCTACCGAGGTTGCGATCAAAATGGCTTTGCAATATTGGTTCAATAAGGGAGAAAAAAAGAATAGAATTATTGCCTTTGAAGGTGCATATCATGGCGATACGTTTGGAGCTATGTCAGTAGGGGCTAGGGGAGGATTTAATGAACCGTTTGAAGCCCATTTGTTTGATGTAGCCTTTATTCCCCTGCCAGAAAGTGCTGATAATGAAACATTTACCAAGTTTGAAATACTTTGCCAAACATGTGAAATTGCAGCTTTTATTTACGAACCTTTGATACAGGGCAGCGCTGGTATGCGTATGTATTTGCCAGAAATGTTAGAAAAATTGCTCCAAATTGCGAAGGCAAACAAGGTAATTTGCATTGCAGATGAGGTATTTACGGGCTTTGGGCGAACAGGCAAAAACTTTGCATCTGAGTATTGTGAAACAAAACCAGACATCATTTGCCTTTCCAAAGCCTTGACAGGTGGCTACTTGCCTTTGGGTGTTACCGCTACGCAAGCCCATGTGTATGAGGCATTTAGCAGCAAGGAAATGAGCAAAATATTTTTACATGGACACTCTTACACTGCAAATCCACTGGCTTGCGCTGCTGCCAACGAAAGTATTAGGCTTTTTCTTACGGTAGAATGTCAGCAAAACATCGCAAGATTGAATGCCACTTTTGAACTTTGGAAAATTGAACTTTCTACCCTTTCAAACATCAAAAATATAAGATGTTTGGGTGCCATTTTTGCTTTCGAAGTAATAAATGAAAAAGATTCTGGCTACTTTAATCCTTTGCGCGAAAGGCTATACAAAGCATTTATCGATAAAAATATATTGATTAGGCCTTTAGGAAACACTGTATATGTGCTTCCACCGTATATTATTGCCGAAAAGGAATTGAATTATATTTTGAAATCGATCAAAGAGGTGTTGGCAGATTTTTGATGTGCCGCATACACTTTATTTATTGAAAATTTTCCGCACTAGTTGTAGCTGACCTAAGACCAGTGGCATAACACCTAAAAGACCTATTTTTAGCAAGAATTGGGAAAAATCCTTTATATTTAAAGGCAAATTTTCCTAGCAGCACATTGACATTTCTACTCAGTTCCTATATCATATTAGTAGTTTTTTTTATTTTTCAATGGTATAGCATTCCTCTTTACAAACCCGTATTCAATTTATTAATTCCAGATAAAATTTCTTTGCTGATTGCCGTAAAGAATGAATCTGAAAATATTGTCAGTTTGTTGCAAAGTATTGAAAAACAAACACTTAGCAAACAGTATTTTGAGGTAATTATCATCAATGATTTTTCTACAGATGGTACAGTCAATATTGTAAATTCATACGCTTCTACTAGCAAACTTGATATTGTGCTTGTATCAAATAATGTAGCTGGCAAGAAATACGCCATCACCAAAGGCATTGCAAAATCTAAATATCATATAATAGTGGCCACCGATGCCGATTGCGTTGCTTTGCCAAATTGGCTTGAAACTGTTGCACATTTTATGAAGGAGAAAAGTGCAAAATTGGCATTTGGTCCGGTGGTGATTGAAAATGAGAGCGAAGGCTTTTTTAGTGCAATGCAACAAATCGAATTTGCCTCTTTGATTGGTTCGGGAGCAGCTAGTTGGCAAGCTGGTATGCCCAATATGTGCAATGGAGCCAATATTGCCTACCTGAAATCGGCTTTTTACGAAGTGAAGGGCTTTGAAGGCAATGAAGATATAGCCTCTGGCGATGATGAATTTTTGATGCACAAAGTATATGCAAAATATCCAAAAGATGTATATTTCTTGAAATCGGCAGAAGCTTTGGTGGCTACAAAGCCCATTAAGAACCTAGCAGATTTTTACAAACAACGCACCCGTTGGGCTTCGAAATGGGAGCATTATGCGGATTGGAAAGTGAAGGCAGTTGCTTTTTACATTTTCGCAGTCAATTTATTGCAATTTGTTTCTTACTTTTTTCTTCCCATTTCTACTTTTTTGATTTTATGGGTAGCTAGAATTTTTACTGAATACGTTTTTTTATCTCGCATTTTAGGATTCATGCGTAAAAAGCTACATTTGCAGGCATTCTTTCTATTAGTGCTTATTTATCCGTTTTATGTGGTATTTTTCGCTTTGGCTGGAAGAATAAAAAGTTTTGCAAAATGAGCGATTTAGAATTTGATATTATTGATGAATTGTATTTTGTGAACAGTTTCACAGATTTGAGAGATAAACTGCACTTGCAGGAAGGCCAACTTAAATTTCAGCTATTGAATCTGATCGAAAACGAATGGGTAAATTATTTTGAAGAGCTAGATGGTTTGCAAAATCCTGCGGTGGCCGATTTGAGCAAAAAATTGAATGATATGTTTTTTTTAGCTTCAAAACAGGGTCTTTTGGCACATAATTCAAGATGAGGAAAACCCACGAAACTATACGAACACCTTCTTATTACATTCGAAAGCGGCTTTTGAATAATTGGCCTGCCCTTTTTGGGCTTGCTATCATTGTTTTGGCCGTTTTTGCCGCTTTACTAGGCTATCTCATCATGCCCGATAGTACGCCAAGTGCCAATGATGGTGCCATTCAGATTCAAAAGCAACTGCCAGGCTACACCACTTATATTTTGAAGAAACGAAGAAATGTGCACGTAGAGCATCGAAATGTTTTTCAGAAGATGTTTTTTGGTCAGGAAAGCGAATTCACAATTATTCCAATCAAAAGTTACAAATTTAAAGGCTTTAATCTTGAATTTGTCCCAGATGGCCGTATTCAAATGCCCGAAACTTTTCCACTTATTGAAATTGTGTACGCTTTGCACGACTCGCCAACAGATTTGGGGGCTGGTAAACTTTATTTTTATTCGAAGGATAAAATCTATTACACAAAATCGAATGGTGAAGCAGCCATTGTAACCCAAGCGGAGATTGCCAATAAGTTTTTAAATGAACATCTTGAAGAACGAACCTATATTTTAGGTACCGACAAAGCTGGCCGAGATATTTTCAGCAGGTTGCTCTTCGGCACACGTATTTCGCTTGGCATTGGCTTGGTAGCTGTTGTCATTTCATTGATATTGGGCATAAGTATAGGAGCTACGGGAGGCTTTTTTGGAGGTGCTACCGATCGCTTTGTGATGTGGATAATGACTGTGGTATGGTCTATTCCAAGTATTATGTTGGTAATTGCCATCAGTTTGGCATTGCAAAGCAAGGGAATATGGGTGGCTTTTGTAGCGGTAGGGCTTACATCTTGGGTAGAAATAGCCCGGGTTGTGCGAGGGCAAATCATGAGCATTAAAGAAAAGACGTACGTAGAAGCAGCGAGAGCAATGGGCTTTAGCAATTTTAGAATTATATTTATTCATATTTTGCCAAACGTTTTAGGACCAATTATCGTAATTGCAACATCAAATTTCGCTACAGCCATTCTTACCGAAGCGGGTTTGTCGTTTTTGGGTTTGGGAGTACAACCACCTATGCCAAGCTGGGGAATGATGGTAAACGAGGGATTTCATGCAATTGGCACGCAAAATAGTTGGCACTTGATATTATTTCCTAGTTTAGCAATTAGTTTGTTGGTGTTTGCTTTTAATTTATTTGGAAATGGATTACGTGATGCGTATGATCCTCAACAGGCTCTAAAATGGTAATGAGAAAACAAATAAAACTACAAATAAGTATTTTTTTTATATTTTTGATTGTCTTAGCAGGCTGTTTCAAACCCAGCAAAACGGAAGATAAGCTTTCAAGTATTTATAAAAATAAGCTTACCGCTTACAAAGGTACGCTTACTTTTAGAATGAATAAATTGCGTAAAGTAGCTGTTCACGACACTATTTTGGCATCTACCAGTTATCAAAAAGATAGAATCGAGTTTTTGAGAATGGTGGTAGAAACCAATTATTACAATCTGGTATTAAAAAGTGACGCTCCTGCTGGTGGAGTTAGAAATACACTCAGAGTTGATAATTACAATGTCGAAATTGCTGACCCAGACTACAAATATGGCAAGAATAAGGGTAGAAAATATTGTGACGAGGATATATTGCAAATCACTAAAGATTTCAATGAAAAATATCCACCCAATAAAGTACCTTCCAATACAGATGAATTGTACGAGTATTTTTTCTTTAAATCCGAAATGCTTGCCTATTTATTGCAAAATAAATGCTACTAGAGAAGCAAAGATTAAAGAATATATAATGTAAAGAATAGAATACTTCGTATCGTAGCATTTGACAACCAAACATTGTACGAATCAATAATTAACAACTATTAATTAAGAATCAGCTTCAGCATCAGCTCAATCCGATCCATTCCCAAAAAGTCTTTTTCTTTTTTAATTGATCGAGTTCAGCAATTTTATCTTGTATCAAAGCGTACGTTTCTTCAGCTTTTGGCAAATATTTTGAATTGGGATATTTATCAATGAAAGTTATGTAAAACTCCACAGCAGTAAGATAGCGTTCTTTTCTCTTGGTATCGATACTGATATTTCCATAATTATACTGAGCGTCTATTTTAAGGAAATTTACCTCCTCTACATATTTTGAACTTGGAAAATCTTTGGCTACATTTCCAAAACAAACTACGCTTGCTTTGTATTCTTTCATTAAATAATATTGCTTGGCTTGAGTGTATGCTTTTTGCTCCAATTTGAAAGTCAGTTCGTCTATCAACTTGTTGCAATCTTCCATGTTTTTGGATTTTGGGTAGCTTTCCAAATATTGCTGAAAAGAAAGCAGGGCTTTTTGGGTGTTCGTCTGATCCAATTCAAAATCTGGCGAATCTTCGTAAAGCGAAACGCAGTGCATATAATAGGCCTCTTCTGCAAAAATGCTGCGGCCGTATGTGTCGTGAAATTTTTTGAAATAATATTCGCTCAATACATAATTGCCAAGGTAAAACTGGCAATATGCAAAGTAGAAATTGGCCTTTTCCGCCTCAGCCTGCCCCTTCAATAAAGGAAGCATTTCTTCAAAGAGCGTGCTGGCTTTGTAATATTCCTTTTTTTCGTAGTAAGCTATCGCAGCCTTGTATTTTAAGTCGATATTGTCGCTTTTTTGAATTTGAGAAAACTTGCCACAGCCCGAAATAAGGGCTATTATCAGCAACAGAATGGGGGCACTTTGTCTAATCATACTGCAAATATATATTCCTTTGGGTTAAAAAGGAGTAAATGTGTTAATTTTGTACGCTAAAACAGTAAATATTGAAAACCAAAACGCTCAAAAAGAACAAAGTAAATATCATAACGCTCGGCTGCTCAAAAAATTTGGTCGATTCGGAAATGATGCTTACCCAACTAAAAGGAAATGGCATAAACGCTACCCACGAATCTGATAGTGATGATGCAGCCATTGTAATTATCAACACTTGCGGTTTTATCGACAATGCCAAGCAAGAATCGATAGATATGATTTTGAATTATGCCAAAGCAAAAGAAAATGGTTTGGTTGATAAATTATATGTAACAGGTTGTTTATCTGAGCGATATAAAGACGATCTTCAAAAGGAAATTACCAATGTTGATGCTTGGTTTGGCACGAGAGAATTGCCAGCACTCTTGAAAAAGTTCAAAGCTGATTATAAACATGAATTGGTGGGTGAGCGCCTTATTACCACACCGACCCATTATGCCTATTTTAAAATAGCAGAAGGCTGCGATCGCCCATGTTCGTTTTGTGCTATTCCATTGATGCGTGGCAAGCATATTTCAACGCCTATCGAAGATTTGGTAACCCAAGCCAAAGGATTGGCGGCAAAAGGAACTAAGGAATTAATTCTCATTGCGCAAGATTTAACTTACTATGGCTTAGATATTTACCGAAAAAGAAATCTGGACGAATTGCTCAAACGGCTTTCTGATGTAGAGGGAATTGAGTGGATTCGCCTCCAATATGCCTACCCTTCTGGTTTTCCGATGGAAATATTAGATGTGATGCGCGAAAGAGAAAATATTTGTAATTATCTTGATATGCCTTTGCAACATGTAAGCGACAATATGCTGAAAACAATGCGGAGAGGGCTTGATAAACAAAAAACGATCGATTTGGTGAATGCCATAAGGGATAAAGTGCCAAATATTGCCCTCAGAACAACTTTAATTACCGGTCATCCTGGTGAAACAAAGAAAGATTTTGAGGAATTGTACGAATTTGTAGAAAAAACGAAATTTGAAAGATTAGGCGTTTTTACATATTCGCACGAAGAAAAAACCCATGCTGGCGATACTATGCAAGACGATGTGCCTGCCAAAACCAAGAAAAAAAGAGCAGAAGAATTGATGGCTGTGCAAGAAAAAATATCTGCATCGCTCAACGATACCAAAGTTGGAAATACCTATAAAGTGCTTTTTGACAGATTAGAAGGCGATTATTATGTTGGACGTACAGAATTTGATTCTCCCGAAGTCGATAATGAAGTATTGGTAAGTAAATCTACCCACAAAGTTAGACTAGGCGATTTTTCAGATGTATTGGTAACCTCTGCTGCCGAGTTCGATCTTTTTGGAGAAGTGGTCTAATGGTTTTGATTGAACCAAGACCGCTTAAAGCAGTCAGAATGCAATTTTGGGTTTATTTTTTTGGAGATAATTCTAAGCCATTGCAAAGGTTTAAATACCTCGAAAGGTGGCTCAGAATAGTGGTACAAGATTGCAAATTTGCTAGCAGAATATAAAATATTGTCTGTGGCATTGTTTTATGCTGTAATCAAAATTGCCACCAATACCTAACCCATCAAATTACATGAAGTTCTTGTTCATAATAGTGAAATACTTTGGCTTTTTCCTTCTTTTCTTTGTTTTTATTATTACCATATCTGGCTTACTATTGTTCATCAAAAAAGATGATATTTGGCTCTCTACGAAGAAGCAAATAAGTGTAGCGCTCAAAAGTAGCTTGGAAATTGAATCGATTCGCCTGTCGTTTCCAGAGCATTTTCCCAACCTTTCTCTTTCCCTCCGCAATCTAAAAATTACCGATTCTTTATCGCATAGCGAAGTACTGAAAATTGGCAATTTTAAGGCTGATATAGATTTGATGAGCATTATTTTGTTGAAGCCAAAACTATATTCGATATTGTTGCAAGATGCTAATTTTCAGTTGGTTACCGATAATGAAGGCTTATTAAATGTTTCTATTCTTAATCCAAATAAGACATCAATAGATGTTGTAGATAGCATAACCAAACCAATTTCGCTGCACTTCAATATTCCACTAAAAAAAATTGTTTTGCAAGACGTAAGTTTTACATTTACTAATATATCTCAAAATCAAAACATTGCACTAAAGGCTTTGGATGTAGAAATTTTGGTAAGTCAGGCCGATAATGAATCTAAGTTTTCTGTGGATGGGCTTGTTTATTTTAGAGGTTTAGGTTTTGATACCAAGTTGGGGTATTTTTTAGAAGACAAAACGGTAGATGCTCACATTATAGCCAAAATACCAGCCAATGATGAGAAAATTGTGTTCATGCCTTCATTTGTGAATATTGATGGTGAAAGATATAATGTAAATGGATTCTTAAAACCAGCGCTGTATCCTGATATTGAGCTAGTTATCGGTACAGATCAAGCTGTAGTGCCCAAAGTGCTTACTTGTCTTACCCAAAATGTGGCAGATCAAATCAAACCCTACAAAGTTGAAAACACGGTACATGCGGTAATCACTATTTCAGGGCCTTTGTATCCAGATCAAGACCCTAAAATTGACTTGCGATTTTGGAGCGAAAATAACAAATTTACGTATAAAGATCTGCCTTTTAAAGTAGAAAAAATGCGTTTTGAAGGCATTGTTTGCAATCATATCGATACAAATAAAGTCCCTGGCGACCCCAATACCTCATTCGAAATTAGAAATGTAAAAGGGAAAATTGGATATGGTGATTTGATTTCAAATGTAAAAATTGTAAACCTTATCGACCCAAAAATAGATGTAAAAGCCAATTTGAGCATAAATTTGGCAATTATTGCCGATTCTATACCAGATTTGCCATTTCAAGATTTAAAAGGTTTTGCTAGGCTAAATATCGATTATTCGGGCACTATTCCAGAAGGAAAGGAGCTATCGCAAATACACAAATGGAAATATGATGGGAACATAGATTTTGAAAAAATAGGCTTTAAAGCTGGTGGCATTTCTTACAAGGATATCCACGGGAAAATGATGTTGCACAACGATACCGTAGTCATTCCCAAAGGATTTGGATTTGAAATTGCAGGCAATAAAGTTGTAGCTTCTGGCTACGTCTACAAGCCAATTGAGTACTTTTTGATACCAAATACTTTGCTTGAAGTGTATTTGAATGTTAAATCGTCTTATTTCAATATCAATAATTTGATGATGAAGTCGGAGAAAAAAGTAAGTAAAGCTAAATCTGAACGATCGTTTAAAGAAGTAACAAAAGCACTACAAAACATGCGATTTGTAATTGCTCTGGATTTTAAAGAAGCTATGTTTCGGAAGTTGAAAGTAGAAAATCTGCATGGAGAATTTAATAGGAAAGGTGGCGAAATGCAGCTAAAAAATATTACCCTCAAAACATCTGGCGGTTCGATGGCAATCGACATGAAGGCTGGCAATCTCGACACCGATTTGCAAAATGGTACAGCTGTTGTGAAAATCAACAATATGGATGTAAAGAAACTTTTTTACGGAATGAATAATTTTGATCAAAATACCGTAGAATCAAGGCATCTGGAGGGTAGATTCAACGCAAATGTCACTTTTGCCACAAAATTTACAGAGGGATATCAAATATTACCGAGCACAATGCGGGGCAACTTAGATTTTCAATTAAAAAATGGACATTTGAAAGATTTCGAGCCCATTCAAAATGTATCAAAATTTATATTTAAAAACAGAGATTTTACTGACATTCGCTTTGAGAGATTATCTCAAAAAGCTACACTCAAAGGCAAGACGCTGCAGATAGCTGATATGAAAATTCAATCAAATATTCTTACTCTTTTTGTAAATGGCAGCTATAGTTTTGATAATAAGGTAGATTTAAAAATAAGAATTCCATGGGTGAATTTTAGAAGTAAAGCGAGCTATTTAGCTGCCATTGAGAAAGACCAAACCGATGCTAAGGCATTGCATATCAAGGCTTTTACTAAAAATGGCAAGCTAAATTTTGGGCTAGGAAAATAGTAATGCTGTGCAGATTCTACTAATAATTGCGCAAAATAAATTGGTACTTCGCTGAAATAAATTTGCATTTGGTGTCTATCATTGACCATTCGTTAGTAGTTTTGTGTCATGTTACGAATTGCCATCCAAAAATCAGGACGCTTAAATGAAGATAGCGTTTTACTTTTAAAAGAATGCGGATTGAAATTTGCAGGTGCCGACCGCAAACTCATTGCTAAAGTTGAAAATTTCGACCTCGAAATACTCTATTTGCGAGACGATGATATTCCAAGATATGTATATGAAGGTGTAGCAGATATTGGCATTGTGGGCGAAAATGTGCTCGTAGAAGCAAATTTATCAACGCAAACAGAAAAGAAACTGGGTTTTGGCAAATGCAGGTTGTCATTAGCCATTCCTAAAGAAGCAGATTACAGCGATTTCAAATGGTTTTCTGAAAAACGCATCGCCACAAGCTATAGAAATGTGCTTGATAAATGGTTAGTAGAAAAAGGAATAAAAGCCAGAATTGAAGACATAAGTGGCTCTGTCGAAATTGCGCCAGGAATTGGTTTAGCAGATGGTATTTGCGATTTGGTGAGTTCGGGTAGTACGCTCATTAGCAATGGTTTAAAAGAAGTAGAAGTAATAATGCAGTCGGAAGCTGTATTAATTTCTACCACAAAATTGAGTGTTGAAAAACGGCAAATTCTAGAAAGTTTAGTTTTTAGAATCAACGCAGTTCAAAAAGCACAGAAAAATAAATACATATTGTTAAATGCTCCTTTAGATGCCAAGGATGAAATCATAAAATTATTACCGGGCATCAAAAGCCCTACGGTGTTGCCTTTGGCCGAAAGCGGCTGGTGCTCGATACACACTGTAATAGAAGAGGACAAATTTTGGGAAATTATCGAAAAACTGAAAAATGCCGGTGCACAAGGAATTTTGGTTGTTCCTATCGAGAAGATGATTGTGTAGCAGCAGATTTGTATATTTGAAATCTTTGGCTATATCATTACCTTTAATAACAAATCAATTTATTTGGGAACCCAGCAACTACGAACTTACAAAAGGAATTTTTACAAACTTTTTCTTTGCAACTCTCTGACAACCAACTAATTGAAATAAGAGATATATTATTTCGATATTTTGCGAATGAAAGTACACAAAAATGGTACCAATGTTTGGGATGAAAGAGGCCATTCAAATGAATTGATGGAAGAATGGCTGGAAACAGACTTTAGGAAATAACTAAAATTGTATAAGATGCCAATTGCTTCTTAGTTTCAATCTCAAAAAAATCTGAATATCATCCACTTTAAGAAGCATTTGTTGCAGGAAAATTTGTACTATGGGTGTACCGAAATATTATTTGAATATTAAGAAGTAATAAGAAAGTTTTTTGATGAAGAAACTGCTGAATATACAATTCAAACTATACCAAAACCTCTTAATATAATTTTTCAATAAATCCATTTTGGTTTAAATCTAATTGAAGTAGTTTCGAGTGGTAATAAATTTGTGGATTGTGCATTTGCATCCAATTCAGACTTGATAGTAACCAATGATAGACATTGTCATGTATTAAAAACAATAAATTTTCCTTCTATTAAAACAATTGATATAGTTTCATTTATTGCATTTTTGGCAAGGTATTGATAGATTAGTCATACCTATCCTTACTCATTTACATTCATTGAATCTTGAACAATTTATGGGCAAATGAAACATTAAGCTTATTTTGTGTCCTTTAAATTTAGTGGCCTATGAAATTTGAAGATTACCACATCCATCCATCTATAAAAAAAAGCCTTGCTGAATTGGGCTTTAAGCGGCCAACTGATATTCAGTTCAAGGCCATTCCAAGCATTATGAATGGGGAAGATGTGATGGCAATTGCCCAAACTGGCACCGGCAAAACAGCAGCTTTTGCCATTCCAATCATCAATCATTTGCTAAACCATTATAGTTCACATGAAGGTGTGCGTGCTTTAGTGTTGGCTCCAACACGTGAATTAGCAGTGCAAATTCATGGCGTTTTTACCTCAATTGCTCAATATACTGATTTGCAAATTATTGCGTTGGTAGGTGGTTTAGACCAAGAAACTCAGATTTCTGCCTTGCAAGCTGGTGCAGATATTGTGATAGCCACACCTGGTCGCATGTTTGATTTGATTTACCAAGGTCATGTAAAAATTACCAAAACTGAAATTTTAGTTTTGGACGAATCTGACCAAATGTTGGCTTTGGGCTTCATGAAAGATATTCAAGATGTCAAGAAGTTTTTGCCTAAAATTCACCAAACTTTGTTTTTTTCGGCCACTATCAATGAGGAAATAAAAGATTTAGCCTATACTTTGGTGCGAAACCCAATTCGCATTCAGATTTCACCCAAAAATCCAGTGTCTAAAAATGTAAACCATTCTGTGGGAATGATTGCAATGGATGACAAACGTTTTTTTCTGGAGCGAATTATCAAACAAAATCCTGAAAGTAAGATTGTGGTATTTGTACGTACCAAAGTACGAGCAGAAAGGGTGTTCAAAGCAATGGAAAGAGTTGCTATTGAAACTGTTACAATTCATGGCGATAAAGAACAAGATGATCGTTTCGAGGCAATGAAGCGATTTGCCGATGGCGAAGTGAAAGTATTGATAGCGACAGATATTACGGCTCGTGGCATTGACATCAAGAAAATTGAATATGTAATAAATTACGATATTCCCGATGTGGCCGAAAATTACGTACATAGGGTTGGGCGAACGGGTAGGGGAGTTGAAAAAGGATTTGCCATTTCGTTTTGCAGCGAAGAAGAAATACCTTTGTTGAAGGCTATTGAAGAATTTGTAGGTGGGCCAATTACTGTGTTGGAAATAGCCAAAAAGGATGTGCAAGATACCATCGATTTTTCGACTGAAGTAAAGCCAGATTTGAAATCCCTTATGAAGGAAATAGCTGATTATGAGGCTTTTAAGAAGAGTAAAAAGAAGAAAAAGAAGTAGAAGATAGCATTTGATCGTTACTATTTTGTTTTTAAAATGATGCAATATTTTAGTTTTCAATTGAGTTTATTACTTACTTTTTCTTGTTTTCAAATCAATGCGCAAAAGTATCTAAAAGCCGTTGTTTGTTTGAAAGATTCTTCATACAAAGAAGTTGTGATCGAATTTTCTAAAAGCATTTTCGATACTTTGATTTGCAAAGATTCTACTAATAATAGTTTTTTCACACCAAGTAACATTTTGAGTTTCACTACAGGCACAAGAAACTTTATTGCCATTCATCCTCAAAAAAACCTTGACAATCTACCTGCTAAATCCTTTTTTGTTGAACAACTGGTAGACGGTAAAGCTCAATTATATTCTTATTCTGGTAAATATTTTGGACAAAACGAACTTTATCTCTTTAGGAAAAAGGGTGAAAAGCAGTTGTATGCTGTAAATAAGAAGATCAAAAATGAAAGAATAATCCAATTTGTAAGTTCGCAAGACAATGCAATTTTAGGTGGTGGATTGATACTCAATACATTTGCATTCAACGATGAAAAGCCCTTTTTGAGGTATTTTGAAAGCTACTTTAGCAATTGCAATTTGGTAACTAACAAATTGAAACAAAATTATTACGATGCTCAAAATTTGAAAGAAATATTTACTGATTACAACAATTGCAAGTAGCGATTATTCTTCATTACAAGTTATACTCCTATTTTGGT
>JBJXGB010000220.1:0-13272 GCA_046152935.1 Cytophagales bacterium
TATTGGCGATTTAAATGGAGATGGGAAAGCCGATTTGGCTATAGCTAATCTTTCAGATCACAATATTTCTGTATTAACCAATACAGGAAATGGTGGTTTTGGTGCTAGAATAAATTATGCGAGCGGAACTGGAAACAGTTTTCCATACAACGTAGCCATAGGTGACATAAATGGAGATAGCAAACCTGATTTGGTCTCTTCTAATTATGGTAACAATACTTTTTCTGTATTAACCAATACAGGAAGTGGAAGATTTGATACTAGAAGTAATTATTCTACTCCTACTGGTCCATATTACGCTGCAGTAAGCGATATAAATGGAGATGGAGTAGACGATATCATTGTTGCTTGCTATACTAGTAACTTTGTTTCTGTCAATAAAAACAACCAAGATGGTAGTTTCGCTCGAGCGAATTATCCTACAGGAAGTAATCCTAACTTTTTAGCCGTAGGCGATCTAACAGGAGATGGTCTGCCTGATTTGGCAACTACTAATGTTCTTGATAATACCATTTCTGTTTTTACCAATTCTGGAGGCAACTTTGGAACAAAGGTAGACTACAACAATGGCGTAGGACCTAATGGGATAGCAATTGGCGATTTAAATGGTGATGGAAAAAATGATATGGCGGTTGTAGCAAATTCTGGCAATTTCGTTTCTGTGTACAAAAATACGGGAACTGGTGGGTTTGGCACAAATATTAACAGTGGAACTGCCTCTAATCCATACGAGATAGCAACTGGCGATGTAAATGGAGACGGTAAACTAGATTTGGTAATTCCAAATTATTCTGGCAGTACGGTTTCAGTCCTTATCAATAGTGGAAGCGGCACTTATAACGAGAAAGTAGAGTACGCTACTGGAAATGGTCCAAGAAGCGTTGTTATTGGCGATGCAAACGGAGACGGCAAACCAGATTTGGTAGTTGCTAACAATAGTGCAAATACTATCTCTTTGTTGACAAATACTGGAACTGGTACTTTTGGCACAAAGGTTGACTATGCTGCAGGAGTTTTCCCACGAAGTTTAGTGATGGGCGATTTTAACGGAGATGGTAAAGTAGATATAGCTTTGGCAAATTATAGTTCTAACACGATTTCAGTTTTTACCAATACGGGGCTTGGCGGCACATCTATCTATAGTAGCAAGGTTACCTACGCTACAGGAAACGGACCATTTGACATTGCTATTGGCGATGTTAATGGAGACGGTAGAAGCGATTTGGCAGTAACTAATGCAAGTAGTAGTTCAGTTTCTGTTTTTACGAATACAGGAAGTGGCAGCTTTAGTCCTAAAGTTGATTATGCTTGTGGTGCTAATCCACAAAGTATAACTATTGGCGATGTGAATGGAGATGGCAAAGCCGATTTGGCGGTGGCTAATGCTAGTTCTAATTCAGTATCTGTATTGACTAATACGGGATTAGGCAGCTTTGGTGCCAAGGTTGATTATACCACAGGAGCTAGACCAGTAAGCATAGTGATAGGTGATATAAATGGCGATGGCACAGCCGACTTGGCAGTTGCGAACAATGATGCCAATACGGTTTCCGTTCTTTTAAATACAAGAAATGGTAAATTTACTAACAAGGCAGATTTTTCGACAGGCAAATATCCCGTTGGTGTAGCCATTGGCGATTTGACTGGAGATGGTAAATTGGATTTGGCAGTAGCCAATTATGAAGATAATTTGAATTATGTTACCATATTAACCAACACCACACGTCCAGCATTGGTTGTAACGGCTTTTGATGCCTCTAAAGTTTTTGGTGCACCTAATCCTACTACTTTTACTGGCACAGTTGTTGGTTTGTTGAATGCAGATAATGTAAGTGTGACTTATTTGCTAAGAGGCAATTTAATTGTGCCAAGTGTTACGGGTGCTGCACTAAGTAATTATAGTTTATTAACGGTTGGCGGCATATTGACAGTGAACAAAGCAAATCAAGTCATTTCGGGCTTTTCATTACCAAGCCTCGTAACAGCTTCTGGTTTAGCTTATATGTTAAACGCAACTGCCACCAGCGGTTTATTGGTAGATTTTACTTCAAGCAACACCAATATTGCAAGTATTTCTGGGATTTCTGCTACGTTTTTAAGTGCTGGGGTAGTTACTATCACAGCTACTCAGATTGGAAATGAAAACTACAATGCTACAAGTATTTCGTTGGTAATAAATGTGGAGACTATAACGGGATTATCCACTAGTATTAATGAATTAAGTGCTGACAATAATACCGTATTTATCTATCCGAATCCTAGTAATGGACTTTTTAATATGCTAGGTGCTGAAAGTGCAATTATTTATGATATGATTGGAAATTTAGTTTTGACAACAAAAAGCGGCTCTTTCTTTGTCTCCAACAAAGGTCTATACATTGCAGAAGTAAAAACTAGCTTCGGAAAAAAGTACGTCAAAATAATAGTTGAATAAAGATTGCGATCTAGCGCAGGAGTTCCCGCCCACTTTCTGAAAAAAACCGTCAGGTGAAAACACCTGACGGAATGGGAAAATAAATTTAATATTGATCCTCATCTTTTACTTTAATAATTTCTTCTAAAATCAAAATCAAAAAAAATGAAAAAATCAAACATTACCCAAATTGGTCTTTACTTAATCGCTGCTGCTATCATATTGACCGCGCCATCGTGTTCTAAAGAAGAGGCTGTAGCTCCTACTGTCATCGTTCCTCCTGTAACCGCTTGGACTGGAACACTTTACAACAAAACAGATGTCAATGCAAACAGGTATTTAGATGTTATTTCTAAGACGTTTGTTACCAACGGTAATTTCGACATAGCCTATGGAAATGGAAGCGTAGTTGGCAATGATGCATTTATCGGTGGCCCTACAAGTTTATCTATTTTCACCTATTACGCAGTTGTCGGCAGCAATGTATCTGAGTTTTATCTACTACCAGTAGCTCAGCAGGCCAAATTCGATACTTTGAAAAATCAATTGGCTGTGGCTGGCATTGCAACCAGCGGCACGAAAACGGCTGCTTCGAATGGCATTGGAACTGAAAGCGTGAGAATCAACACTTCTGGTGGCTTAGCAAATGGTTTGGTTTTTGCCATGAAATTAAGATCTCAAACCCCCGCCCCTACTTGGGTAGTTGCGAAAGTAACGTCAGCCCCTACAGGTACGGCTACTACACCTGGGAATGTTTCGTTATCGCTAAAATGGTAATCTGAATTGTGATTCATAAAAAAGGGCTTGGTATTGTATTCCAAGCCTTTTTTTATGCACTTTTTTCGTCCAAATTGAGAAAATAAACGCAGCGAAAATTTGCATGCGACACCCTCTGAATGCTACAAACCTGTTTAGCTTGAGATTTTAATTTAAACCAAAATCAATCGCAATTTTTTTCGCTCTCAAACCCTCGTTTTCCCATATTCCAATATCCTATCAATGAAATCATAAGGTTTATAGCCATTGATGGCACATTGGTGAAATATACAAGTAGCTGGTGTCATACCTGGTAGAGAATTGATTTCAATGATGATGGTCTCAACTTTGCCAGAATCGTAGATCCTTACAAAAGCATCTATGCGACAATAGCCTTCTACATTTAGTACTTTTGCGACTTCAAAAAATGTTTTTTTTACCTCAGCACTAATTCTGACTTGTTCTTCTACATTTTTAGAAAATCGAGATGGCGTGATATTTTGCCCTTCCCCTGCCAAAAATTTCTCTTCTAACGATAAGATTTCTCCAGAAGCTAAGGTTTCGGAAGGCTCAAATATTTCATACAAAATAGTTCCGTCAATAGCCCTGTTGGTGAGCATTCCGCCAGTAATCTCCAAAAAATGATCTGCATCACGCTTAGTTATCAATTCTTCGAGCAGAAATTGCTGTTTTCGAGGAAACTCTTCATGGTATTTTAAATGTAAAATTTCAGATTCGTCTTTCAAAAATGAAGGTTCAGTTCTAAACATCATTTCTGCAAATGCAGCCAATTCAGTTCTGTTTTTTAGTTTTTTCACGGCCGAGCTACATCCGTCATCATGAGGCTTTGCGATGATGGGATACTGAAAATCCTTTTCCACAGTATCCATCACCAGCTGTTTATTCGCTTGCCACTCCCCTTTCTCGATCAAACGATGATTGGCAACTAAAAATCCAGCTTTGCGCAGTATCTCATTCGTTTTGTACTTGTTAATGGTAGTAGACGAACTTTCCACATTCGAGCCATTGAAAGGCAAATGGTATTGATTCAAATAGCTTTGCAATTCACCATCTTCACCTGGCCGACCATGTAATGCGATAAAAACGGTTTTGTATTTCGAGGCTAGCTCTTCAAAACTGATTTTATTGGCTTTAAGTATTGATTTGGAAGCGTATTTTTCCCTAATCTTTTGCGTAATAGCCTGAATTTCAACGATTACTTCGTGTGTATCTTCATTTTTCAAAATCTTTTCCCTGATATCATCTGCATTGTCTTTGAGCATGATATTGGTTGGTAATTCGTACAAATCGTATTGACCTTTTTCAGGGAAATCTATTCCTTCTGGCAATGTCAAGAAAACAGGTGTAGGCTCATATTTGGTAGATGAAGCCAGTTTTTCATACACATTTCTACCACTTTCTACAGAAATATGCCTTTCTGTAGAGTAGCCACCCATGATAACAGCAATTTTTATCTTGTCATTTCCTGAATTAGCTAAATCAGAAAGTTTCTTATCCAAATCGTAAAGCAATTTTTCAATTTGGTGAATATTTTTGCCAGTTTTCAGTCTTTCAGCTAATGAAGTTCTGATAATATAGGTCAGAAACTGAGATGGATTGAGCCCGATTTCAGCAGCTTGATGAAAGAAAAATGAAGATGGCATCATACCAGAGGTGGTATTCGGATCGTTGAGGTAAATTTTGCCGTCATCGGCAAAAAAACCATCCAACCGAGCATACACATTGAATTTCAACGCTTTATATAGTTTTTCGCAATCTTCTCTGATCCTATAAATAAAAGGAAGTGGCAAGTCGATAGGCGTCACTTTTCTTGTAATACCAGGCAAATATTTTGAACGGTAATCAAATATTTCAGTGCCCTTTACAATTTGCGTTGGCGGCAACGCAATTGGATTTCCGGCTTCATCTTGAATGACGATACAAGAAAATTCAATCCCTTTTACAAATTTTTCAACCAAAAAACCTGATTCACCATTGATGCTCTCCAAGATAATGGTTTGATGCCCGAAATGGAAATGTTCATTCACAAAATGAAGCAATTCAGATGGACTTACGAGCAAAGTCCCTCCTGCCCCTTTGGTAAAAGGCGATTTGGCAACCACAGGCAAGCCAATGCCAACCCTAATATCGCAAATATTTGTTACAAATTCAAGCTTTTTTTCATCTGTAAGCCCCTGCCATACAGCCTTTTGCATCTCTTGAATAAACAAACTCTTATTTACTGATTTTTCAAAAATCTCGATGTTATTTTCTGTAACTATACTTACCCCAATAGAAGAACCTTGATTTGGTGCTTTAATAACGAGAGGCAAACCTAGATTCATAATCAGACTTTCAAACAATTCTGCCCTTTGTTCTTTACTAAAATGTGTCCATTTTTCACTAGTAATGTACTCATAATCAGGCACATCAAAGCCTGCCATTTGCATAAGTTCTTTTTGGGCTTGTTTATTCACCCCAATAGCTGAAGGCAGAATGCCACAGCCTGTGTACGGAATGCCATACCACTCTAAAATGCCTTGTATATTTCCATCTTCACCATAAGGGCCATGCAAAGCCAAAAAAGCTAGATCGAAATGAGATTTGAATTCAAAAGGTTCGATGCGCTTACCTACTTTTGAAATAATGGAGTTAATCTTTTCATTATCAAGGCTTTTAATGCTCTCAATATAGATTTGAAACCGTTTTTCCTCGGTAGGATAAAATTCTGTGGGAGGATAAAAATCTCTGATCGTTCCTTTATATATGTATTGCCAATCCAGTTGAATGAAATGCCCAAGACTATCTATAAAAATAGGTATTGGTTCAAACAATTGCTTATTCAAATTGTCATAAACCGTACGCCCTCCAGCAAATGAAATCTCTCGTTCTCTCGACTGCCCTCCAAAGAAAATACCAACACGCATGCTTTTTCGTCTTATATAATTGAATTGCAAAACTATCAATTGTGAAACAACTATTTACCGATGCGTCTTAAAAAATCTTAAATGAACTTAAAATCAAATGTGGCTTAGCAATTTTGGCAACATATTGATCTAGTTCAAAAATTTGTTTAATTTTTTCGCGAAAAGTTTAAACAAAGAAACTAATCAAAAGCTTTTAACGTCTTAATAGTATAATTTCACCTTTAAATAATACAAAAATGAAAAATCCCCTAATGGCAATTGTGGCTATCCCAGTCGATGACCCAGTTGCGTTTACGTTCTTTGTTGGCTATATGGCCATGCTTGCGTCATCAATTTTCTTCTTTGTAGAAAGAGGAAGTGTAGATGGCAAATGGAAACTTTCCTTGTTGGTTTCGGCCTTAATTACCGGTATTGCAGCGGTACACTATTATTACATGAGAGATTATTATCTTTCTACTGGTCAAACGCCTACTGCATTGAGGTATATCGATTGGACACTGACAGTTCCACTTATGTGTGTAGAGTTTTATCTACTTACAAAAGCTGCTGGTGCGAAGATTGGTTTGCTGTGGAAGTTGATTCTAGCATCTGTTTGGATGTTAGTAACCGGCTACATTGGTGAGGCTTTCAGCAATGGAAATGCAGGGTCTGTGGCACTCTGGGGTGCAATATCTACCATAGGATACGTGTATATATTGTACACAGCTTGGGTAGGTGAAGTAGCGCAGCTCGCTAAAAAATCAGGAGATCCAGTAGTAATAAAAGGAATTAATACCTTGGCTTGGTTTGTACTGGTTGGCTGGGCTATTTATCCAATTGGATACATGTGTATGCCAGGTGGCTGGTTGAATACAGGTTTGGGTTGGAATTCAAAAAATGTTGATTTATTTTACAACATAGCCGATGCCATCAACAAAATCGGTTTTGGTTTAGTGATTTACAACATTGCTGTTACGAGTAAACGCTAAAGTGAAAAAAGAGTTCTTATGGAAAATAAATCTGAATCAGTTTTTGCTCAAAAGCCATTTTATTCGCTCACTGTTGAAATGTTTAATTGCGTAAAAACGCATGATTACGAAACATTATCTAAAATCTGTGATGACGATTTTGGCATAATTGACATTAACACCACTGGTGGCTCCGAGATTGTAAGAAACCGAGCAGAGTGGGAAAACTGGTTCAAGGGTTTATTTACAAATTTGGATCAATTAAATGCACAAACATGGTCTGAAATTACTAATTACGAAGCTGTACAATTTCTAGATGCAGGATACAGCGTAGTAGATTTCGATCAGATATTTATTGCAGGCGAACAAAAGCTAAAATTTTCTGTGATTTCAACCATCATTTGGAAATTGGTAAATGGCCATTGGAAAGAAGCTAGATACCACAGTTCGCTGTTGTCGGTTGTACCAATTTAGAAAAAAAGAGGGCTTTTGGCCCTCTTTTTTTTGACCTTTTAGTTGCCAATTCATTTGCTATTTTGAACTAATTTTTGCCCTTGGATGAAAATCAAACATTACAGATTTCAGATAGTCTCTATCTAAATGGGTGTAAATTTCTGTGGTGGTGATGGATTCATGGCCGAGCATTTCTTGCACAACCCGCAAATCTGCTCCACCTTCTATTAAATGCGTGGCAAAAGAATGGCGAAATGTATGTGGCGAAATCGATTTTTTGATGCCCGCCAGGGCAATGCTTTTCTTTATCATCAAAAATATCATTACCCTCGACAATTTCTGCCCTCTCCTATTCAAAAATACATGGCTTTCAAATTCACGTTTTACAGCCACTTTTTTGCCTCTTATTTCATTGATGTAAACGGTAAGGTATTGCAAGGCTTCAGTGCCGATGGGCACCAATCTTTCTTTGTTTCCCTTGCCAGTTATTTTCAAAAAACCTATGTCAATCAGCAGGTTAGCTAATTTTAGTTCAACCAATTCTGTAACCCTCAAACCAGAGCTGTAAAGCACTTCTATAATGGTTTTATTTCGGTAGCCTTCTTCAGTAGAAACATCAATCGAGTTCAATACTATTTCTATTTCTTCAAAACTAAGTATGTCAGGTAATTTTCTTCCTAATTTTGGCGATTCGAGCAGGGCCGTTGGGTCGATCTGCATTATATTTTCGTATGACAAATATTTATAAAACGCTTTGATCCCCGACAATATTCTTGCTTGAGAATAGGGCGACATACCAAGCCCATTTATGAAAGTCAAAAAATTTAATAACAATTGATAATCAACCGTTTGGGGATAAATTGGCGTAGTTTGGAAGCTAACAAATTGTTGCAACTTTTCAATATCTCGTACATAAGCCTGTACCGAATTTTCAGAAAAAGACCGCTCCAATTGCAAATAATTTTTAAATCCTTTCGTATGTATCTCCCAACTCATTTATATTTTCTATTTTTTTATTATATTATAAATTTAATTAGTTCTTTTGAACCTCAAACAAATAATCTTTCAACACAATGGTAAATACGAATGTAATTGATAACTGGAAAGCTGGTCATTTTGTGGCTTATCTGTACTTGGCTATTGCCGATGCAGATAACAACACTACTGATGAAGAAATTGCGATGTCGAAACGCAAAGTGAAGGTTATTTTGGATGAATATTATAAAGCAGATGGTATTAACCACGATACAGTGGTAGATGAAGTGAGAATTGAAATAAAACATCACACAGATGCTGAAAAAACAGATTTGATAAACAATTTCAACAAGAAATTCAAGTTGGGAGACGATGCTCAAAGAGATATTGTGAGCGATTTGACAGACATTATTGAATCAGACGATCATGTGCAAGCATCTGAACATTATATGTTATCATTCATTAGAGTAGTACTTTCTAAAAACTAATTTTTTACGAGCAGATACCTGGAACGCGGGTGTCTGCTTTTACTTTTCTTTCTAAAAATTACTTTTTGCTTTTCGTACGTATTGATAGTTTGTAAATAAGTTATAAAATCGCTTATTTGCACCAAATATCCTACACATGAAATTCATCCCTTTGAAAATTTCTGCCTTAGCAATTTGTTTGAGCATCGTATTTGTTCAACCAGCTTTTTCACAAGAGAAATCAATTGTAAAGATTGATAAAAAACTGCAAGGCGGTTCGTACAAATCTGCCTACAACACCTCAAAAAAGCTCTATCTTAAGAATACAAATACAATTTCTGTTGAAACAAAAATCACCCTTTTGTTGCAAATTGCTGCAAGTGCTGAAGCCATTTACAAATACAAAGAAGTAGATAGTTTGATTCAAATTGCACAAATTGAATTGCAAAAAGTACCAAGCGATAGCGCGAGAATCTATGCTTCCAGCTATAATTTAATGGCAAAAGTGTATTTGCAGGCAAATAATATCAACAAAGCGCTCGAGTTTGCAGAAAAATCAATTGAGATCACAAATACTAAGTTGAATGGAAATCTTATTTTTTTAACTCCATTTAATTTTACGAAAGCAAAAATATATGCCCAAGCAGGCTACAACAACGAGGCACTAGGTTTACTAAATCAAACAACCGATGCCCAATTGACATTTATCAATAATTTAACTAATTCAAAAAAAGTGCTAAAACAAGCCAAGCGCGACTATGCAGATATGCTCAATTTGAAAGCGGCTGTATTTTTAAACAAAGGCTCGTACAACAGTTTCGATTCATTGATTGCCAGAAATGAAACTTGGATGAAAAAACAAATTGGCAAGCGAAATTTTCAATTTCGCAACCATTTGGCAAACAAAGGATACAGAGCCAAGCAAAGAGGAAATTTAAAACTGGCTACCAAATATTTTGAAGAGGCTAATAAATACACAAAATTCAAACCTTCGGAAAAAATTGGGCAAAATGTACAAGAAGAGTTGATTGAAATATATTACCAACGCAATAAAAAGCATGAATCGATTGTACAGCGCATCAAATTTGAACGCAAGGCAAGATACACCTACGGAAGAAATAGCTTGGCTTATGTGCGCTATCGCTTGCAAGAAATAGACCAATTGTATTACGATAGTAAATATGATAAAGCTGAAAAAAAGCTAAACAATATCTATAAGACAAAGACATATCTATTTGAAAATCACCAAATTAGGTACACTTTATTAGATTTAAAAGTGAAGATTGCTACACGCAGGAGTTCCTTCGATATTGCCCTAGATAGCCTTCAAAAGATAGTGGCATTGAAGCGTCTGTATTATGGGCCAAATTCTCCTGAGTTTCACAGAGAAATGTTGCGACTTTCTGAATTTTACACCAATTATTCAAATAATTTCTTAGCCGCAAGAGACATTAATGAGAAAAGTTTTAACGGAGTAATGGCCAACCAGTTGTCGCCACAAAGCAAAGCTTATGTAACGTATCAACAACAGTTGGCATCGCTGTTTGAGCTTACCGAAAAATACGATTTATCGATTAAATATTTGGAGGATGCAGCCAAAAATATCAATACATACAACGGCAAAGAAAATGTAGATTATGCCAAAGATTTGGAGAAATTGGCTTCTGTAATGTTGAAAAAAGGCGATTATGTGAAAGCAGAACAGCTGATAAAAGAAGCGGTAGCGATATTCAAAAATACCTCTAGCAGCAAGTCGAGTGCTGCCGACCAATCTGCTACCTACCTTACTTTGGCAAAATTGTACACCACTTTAGGTTTGTATGATGAAGCAGAAAGTGCATTGAGCAAATCTGCCAAATTATCGAAGAGATCAAGAAAATCTAATGCTTCGGGATCGGCAAAATCGGCCGATGAATTGGCCGATCTTTACATTCGCCAGGGCAGATACAACGAAGCCGAAGACCTGCTTATCAGCACATTACAATTGAAAGAATCGAAATTAGGCAAAGAAAATAGAGATTTGATCCCTACGCTTAATACAATGGGAAATTTGTATTTGATTTTGGGCAATTACAATGCTGCCGAGAAAAATATTCGTAGATCGCAACAAATTACAGCTAAAATTTTCACAGAAAATTCTACAAAATATGCAGAAAGTCTTCGCCTGACAGAGTCGCTCTATAAAGAATTGGGCGATCTGAAAAAAGCGGAGGAGACGGCCAAACAAGTGCTGGCCCTTTTGCAAAATCTGCTCGGAAAAAACCATATTGATGTGGCTTCTGCCCTCACTCAATACGCACAAGTGAAATTGTATAATGGTGGAGATGCAAAAGAGTCTGAAAAATTATTGCTGGAAGCCTTGGCAATTGTCAAGTTCAACTTAGGCGACAAAAACCCAGCTTATGCAGAACAGATGAAAAACATTGCTTCGCTTTACATCGAAACTAAAAGATATGAAAAAGCAGATTCGGCATTCAATATTGCCAATGCCATTTATATCGAAAAATTGGGTAAAACTAATATCAACACAGCAGAAATAGCTTTTTTGAAAGGAAATGTGGCTATACAACTTAAAAAATACACACTTGCGCAGGCTAAATACGAAGAATCAAGAAGTGCTTATGCTAAGCTTTTCAGTAATAAACATCCTGGCTATGTGAAAGCAACTTCAAAATTGGCAAAGGCCTATTATATGACGGGGAATTATGATAAGTCTTTGAAGTTGATAAATGAATCAACAACTAACTATCTTGATTTTACCAAGAAATATTTTCCATCATTGAGTTTCAGTGAAAAGTCTAAATTTTGGAATCAAATCAAAGACGATTTTGAGTTTTTTAACTCATTGGCATTCAAATTGATGGATAAAAATAGTGCAGTAGCAGGGCAAATGTACGACAATATCATGTCCACCAAGGCATTGTTACTCAGTTCATCCATCAAAGTAAAACAACGCATTCTCAACAGCAAAGACGAAAAGCTGATAGCCAAATACAATGAATGGACGAGCAAAAAACAATTGCTTGTTACGGCCATTTCTATGAGCCCAGAAGCCCAACAGCTAGCAGGTTTGAACCCCGACAAATTGGAAAAAGAAATCAATAGCCTCGAGAAGGAATTGAGCGAAAGTTCTGAACTATTTGCACAAAATTTTGAAAAACTAAAACCTAGTTGGAAAATGCTAAGGTTGGCGCTGAAACCCAACGAATATGCGGTTGAAATGCTTCGTTTTAGGTATTTTGATAAAAACTTCACCGATTCGGTTGTTTACGCAGCATTAATTGTATCTAAAAATTCTGCAAAATCGCCCGAAGTTGTGGTGTTATCCGAAGGCAAAAAATTAGAAACCCGGTATTTGAAATACTATAAAAACGTGGTAATCAACAAATCAGAAACTGACGACTATTCTTACGATGTATTTTGGAAAGAAATCAAAGCCAAAATACCTGACAATAAAACAATATATTTTTCATCAGAGGGCGTTTATAATGAGCTAAATGTTGAATCATTGCAGGCCGCTGACGGTAGCTATCCGATCGATAGAAATGACATTGTGCCCATCAGCAATACACGAGATTTACTGACAAATATTGTAGGTAAATTGGAATTCAAAAAACCCGAGGCACTCTCGGCTTCGAAGCTTGTTTTGTTTGGAAATCCTACCTTTTATGCCTCAGCCGCTAAATTTAAGCAAGGTGGAAAAGAAGAAGATCGCTCTATCGCTCGGCCAGATATTTATGCCTCAGCATCTACCAATGTAATCGCTCAATTGCCTGGTACAGAGATAGAAGTAAACGAAATTAATAAATTATTTCAATCAAAAGGCTGGAAAATAAACAAGTATTTGCTCGATCAAGCAGAAGAAGATAGTATCAAGCAAATGCGTAGTCCTAAAATATTGCACATTGCTACGCATGGCTATTTCAACCCCGATGAAATAAAAACTGATGTAGCACTTAGTGGTGCGGAATCGGAGTACGCCTCCAATCCCCTGCTGCGTTCTGGCTTGCTCATGCGCAATGCAGGCGATGTGCTAAAATCAAATAACTCGTTGAAAATCAATTCAGAAAATGGAGTTTTGACTGCTTACGAAGCCATGGATTTGAATCTTGATAACACAGACTTGGTAGTACTTTCAGCTTGCGAAACAGGCAAAGGAGAGGTTCAAATTGGCGAAGGCGTATTTGGATTGCAACGTGCCATATTAGTTTCTGGAGCCAAAACTTTGGTGATGACGTTATTCAAGGTAAATGACGATATTACCAAAGAATTGATGATTGTGTTTTACAAAAGATGGCTGGAGACAGGCGAACTCAGAAAATCATTTACAGAGG
>JBJXGB010000063.1:0-15201 GCA_046152935.1 Cytophagales bacterium
AGACGGGTCTATAAGAATGGACTTATTGAATTAGTTTTGTATTGGGAAGATAAAGGTTTTGGGATGGTTGTTAAGACTACTGGCAGAAATTATAGAGAAACTGAAGCAATAGCAGAAATTATAAAAAACGAATTCGACAGATAATTTAATAATTTAAACTACCAATGTTAGAAATTGATTGCATAAATACAATAACAAAGTATAGCATTTATGGGGTTTACGATTTATCGGAAGAATTGAATTACCAAAATTAAAAATTTGTGGAAATAGCAAAAATTTGGCAGGTCAAATAAATCCTCATTTTGATATTTTGAAGAAGTCCTTACAAATTCAAAACATAAAATTGCAAACAGCAAAAATGATAATAAAGCCAGAAAATGAATTTTTGACTTTTAACAACGAAATCATACTTGAAAAAGTAGCACATCACTAAACAGAAGTTTAGAATTATAATAGGTTTAGGTCAAACTTTCATTTCAAGTTCCTCCTTGCTTGGTTTTCCAAATTTTATGGGAGGTTTTTGAGCGAAGACAAACCGAATAAATAATATGAATGTAAATAGGAATATTTTGGATCGCATTTCATGTATTAATCAATTAATCAACTCATTAATATTAGAATAGTCCTGTTTAGGTCGAAAGTCACAAAGCTAGTGCTTCTAAAATTTTACTTTACAATTATTGTTGGAGGTTCATTTTAGGCTTACACCAAATGAAAAAAATTGAACATGAATACAGAATAAATATATGCTCATCATCCGGTTTTTAACACAATAATTTAATTTGGCAGTCGAGGCTTAAAGCCTTAGATTTGTAGCCGTATCTTAAAAAAACTAACCAGATGGTAGCGACACAAGAAAAATTTAAAGTAAAAGACATCAGCCTTGCAGAATGGGGCAGAAAAGAAATCTTATTGGCAGAAGCCGAAATGCCAGGTTTGATGGCTCTCCGCAAAGAATTCGGAGCTGAAAAACCATTGAAAGGCGCAAGAATTGCAGGTTGTTTGCACATGACTATCCAAACGGCTGTTTTGATCGAAACTTTGAAAGTTTTGGGAGCAGACGTAACTTGGTCGTCTTGCAATATTTTCTCTACACAAGATCACGCTGCTGCTGCTATTGCCGCTGCTGGCATTCCAGTTTATGCTTGGAAAGGCATGAACGAAGAAGAATTTGACTGGTGTATCGAACAAACACTTTTTGCTTTTGAAGGTGGCGAACCTTTGAATATGATATTAGATGACGGTGGCGATTTGACAAACATGGTTTTAGACCGCTTTCCTGAATTAGCGCAAAACATCAGAGGTATTTCTGAAGAAACTACCACAGGCGTATTGAGATTGAAACAACGTGTTGCGAAAGGAACGCTTCCGCTTCCTGCGATCAATATCAACGATTCGGTTACGAAATCGAAATTTGACAACAAATATGGCTGTAAAGAATCGTTAGTAGATGCTATTCGCAGAGCTACAGATGTGATGATGGCCGGTAAAGTAGCTGTTGTGGCTGGATATGGCGATGTGGGTAAAGGTTCGGCTGCTTCTTTGGCAGGTGCAGGTGCGCGTGTGATCGTAACTGAAATTGATCCGATCTGTGCGCTTCAAGCTGCTATGGATGGTTTTGAAGTTCAAAAAATGGACAATGCCGTGAAACGTGCCGATATTATTGTTACCGCTACTGGAAATCACAATATTGTAGTTGGTCGTCATTTTGAGTCTATGAAAGACAAAGCGATTGTTTGTAACATTGGTCACTTCGACAATGAAATTGACATGGCTTGGTTGAATACGACTTACGGAAGCACCAAAAATACCATCAAACCACAAGTGGATATGTATACTATCAAAGGTAAAGATATTTTGGTATTGGCTGAAGGTCGTTTGGTGAATTTGGGTTGTGCAATGGGGCATCCAAGTTTTGTGATGTCGGCATCGTTTACCAACCAAACTTTGGCTCAATTAGAACTTTGGAAAAATGCGAAGAAATATGGCAACGATGTTTATGTATTGCCACGTCATTTGGATGAAAAAGTAGCTTATTTGCATTTGGAAAAAGTAGGAGCAGATTTGGATGTGCTTTCTGGCGATCAGGCAAGTTATATCAATGTTACGGTTGAAGGTCCTTTCAAAACAGAGGCTTACAGATACTAGTTGCTTGTTTATCTAACAAAAAAGGGTTCGCAAGAACCCTTTTTTGTTAGTTGATGCTGTTCAAAAACAACTCTTCAAACATATTTCATTTCTATTTTTTTGGATTGAGGCAGAAAATCATCTTTAAATTCAACAGTATGGAAACCTTTATTTTAGATGTAAGTCAATTCGAAATCAAAGTTTTGAACTTGGTGGCAATCATAAAACATTCGAGCAAATTAAAAACCTGCCTTCCCGTTATTTGGCAATAGATGCTATGGAAAAGGGGCATGGCAATATAAATCCACTTTGGCTTTTTGGGTTTATAAGGTGATTTTGATATCACTAGTTTTGCTTTACAATTATGGGATGCGAATTTAATTTGGCAACCACCCAGTTTAGCTTTCGGACGATCAAAGTCATTTTATACGTTTATCAAAACTATATTTTTGAACAAATGCGAATAGATATAATAACGGTATTGCCCGAAATATTCAAAGGTCCGTTCGATCAATCGATAGTAAAGCGAGCCCAAACTAAAGGCGTGGCAGAGCTGCATGTGCACAATTTAAGAGATTTCACCCTAGATAAACATAAAAATGTAGATGATTATGCCTTTGGGGGCGGTGCGGGTATGGTGATGATGGTTGAGCCTATTTTTAAATGTATCGAAAAATTAAAATCTGAAAGGCAATATGATGAAGTAATTTATATGTCGCCAGATGGAGAATTGCTAAACCAAAAAATGGCGAACCAACTCTCGCTCAAAGGCAATTTGATAATACTTTGCGGCCACTACAAAGGCGTAGATGAGCGGGTTCGTATGCACCTGATTACCAAAGAGATAAGCATTGGCGATTATGTGCTTTCGGGTGGAGAGTTGGCGGCAGCAGTGGTTACCGATGCCATTATCAGGCTTTTGCCAGGGGTACTCAACGATGAAACTTCGGCTCTTACAGATTCTTTTCAAGACGATCTTATTGCCCCACCTGTCTATACAAGGCCAGAAATATTCAACGATTGGAAAGTGCCAGAAATACTAATGTCGGGCCACGAACGCAAAATAAACGAGTGGCGCTACGAACAATCTGTCGAGCGAACCAAAAAACGCAGACCCAACTTATTACAGTAGCTTGATTTAGCCCTCAAACTTGGTGAAAGTAAATTCACTCCCATCAAAAATGGCATAGGTGTAGTATCCAAGCCAATCACCTAGATTGATATATCTGCTATTTTTGCCCACTTTTAGGTCTAAAACCAAGTGTCGATGTCCAAATATGTAAAAATCGTGGTGCTGCGATCTTTCTAATTCTTTGGCATAACTCCAAAGCCATTCGTTTTCTCCCAAAAATTGCTCATCCTTTATATTATTTGTGGCTCGGCTACCTTTGCTCCAGGTATTGGCTATCCAATAGCTGAAATCTGATGGAAAAATGGTGAAAACCCATTGAAAAAACTTGCTTTCAAATACTTTTAGTATCAATTTATGCAAAGTATCGCCTGGTCCACGCCCATCGCCATGTGCTACAAAACATTTTGTTGATCCTATTTCAAATTGCATCGCATTTCTCGATACTGTGGCGCCTAGTTCTTTCTGGTAATAATCGAACATCCACAAATCGTGATTGCCAGGAAAAAAGTAAAATTTGATGCCTTGGTCTGCCAATTCGGCCAATTTTCCTTGAAAACGAATAAAGCCTTTTGGAATTGTGTATTTATATTCGAACCAAAAATCATACACATCGCCTACCAAAAAGATGATTTGAGCATCGTGCTTGATAGTATCTAGCCAGCGAATGAGTTTTTTTTCTCTTTCAAAACTAGCTTCAGTCGAAGGCGTGCCTAAATGAAAATCGGAAGCAAAATAGACTTTTTTGCCAGTTTGTAAATCTATTTTTGTGATGTTTTGGTTGGTCAAATTTATTTGGAGATTTTAATTCAAAGCGATTCTATTTTTCAAAAATTTGGATCTTTTTTGTAGAAGCAAACTATGGAATTCTTCTAAGCTTAAGCCTTTCCCATCAAGTATTGCTTGTTTCGATTTGTTCACTGACCAGCTCATGTAGGCTTTTGTGATTGGCAAACCTGGATGAGAAAGATCGATTTCTTTAAAATTGCCATCAACATCATAGATATCAGCCATTTCAATTTCATTTGCAGAAATGTCTGGATGCATAGACAAAAAGCCTTTAATAGCTGATTCTTGTGTTGGAGTATTTGTAGAAACCGCGATCGTCATTGGAATAAATTTTTGTCAAATGTAAAAATACAAATTTTACAGATTAAATGGATGCTTTATGGGTTGTGATTCAAAATGCAATTCCCATTTTATCGCCCAATTCCTTCAAATCTGTTTCTACTGGCGGTAGTAAATAAATGCCCTCAATCATTCTTTTGGCCGATTCGGCTCTTTCGTAGTCGCCAGGAATCTGTACTTTTTCGCTTTCAATGGCTTTGGCATTTCTGAATGTCGTAATCCAGGTATCCATGTGCAATTTAAAATCTGCAGCAGGCCGAAAACCATCTATTCGCATGGCACCAAAAAAATGACCAATGCCCTCACCTACAGGATTTTCTGGCATGGGCAAAAAACTAACAAAGGGAGGCACCCAAGGGCCATAATTGGCTCCCGAAAGTACGCCAGAAAATATGTCGACCCAAGCACCCAAACAATAGCCTTTGTGGCTGCCATGGTCGCGGTCGCCACCCAAAGGTAGCAATGCTCCGCCACTCTTCAACTCATTGGGATTGAGCGAACTAGCACCAGTTTTATCTTGTACCCAGCCATAAGGTGCTTCTAATTCTTTGCGTTGTAATATTTCTAATTTGCCATTGGCTGCGGTAGTCGTGGCAAAATCGGCCACAAAAGCTGGTTGCTCTCCTGCTGGAATAGCCACGGCAATAGGGTTTGTGCCCAGCAAGCGCTCCAGCGAAAAAGTAGGCGCTACGAGCGGGCTTGCGTTGGTCATTGATATGCCAATCATGTCGTGTTCAAGTGCCATCATGGCATGATAACCAGCTATGCCATAGTGGTTTGAGTTTTTTACAGCCACCCATCCACTGCCTACATTTTTTGCTTTATCGATCGCCACTTGCATCGCTTTTGGGGCTACTACCAAGCCCAATCCAGCATCGCCATCGACCACAGCCGTGCTTGGTGTTTCGTGCACCACGCGCACATTGGGCGTGGCATTTATTCGCTTGGTTTCCCAAAGTCTCACATAGCCGCTCAATCGAGCCACACCGTGCGAATCGACACCACGCAGATCGGCAGAAAGCAACACTTCAGATGCCAGCTTTGCATCTTTTTCAGATGAGCCCATTTTTATAAATACCTTTTCTGCGAATTCTCTTAGCTTTGCATACGAATACATATTTCTAATCTTTGCGTTTATTTATTGAGCCTAAGTTTTTATAGTGTGATAGCAATGTAACCGAATACCAACATCGATTTCCCTTTTATCTAAATGCAAATCAATACTAAAACTAAGCCTTTTCAAATCGGAATACATATTTTATTGCTTGCCGCAGGCATTTTCCTTCTTTATTTGGCCTTTCGCAAGCAAAATTTTGCAGAAATATGGCAAGCGATCCAAAATGCCAATTTGTGGATGCTCATTCCGGTGTTGGTAGCCTCTATTGTTGGTTTGGCTGTTAGGGCTTTGCGTTGGCAAATTATTCTCAAACCTTTGGGCTTTTCTCCCAATTTCATCAACACATTTTCATCGATGATGGTAGGCTACGCAGTGAATTATGCCATACCAAGAGTGGGCGAAATAACAAGATGCGTAACGCTTGGCAAAAAAGAAAAAGCACCTGCCACTTCGCTATTTGGCACCGTAATGGCCGAAAGATTGGCCGATTTGGTGATGTTGGGCATCGTTTTAGGCCTTACTTTTGTGGTAAATTACGATTCTATTCACGCTTTTTTTGCCGATAATATTTTTGGTCCGATTATTAATTTGATTAGAGATAAATTTTTTAGAAGCCAGCAAATGACCATCATCACATTGAGCGTTGTGGCATTGATACTTGGCATTGCATTTTATTATTTAAACAAAGCCTCAAAGCAAAACCAAAATGAAACTGCTTCCGATATTGATAAGATGGTAGATGAAACTTGGACTGGTCTCACGGCCTTTACCAAAATCCAAAACTGGTCGCTTTTTACCATTTACACCCTTATTATTTGGGGTATGAATTTCCTTACTTCCTACTTTTGGTTATTGTCTTTCAATGAAACAGCCAATTTCCCCATTTCAGCAGGCATTACCATTTATGCGATCAGCACTGTGGCTCGCTCTGTGCCCATTCAAGGCGGTGCCATGGGGGCGTACCACTATTTGGTGACGGCAGGTTTGGCCATTTTTGGCATTGGGGCTGTGGTAGGCAATGCGTACGCGATTTTGAATCATGGCAGCCAGATGGTATTGCAATTGGTGCTGGGGGCTATTTGCGGACTCTATTTATTGTTTTCGAAGAATAAGGATACCGAAGTTGCAATTGTAGAGGTAAAAAACTGAGGTATATCATTTATTAGATGAAAGACTATATTCCATTCAGATGTACATTATCAAAGTAAAGGGCAAGGCCAAAATACCAGACTACATTCAGTTGAGAGATGATGATTTTGTGCTCATAGCCTACTTTCGAGCCGATAGAATAGACAAAAACCTTGAAAAATATGGTTTGAAAGGTAAGGAAGAAGCTTTTTACAATATTGTGAATGCATTGCCTTTCGGCAAATTGAATAAGCTTGAAATTTAAGGTCTCATTCACTTTAAATTTCTATTTTTACAAATTAAACTGCCATTTCAATGTCATTTACCTCACTTCCTGTGATATCTGTAAGCAATGTGAGCATATTGCAGGAAAACAATATGATATTGAGAGATGTTAGTTTCGAAATCAAAAAAAGCGAATTCGTATATCTTATCGGCAAAACGGGCAGTGGCAAGAGCACGTTGCTCAAAACATTGTATTGCGATTTGCCTCTGCAAACAGGCGATGCAGAAGTGACGGGTTTTAATCTCAAAACCATCAAAAGAGCTAAAATACCGTATTTGCGAAGAAAAATTGGCATTATTTTCCAAGATTTTCAATTGCTTACCGATCGAAATATCACCGAAAATTTATTGTTTGTATTGAAAGCCACGGGCTGGAAGAGTTCGGCCAAAATAAAGCAACGTATTGCCGAGGTGCTTATACAAGTGGGTTTGGGATCGGCTGGCAGCAAATACCCGCACCAGCTTTCGGGTGGCGAGCAACAAAGAATTTGCATTGCAAGAGCGTTATTAAATGACCCACAAGCATTGTTGGCCGATGAACCTACTGGAAATCTCGATCCTGAAGTCGCTGAAGAAATTTTAAAACTTTTTATCGACATCAACCGCTCTGGTATGGCTGTATTGATGGCCACACACAATTACGAATTTTTGAATAAATACCCAGCACGCGTGCTCAGATGCGAAAAAGGCCAGGTACGAGAAGTAAGCCAAATTTCATTTTAGCCTTCAGTATGGCATTGCACGAATTATCTATTTTGATACCAGTTTACAATTTCGGTGTAGAAAAATTGGTGGCAGATTTGCATTCGCAGTTACAAAAACTAATGATCGCTTTCGAAATACGCCTATATGACGATGCCTCCACTGAAAATTTCAAAGCTTTAAATAAAGCAGTAGAAAAGTACAAAGGCATAATATACAGAGAGTTACCGCAAAATTTGGGCAGATCGAAAATCAGGAATCTATTGGCCAAAGATGCAGAATATGAAAATTTACTGTTTTTAGATTGCGATAATGAAATAATTGCAGGCGACTACATTCAAAATTATTTGGATTTCGGTAATGAGCTTAAAGTGCTGGTAGGTGGAAATGCCTATTATTCACAAAAACCAGTAGAACCAAAATACCGATTGCACTGGCTTGTAGGCAAAAAAAGAGAAGAAAAAAGGGCGAATGTCAGAAACCAAAATCCTTTCGCAAGTTTTACGCTCAACAATATGCTAATTAAGAAAAGTATTTATTTGGCAATACTTTTGGATGAAAGCATCAAAACCTACGGCCACGAAGACACAAAATTTGGCTATGGGCTTCAAACAAAAAACATTAAAGTATTACATATTGACAATCCAACCTATCATATTGGCTTGAGCGAAAACAAAGATTTTTTATTCAAAACCAAGCAAGCGGTAAATGTACTTTTTGAAATGGTAAATAAAGAGGGGATTGGCAATCAAACAGGTCTATATTCCACTTATTCATTACTAAATAAGTACAAACTAGCACCAATATGCCTATTTATTTTGAATTTTTTGGATAGGCCGATCGTAAAAAACCTTCTTTCTGCAACCCCAAATTTGCTACTTTTCGATCTGTACAAACTGATGATACTGTTGCGATTGGAAAGAGAAAATACCAATCTCAGTTAAACCCAGCATCGTAACCAGTTGATATGCTGGCATCTTAAAATTTACGCTTTCCTTCGTCAAGAAAATTTACAAAATTAGCTACTTTTAGGTCGTAAGCTTGTGGGCCACTCAAAGTTTTGCCTTCACTATTTACCACCAAATAGTAGGGCTGGGCATTTGTATTGTAGTTCTTTATTTGAAAATCGGCATTTTGCTTCCCTATTGATTTTTTTACTTTCATATCAAAAGTAGAGGTGTACCACTCACTTTCAGGCAGTTCCGTTTTGTCATCCACGTACAAAGCCAATACAATAAAATCGTTTTGCAATCGCCTCAAAACCTGCGGATCGCTCCACACATTCGCCTCCATTTCCCTGCAATTAACACAGCCATGCCCAGTAAAATCGATAAATATTGGTTTTTGATATTTCTTTGCTGCGGCAATGGCTTCGTTATAATCAAAATAGCCTTGTAATTGGTGTGGCAAATGTAAAAAATCTGAATATTTGGCATTGGTAGATGCGGAAATAGTGCTGCTACCAAGTTTATTATCCATCAAAATAAAATCTTGAGAAGCCAAAGGTGGCAAGTAGCCAGAAAGTGGCTTTAGAGGTGCACCCCACAGGCCAGCTATCAAATAAATAGAAAAACTAAGCGATACAATGCCTAAAATTAATCTTGGGACGCTTGTTTTTTCGACTTTATCATCGTGTGGCAAAGTTATAAATCCGAATAAATACATAGATAAAGAGGCAAAAATGGCAATCCAGATGGCAATATTAATGTCGCGGTCGAGCAAATTCCAGTGGTAAGCTTGGTCGGCTAGGCTCAAAAATTTGAAGGCTAAGGCCAACTCTAAAAATCCCAAAACCACCTTCACAGTATTGAGCCAGCCACCAGATTTTGGCAAACTTCCTAGCCAGGATGGAAAAATAGCAAACAAAGTGAATGGCACTGCAAATGCCAACGAAAAACCAAACATGCCTACCAAAGGCTTTAAAAATTCGCCATTGGCCGATTGAACCAAAATAGTACCCACAATAGGCCCAGTGCATGAAAATGAAACCAATACAAGTGTAAATGCCATAAAGAAAATGCCCAAATATCCGCCTTTGTCAGCTTGGCGATCGGTGGCGTTAATAAGCCCGCTTGGCAATACTATTTCAAATAAGCCGAGAAATGAGAGGGCAAATAGGATAAAAGTGCCAAAGAAAAATAGGTTTGGAAGCCAGTGTGTGCTTAGAAAATTGGCTGCTTCTGGCCCTGCTAGTTTGGATACAAGTGTGCCAATAAGTGTATAAATTAAAATAATCGAAAACCCGTAAACCAAGGCTTTTACGATGCCTTGGGTTCTGGTTTTGCCAGAATTAAGGAAAAAAGTTACCGTCATGGGTATCATCGGGAACACGCATGGTGTGAGCAAAGCAATAAGCCCAGAAAGAAAAGCCAAGATAAAAAAGCCAAATAAATTGCTCGATTCACCCAACGGCATTGCAGAATTTGGCGTTGATAATGAGGCAGTTGAATCGATTGTGGCAACTTTTTGTAAACTGTCATTTGCTACCACTTTTTCGTTTTTATCTTCAGCACTCATTTCACTTGAAATGCTTGAAGGCAAATTATTTACGAGTTGTATATTTTTTGTTTCAGTTTTGGGAGTTTCTTCATTTCCTATTGCTAAAGCGCCAACGATTTTAAAATTATCAAATACAAAATCTTCGTCTTTGGGAGGCAAACAAATGCCCGATTCGAGCGAACATGTGCTAAATTCATAACTCCCTTTGATGCTGGTATTTTCAGCAACGATCTTTATTTTTTGAGTAAATACTGCTTTTTCGGTAAAATAATCGTATTCGCCAATGTATTCATCTACCTTATGTTTGGCTTTTTGAGGCTGTATCGTGCCCACTAATTCGTAAGTATTATTTTTTTCAAATGTAAAGGTGGTAGATGGAGCCGTTTCGTAAGGCCCAACCGAATACATATACCAACCTTTATTCAATTCGGCCGAAAATGTGAGTTCAATTATTTCACCGATTTTTACCTCTTTCTTTGAGGCTTGGTAGGTCCATTTGGCTGGTTTTTCAATTTGGCCAAATGCAAACATAATCGATAAAATAGAGAGCAAACAAAGCAATTGTTTTTTCATGCAGCTTGGTATTTGGAATAAAAAGGAATGATTGTCAAACAATTTTACGTGTCAAAAATAGATATCAAAACTTATTTCAATTGTCTTATTAATGACAAAATCGAGATGATTGTTCCAAAAAGTAAAAATCCGAGTGTAAAAAATGGTTTTTCGGAATTGAAATGTCCATCGAGCCAATGCCCAGCCCAGCCAAAAATGGCAACAGTACCTGCCATTTGCAGCCCTAAAGCCGAAAATCTGATAAAATTATTGTATGGCTGACTTTTCTTTTCCAGAGGGTTCGGTTGTTCCATTCAAGAGGTTAGAAAGAGGTTGTTGTTTCATTTCGCTTATCATTTTTGATGAGCCATTGAATTGAGCACCAGCTTCTATTATCAATTTTGCTGTTTCAATATCGCCTTTTATTCTCGCAGTTGATTTCAATATTAGCAATTCTGTCACCTCCACGTGGCCTTTTACGGTGCCAGCGATTTCGGCATTGCTTGCGTAAATATTGCCTTCTACTACCGAGCTTTCACCACAGGCAACTTTCGCTTTTGTACGCAAATCACCAATCAATTTTCCTTCCAATCTAATATTTGAATTAGCATCAATATTGCCTTTAATCACCGTGCCTTTGCCAATGATATTGTTAGAAACACTTGTTTCTTCGGCTTCTTTTTTTACACTTTTTCCGTTGAACATCGCTGAATAGTTTTTTTAAAGGTACTAAGATATAGATTTTTGGAATAAAAGCAAATTTTTAGATGGTCGTGAGCCTCCAGCTATTCCATATGTAAAACTCGTTTAGTTTTCGCCACAAAAGTATTTTTTGCACAGACTTTGTATCAAACGATTACAAACAACTGCGAATTCAGTGCAATTACCCACAAAATTACATATCCATTTTTCCATTTATGGTTAATTGCTATATTGGTGCAAAATTACAGTTGTTATGCAGAATCAGGAGAAAGAACGGGTGAAGGACGAGGCAGGAACCAGAAGTTGGAAGCGTTGGGGCCCATATATGTCTGAACGTCAATGGGGTACAGTGCGCGAAGATTACAGTAGCGATGGAAATGCTTGGGGATATATAGATTATTATAGTGCTCTTTCTCGGGCTTATCGTTGGGGCGAAGATGGCATCTGTGGCTTGTGCGATTTCAAGCAATATTTGTGTCTCGCCCCTGCTTTTTGGAATGAAAAAGATCCTCTCATCAAAGAAAGATTGTTTGGACTCACCGGCCCGCAAGGAAATCATGGCGAAGATGTGAAGGAAATGTACTATTATTTAGATAGTACGCCCACCCATTCCTACATGAAAATGCTCTACAAATATCCGCAGCAAGCATTTCCATACCAAAAAATATACGAAGAAAATGCAAAAAGAGGCAGAGATGAAACCGAATACGATATCATGGAGACGGGTATCTTTGACGATGACCGCTACTTTGATATTTTTATAGAATATGCCAAAGCCGATGCTGAAGATATTTGTGTGAAAATAACGGCCATCAATCGTGGGCCAGATACCGCTACGCTTGATATTATTCCTCAAATATGGTTTCGCAATTTTTGGAGCTTTGTCGATGATCCATATAAACCCAAACTTACTTGTGGAGTAAACACCATATTTGGCGAACACCGTGATTTGGGCAATTTTAATTTGTATTTTGACGGCCATCCAACCACACTTTTTACCAACAACGAAACCAACTGGCATGCTGTTTACGGGGCAAAATATAAAAAAGGATATTACAAAGATGCAGTAAATGAATATATTGTAAAAGGCAATAAAAAAGCCATAAATCCACACGATCAAGGCACAAAAGCGGCCTTGCAATATACTTTTATAGTAGATTCGGGCGAGAGCGCCACGGTAAAGTTGCGACTGACCAAAGATTTTAACGCTTCGCCTTTTATCGATATCGATCAAATATTCGACCTTCGCAAACAAGAGGCTGACGATTTTTACAATGAAATTCAGATACACGTTATAGACGAAGACATCAGAAATATTCAGAGGCAAGCCTTTGCTGGTCAGCTAGTTAGCAAGCAATTTTATTACTATGATATAGAGCTCTGGCTCAAAGGTGACCCAGGTACACAGCCACCAAGCGAGCGACAGTGGGGCAGAAATAGAGAATGGAAGCATTTGAACAATATGGAAATTATTTCCATGCCCGATAAATGGGAATATCCTTGGTACGCAGCCTGGGATTTGGCCTTTCACGTGGTGCCGCTGGCTGTTGTAGACCCCGATTTTGCCAAAAGACAATTGATTTTGTTGCTACGAGAATGGTATATGCACCCAAATGGGCAAATTCCCGCTTACGAATGGAATTTTAGCGATGTAAATCCTCCAGTTCACGCCTGGGCATGCATCAGGGTTTTTCAGATCGAGCGAGATTTGCACGGCAAAGAAGATTACGATTTTTTGGAGCGTGTTTTTCATAAACTCATGCTCAATTTCACTTGGTGGGTAAACCAAAAAGATAGTGAAGGCAAAAATATTTTTGAAGGTGGCTTTTTGGGAATGGATAATATAGGTGTGTTCGATCGCAGTCGCCCATTGCCCACTGGCGGCAAACTAGAACAAGCCGATGGCACAAGTTGGATAGCCATGTATTCGCTTAACATGCTCAAAATCACGCTGATACTGGCTAAAAAGAACTCTGCTTACGAAGATTTGGCATCCAAATTTTTAGAACACTTTATGTACATCGCAGGTGCTATTTCAAACGTGTCGGGCAGTGCTTTAAATTTGTGGGATAATGAAGATGAATTTTTTTACGATGTGTTGAACTTGCATGGTGGCGAATACATTCCCATCAAAATACGCTCGATGGTGGGGCTCATTCCCATGTTTGCAGTAGAAACAATCGAGCCCGAATTGCTCGAAAAATTGCCCCATTTCAAACGCAGATTGGAATGGTTTATGAACTACCGTCCACAATATGCATCGCTCATTTCGGCATGGAAAGACCCAAGCAAAGGCATAAGAAGGCGGTTTTCGATCTTGAAAGGCAGTCGATTGAAAAAAGTAGTGAAGCGATTGCTAGATCCAGACGAGTTTTTGTCCGACTATGGCGTTCGTTCGCTCTCTAAATACCACAAAGAAAATCCATACATCTTCAAACACGAAAAACACGAATACACCGTGCCTTACACACCAGGCGAGTCTGATAGCAGCATGTTTGGAGGCAATTCCAACTGGCGTGGGCCCATTTGGTTTCCAGTAAATTACATGATTATCGAATCGCTCAACAAGTTTTATACTTATTACCAGGAAGATTTTAAAGTGGAATTTCCTGTGGGCAGTGCAAATTACATCAATATAAGTGATGTGGCCGATGAATTGGGAATGCGATTGATAAAGCTATTTATGAAAGATGAAAGAGGACATCGACCTATTTACGGCAAAAAGCAAAAGCTACAAACCGACCCGCATTTCAAAGATTATATTCTTTTCTACGAATATTTTCATGGTGATACTGGCGAAGGCTTGGGTGCAAAACACCAAACAGGCTGGACAGGATTAGTGGCCGAATTAATACTCCAACATTTCAACAAAGCCTATGCCAAAACAATGAAAGACAGCTAATGCTACGCCTTGGTTCGTGTCTTCACGAACCAAATCACTGCACAAAATAATTTTACGCCTTGGTTCCATGTCCGCACGAAGCAATAAACCCGAAACCAAAAGATAAATTGATGAGTACTATTTTCAATGAACAAGATTTTGAAAATTTCGACACCAGATTCCGAACCAATTTTTTCAATTCAATTGTAGGTTTTAGGGCTTTGCACTTGGTGGGCACCCAAAATGCCAAAAACCAAACCAATCTGGCTGCTTTTAGCTCTATTTTTCACATGGGTTCAAATCCAGCCTATTTCGGCATGCTTTTCAGGCCATCAGACGATGTGCCTCGCCACACTTTGGCAAATATTCTCGAAACTGGTTTTTATACTTTCAACCATATCAACCAATCAAATTTCAAAAAAGCCCACCAAACAAGTGCCAAATACAGTAGCGAAATTTCAGAATTTGAAACTTGTGGTTTTGAAGAATATTACCTACCCAATTTTTTTGCTCCATTTGTAAAAGAAGCAAATGTACAAGTGGGTTTACAGTTTGTTGAAAAACACGAAATGAGCTTCAATAAAACAACTTTAGTAGTTGGCAAAGTCATAATGACCTCCGTATCTGAAAGTTACATTGGTACTGATGGCTTTATAGATGTTTTGCAAGCTGGCTCAATGGCTAGTGTGGGCATCGATGGCTATGCCTTTGTAGATAAATTCACCAGAATGTCGTATGCAAAAGTGGGACAAACTGCATCAGAAATATGAGCGTTGCCAATCTTTGTACAAATTGACAACGCGCATGCACAAAAATATTAACTCTGATATTCTTCCACAGGCACACATGAACACACCAAATTGCGGTCGCCATAGGCGCCATCAATTCGACTAACGGTTGGCCAGAATTTCGCACTTCTTACATAAGGCAACGGATATGCTGCTTTTTGGC
>JBJXGB010000065.1:0-19267 GCA_046152935.1 Cytophagales bacterium
AGTTCTAATTCAAATTTTATTGTTTTCATAAGGGTTGCAATTAGTGCCTCCTTGATTCATGAATTTTACTTGTCCACACACTTTGGGCGTTGAATCTTCCATTCAAAGATAAATATTAGTTTTACACATTGAAACGATCAGTTGGACTTTCTACCAAATCTTTACTGTTTCTATTTAACATAACATAAATTATACAACAAATTAGCTGGTAAAAGAAAATTAGTACTATTGTGTGGATTTAAAACATTCCCAATGAGAGTAATAAAGTTTAGTACTGTTTATAATAACAGCAAGGAAAATACTTACGACATTGTTATCTATTGGAATAATCGACAATCGTATAGCAATCTAGTTCGTGCCAAAGCGAAATTGGTTGAGTTGGGAAAAAAGTACACAAAGATACTGGCACAGCTTAACGAGTTATTTGTACAAGCCCACTCCCACATACAACGATTTGTTTTTGACTTCGATGCTTTTTTAGCAAGAAAGTTTCAAAAACTTATGGATATAATCAATAACCGTATAGAGTTTTGCCTCAACAAACGAAACCCATCTTGCATTGTAATTACTGGTGCAATTCTATATATAGGATTCACCATCCACGAGTTAATTACTTTGGCACTCATTAATATTTCCAAATTAAAATACACTGGTACGGAAGTGGCATTACAGATGCTTGCCTCTCAAACGCATGACTTGCTTTTTAAATTTAGGATTGACAATAAACTCGAATCGTTCGAGCCTCAATTATTCATGCGTGAGTACGAAACCAAACTTTTAAATCTGGTCGCATAATGTTAGCAGAAAGTAAAGAACTCCAAAAAATATTGTCGGTGGTCAATGCGAATTACGATTGCTTGAAATGCCTTAGTATTGACACTCAAATTGCCAAAAACATCTTAAAATCTATGTTGAAACAAAATATAAAACTCCGTAAAAAAATAACTGATATGGCTCTAATGAGTTAAAGAGTTTCCCGTAAGTGGCTTTCTTTGGTCGGATAAGCGAACAATTACGGGTTAGTTGAGACGTGGCACTGCGATAACTTCAACGTGCCACTTATCTAAATCCAAACTCAACTAAACAAGAAAAATCCGACCCCTGCGTGGACGCAAAAAAAACAAAAAAGTCCAAACCCTATCTAGTAATTGACAGCGAACCAACTATTTAATAACACCCCAACCCAAAATAAATTATGACACGCTTAGAAGAAATAGAAATAGTAAATTTTCTTGACCGAAAAATTACAAGTGCCTCAATGAATCCAGTAGATATACATCACTCAATAATGTTTGAAAAGTGTAGAAATTGGATTTCAGAGGTACAGGAATATCAAAAGAACCCGAAAACAGACAAATCAATTCTTTCTTTAACCATGAAAGAAGGACTTTTAAGAAAAATATCTACTACACCCCTATTCGACAATAAGTAACAATGCAAGCAAAATCACAAAATAAAAAAATCAAAATTCAAAACTCAAAAAGTTTAAGCAGCCCCCTTGGTATTACAAGGGCTACAATTAATACATAAACAAGCGTAACTCATTAAATATCAATTGTTTATGATGCTTTTTCAAGGTTTCAAATATCGCATACCCGAAAAAGTAACAATTACAGTAGATTGGTTTGAAGTTTTTGGCAAGACAACGTTTCCGATTTTCAAAGAATATTCGACAATGACATACAAGGAAGGATTAGACAATTTGATAGAAGTAACGCCAGAAATGATTTTGGTAGTGTGCAACTATGCAACTAGTACTTATCGTACCGTTTTTGAAGTTAGATATTCTGGTCACTTGATTGGTTTGATATATGCCAATCCTAGAAATATTAACGAAAGGTTCACCGAGGATTGTGTAAGCGTAAAAATCGCGAACAATCTTTTATACACTGAAAATTGGCTTACGCAATTTAGAGTTATTCAAAAGTTCTTTGCAATCACTATCAACAACATCACACGTCTTGACATTGCAATTGATGGATTTACAGATTTGATTCAATTTCTGACCATGTACACCAAGCAAAACGAAAATAAAAAAAGAGTAATACGTGTCGGTAAGGCACAATTAACCCCTTACAAATTCCAAGACGAAACCCTAAAATATGATGGCTTCATGGTTGGGGCTAGGCAAAGCGATAAGTATATGGTCATCTATCAAAAATCTATCGAGTTGAATAGAAGCCGCAAAGACTACATTAAAGAGTTTTGGGAGCGAAATGGAATAGATAGCAAGGGATATGTAGAACGTGCTGAAATACGGCTTAATTCTAAGTATTTAGAAACCATTGGCTTGAATATTGACTACCTAGAAAAATTAGAGAATCCGACTTACTTAGCTAGTGTTTATTTTACTGCTACCCTATCCTATTTTGATTTTCGCAAAAACAATTCAGTAAATATTACCTATTGCGATAAAATAAAACTAATACCATTTGAAAAGATGAATTCTAGGTATTTGCCAAAATGTAGGGCAATACCACCAACCGATGTTTACAAAACAAAAATTTCGATACATACTCAAGTAATGGAAATTTTAAGAGGCGAAATAAGTGGAAACCTTATTGAGCACAAAAAACAAGTGATTGCATCCCATATTGAAAAATACAGCCTTAGAACGTGGTATGAAGACAAATTACCAGAATGGAAGGCAATATATGAAACTCAAAAAACAACAGGACATTATTACGAACTCTCTCAATTATGAAACCATGAAATACATCATAAAAATAATAATTTTCAATAAAACGTATGTTTTCCAAGGCAAAAAAATAAACCTTGAAAACGAAAAAAACAAGCCTTACGAGTTTACTAATATTGACGTTTGCCGTGCCATTGCCTTTGGTTTGGCTATTCAATGCAAAGAATTTGAAGTAGTAATATATGCCAAATTGAATGGCAAAATGGAACAATTCGAGCTAGTTAGTATCGATAAAATCGAAGCCTATAAAGAAAAACTTAACCAACAATCAATTAACAATTAAACCCTTACACAAAATGAATCAATTCAAAATCACAGGCAAATTTCTTGGTCATTCACTCATTAAAGAAATTGGAGAAAAAAAAACCAAAGTAAGAAACTTTTGGCTAGATATTACAACCGATGCCAATTACCCAAACACCCCGCAATTCGATTTGATTGGCGACAAATGCGTGCTAACGGATAACATTAAAGCAGGCGATCAAATAGTATTGAGTTTTAATATAAATGGGCGTAAATGGGAAAAAGAAGGTAAAAAAGGTGTCAATATCAATTTGGGTGTTTACAAAATCGAAAAAATGGTATTGGAAAGTACTGCCTTTGTGCCTCAAACGAACGGTACAAATAATGAGCAAATTGTAGACGATTTGCCGTTTTAACTAACGGTTGCGATTGGTGAAGTAAAAGCCTACCACCAATGTTGAAGTTTTGCACGATGCCCAAAGGCTTTTATATTGCCAATTGCGTGTTATCGGTTCGGGCTTCTTCTTTGTCAAACAATTAAAATTTAATAAAATGCTAAAAATAAAATACGAAAAAAAATACCACAAACACGAAGCGGTTGAAAAAGTAAAAAGGCAATTGGTTAAAGCCTACAAAGTATCTGAAGGACTTTCATATATCTATGCAAACATTGTTTTGGTAGGTATTGAAGATTTAGATTATAAAGCTATTCGCTATTATTATGATAGTGAATTTGAAAAGTTACGTGATAGAATGAGCAAAGATATTGAAGAAAATAAAGAGTATAACCACGGCTTTGGTATTTCATCTGCTATAACCACTTTAAAATTTATTGATGAGCTAAATACTGCACTTTCTTTAACTGGCAACTATCCTGCAATACCTGTAAAAATTCACGAATATGAGTTTAAAACAGAAACGCTGGAAGAGAAATACAATGAATTAAAAAGCCACTTTGAAAACAATCAATTTGAAGGTTTCAATAAAGAATACTTTGTCATTGTTAATGATAAAGAGTGGCGTTTGTGGGGATTGATATTTACCAAAGAGGATTTAAAAAATGCAAAAAGTGTTAGGCTTAAATATCAATAGTCGGGTGTCGCACAGCTTGACCGCTAACGTTAAATGTTTGTGCAGTTGGTGAATAGAAACCGATGCACTGTCAGAATAGTAGAACCTAATAAAAAGAAATACAGATGAATAATCTACACGACCCCAATTGCATAAACATATTGTTAGCTGCTGGCTTTCGATATGACGATGAAGACAATCTTTGGTATGACGAGAACCCCAATAGAAAAAAATATTATTATCGGATTGGCATTTTCAACAATGGGAGATTTTTTGATTTATATGGTGGAGGTTACGATACAAAATTAGGTAGATTTTTTACTATTGATGAATGTATGCTGCACGTAATTTAAGCTTGCAGCTAACGTAGATATTTACGAAGTCCCTTTTTCGGGGATTTCGTAAATATGTTGTTAGTGTCATACGCTTTTATTACCTTTTAATAAATACAAATAGATAGATGAACAACAAACAACTATACACGCCTAGCGAATTGGCAGAAAAATATTACGATAGCTTTATTTCTGCCAATGAGATAGGCGTGTTATGTCGTTTGCATTTACTAAAATGTGGTCGAAGAAATAAACAGTACTTTATTGACGAAGTTAGTTTTTTGGCTTTGCTCGAATTTCGCAAAGCCAATAAAACTTAGTGTACCCCCCCCCTATCACACCCTATTTGATATTTTTTACTTTTTAATTTTGATGTCATATTCTAAAAACTCAAAACCCAAAAGCAATGGAATTTAAAATCATATCAGAAAAAACAAAAGAAGAATTTTGTACTTCTCTCCAAAACGAATACAAGGCTGGTTTTTTCACAAAAAATGAATTAATTATATCTATTGATTCTGATTCTGGAGATTATATTTATTCTATTTTGATTTATAGACCTTTTTAGAATGTGGCTTGTGAAACTCCAATAACAGTATCCGAAAATACCAACCTAAATAAAACCTTAGGCTATATTAGGAATTACGCTATTGCAGCAAGTACAACATCTCAAATTAAAGATATTGCGAAAGAGTGTTCTTTGAGTTCCGATGTTTTACAGGCTGTATTTGATACAGTCTATGATTTAATCGCCTACGACCCAGACCCAGAAAACATTCAATTGGTAAAAGCTGCTCATTGCAGTATCGAGCAGGGAATGGGTAATTGTGTTGATTATTCGATCGTGATAGGTGGAATACTTATTTGCTTAGATATTCCCTTTTATTTCAAATGTGTAAGCTATGCGACCAAAAACGATTACAGCCACATTTACCCAATTACAAAAAAGGGAATAGTACTCGATTGTGTTTTAGGTCAAAAACAAGATGGAACAGACATTTGCGATCGACCCGCAAAAGGACAATTTAATATAGAGCAACCTTACAAGTTTAAAAAATTATATACAATGACCAAGTTGCAAATATTACAAGGGACAATCAAAGCGGAAAATAATGACCAAAATATGATTTTGAGCAGACAAAAACTTTTGCGTGGTGGGTATAATGTAAAAAAAAAGTCTTAAATGGTTTTTGGGAATCATTAGACCCAACCAACGGGCACAATTGGGCAAATATAGACCCTACCAACTTAGATAATTGGGCAGATATAGACCCTACAAATATAGGTAATTGGCAAAATACAGGGAAAAACATAATTGCATTACCACGTCAATTATTTCTTCCAATTAAAATAATTGATGACATAAGGGAACAGGAAGGAAGGCAAAAGGATTGGGATAAAGCAGAAAAAGACAAAAAAGATGCTGAACAAAAAACAATAGATATTCAAGCTGCTAATGAAAGCGAAAAGGCTATGATTTTAGAGCAGCAAGAACAGGAAAAAATAACAAAAGAAACAACGATAAAAATTGCAGGTGTTGTATTGATTGGTGGCATAGCAAGTTATTTTATATTAAGAAAAAAATAGATATGCTTGGAATTGGTGAATTAATAGGCGGTGCAGCAAATTTAATAGGCGGTTTGATTCAAGCACCAATTGCGGCACATCAAGCTACCGTTCAGTACAATAGAAATGTTGGAGCGATGGAATCTGCATACAACCAAAATCTTAATTTACAAAACAATGCGGCACAAATACAGGCTCAACAATTTAAAGCTACACGGGCTTTGATTCAGCAATATAGCCCGTATTTAATAGGCATAGGAATAGTTTTGGCAGGTTCAGCACTTTTTTTAAAAACACGATCAAAAGACAATAAAAATGGAAAATAGACTTGGCACAACCACACGCTTAGGAATGAACAAATTGGGACAAATGCGTTTAGGCACATTTGTAGATAATTTTGCATCTGGTATCAGAAACCTAGGCAATAACCCAAATGTGAAAGATGCAATAAACACCGTAAAAACCTACATTAAAGACAGCAACGGCAATACAGTAGAATCTCCTAGTACTGCTCAATCAAATGCTTCAACAGATTCAAAACCCAATTATTTACTGTACGGTGGCATAGCTGTTACGGGAATTTTAGCATACTTTTTATTAACCAAAAAAACAAAAAAATAAAAACAAATACGTATGAAAATGAAAGGAAAACCACTCGAAAGTGTAAAAGAAGTAGGTATGCAAACAATCGGAGGGTTGGCAGCTAACCAAGCAAGTGCATTTTTGGAAAAACAACCAATGTTAGCAGGTTTTGAGGCACTTGTACCAATCGCACCATTTGCGTTAGGAATGGCAATATCAATGTTTTTGCCAAAATTCAAATCGGTAGGCTTGGGCATGGCGACCGTGGCAATGGTAGAAATTGGCGAAATAATGATCGCCAAAACAATGACAATGGAATCAAAAGCCGTAGCAGGCATTCCATATTACAAAAATTCACCAGATGAAAGATTAAGCTAAAAAATAATTACACAAAATATTTCAACTACACTTCAAAACCAAAAAAAAATGATTACCGATAAAAACTTTTTAACAAATGATTTCGCATTGCTGCAAAATCCCGATTCTCTAACCGTGGTCGTAAGCTCTTTTCTTGCAAAATCGGGTTTGGTTGTCGATCAAAACAAATTTGTGGCTCCTAAATTTGTGGCTGAAATAAAAGCCGCAGTAGTAGGGCTTACCAATGTTGTTTTGTTTAACTCGCAATTTCCATCTAGTGAACATTTTATTATCACTGCAATACGTGTTTTGCAAGGTGCAAGTGCCACGCCACAGGTAGCAGCATATACGCCAGGTATTGCAGATGGTACTGTTCAAGCAGGCCTTATGAACATCGTCAACAATGGCGTTGTAAATTTAAAGCAAATGCCTTTGAGTGTCTTTAACCAAGGCACAAACGATCCAAGTGCAGGTTTTTTATGCCTAGACCGTCCTATTGTTTGGGCAGGTCAGACGGATTTAGCCGTAAATTTAACGTGGGCAGTTGCACCAACACTAGCGTTAGGTTGTTTGTCCGTGCAATTGTGGGGCGTAAAATTGATTTAATAATATTTTAGTATTGTGCTGATTTCAGCACAATACTTTACAATCTTACAAATTGAAAATGAAAAATATCGATAAAGTCTTAACCGACACTTATACGTTTAATGCAGCCGCAAACGCATTTACAGCACCTCCAGCCTATACATTATTGACAGGCAGGGGAAACGTTGTAGCAATGGGTGTTTTCCTTGGCAATGACAACATTGCCGATTTGGCAAACTTATCTTTTAGTGTTTCGGTAAATTCTAACGAAAAAATAAAGAATGCAAGTGGGTTGCAATTCAGACCAAGTACAGAAGGAATACCCAAAGTATTGCAAGTAGATCCCGAACAGTGGAACGAAAAAAGCCAAGTTGGCTTTGCCTTTCAAAATAATAGTGCAGCTATTATTCCAATTGCAATTGTATTTTATTACGGCAATTAAATATGTGTAAGAAAAACATAATTGGGACAACTCGTCAATTACTATTGAAAATAACAAAAGGGACTGACCTTGACTTAAACTCATTGTCTCCAAATCCCATTGTTAGTTTCAAGCTGTACAATCCAGTTGCAATGCCAGATGTATTTCTATATCAACAGCAATTTTTGCTTGTAGCAGATACTTATTTTGAGGTGAATAATAGCAATTATTTGTGCACAGACATCATTAAAATCAAATTTGATAATGTACAAGATATTGGCGAATTGTGGCTGATAGCAACTGTTTTAGTTTCTCAAATGTAGTAACAAAAATGACTAGAGAACAGATACTTTATTCGGTAAAAGAACACCAATTCAAATGGTGCAAAATACACGATGAAAACGAAAATTTAATTTTCTCTTATTCTGACGATGCGAAAGACACATCAGTTTTAATGGGCAAATTGAATGCGTTTTTAGATCGATTTCAAGGCAAATTTGTCATTAATTTTAAGGAAAAAAGTACTTCAAATGCAGAATGCAAATTTACTTATTCACTTAATAATGGTGTCTCTCAAGATCAAGAGGTTTATCAAATACCTCAAAAAGTCGATGAGCAGGCAATTGAAAAACGCATATACGCACAAATTAGAGCAGAACAAAAAATACAAGCCGACAAAGATGCGTTTGAGCAGCTAAGAAAAGAAGTAGCTACAAAAGAAAAAGAATTGAACGATTGGGGCGTAAAATTAATGAGTGTACTTGAATTTGCAGGCACAAAACTTTATGAAAAATACGCTCCACTTTTACAAACAATCATAAATCCAACCAATACCATGGCATTAGCAGGTACACCATCTGAAACAAAACCTTTGTCGGAATCCGACCAAGAAAGAGTAATGAATGCAATAAATCGAGCATTGATTTATCTAACACCAACACAAATTGAAAACTTAGTTTCTTTTATTGAAAAAGACCCTAGTGTTATCAAAAATCCTTTAATGTCTCATATTTTCAACACTTAAATTTTAATCAAAAAATGGCAGCTACAAGAAAATCTACCAAGTCTTTAATCAATGCAGTACAAAGGAAAATCGAAGCTAAGAAAAAAGTGCTTTTGAAAAAGAAAGAAAAAGAATCCGACAAAAAGAAGTTGGAAGCCGCACGTAAGAAATTACAATCAATGAAATAATATGTCTTTGTTTAGTCCCAATTTGCCAAGCTACAAATCAAATGCAATCATAGGTGGCTTGCCGCAATCTATTGACGATTGGAAGGCTTCGGATTGGCAGACGTATTACAAGCGAATAAAAACTACATACGGCAAAGAAACAGCCTTAAAAGTTTTTACTTCAGACATTGATCGAATAGGTTTTTTCTCGAGTGGTAACAATTTGAAATATGATTGCGATTTTATCGACTTCTTTAAAAAAGAGGGCTTAAATGGTGGCAATTGGATTTCAAAAGTATTTTGCACCGCAAATACGGTTGTAGATGCAACTACTAGTACGGTGTCGAATGTTGCAAACACGGTTAAAAATGTTTCAAATCCAACGGTACTAATTATCGCAGGGATTGCAATAGGTGGTTTCTTTTTATTCAACAAATATGGCAAACGAAAATAGTACACTCAATACAGTTTTGATAGTTGGAGTTTTGGGCGTGGCTGGTTATTTGGCTTACAAAATGATGGGTAATAACAATAACAATGTTAGTATGCCAAATTTTTTCAATCCCAATCCTAGCCAACCAAATACAAATAATACGGGTTCATTAATCAGTGCAATACCAGATATTACAAAAGGTATTGGCTCTTTATTTACTGGTATTTTTGATACGATCAAAAGCAATAAAACTCCAAAACAAACCCAAGTTTCTACGTCACCAAATCCCAGTTATAATTACGGTGGCATAAATCCAAATCTTGCATAAATAAAATATGACATGGCTAACAAAGGCAAAAACACTGGTATATTATTTGGGGCAATTGGTGTTGGAATATGCCTTTTTGTTTTGTTGAAAAACAAACAAAAAAAAGAAGTGCCTACAAAAGTAATTCCAAGAACGGCAAACCCTAATTTGGCAATGCCTTCAGACATGAAATTAATGAATATTTCATAGCATTATCACTATTTCAATTATGAGCAGTAAAAATAAAATTCCCTTATTGATTGGTGTAGCAGCCGCAATGGGAATAGGTATTTATTTTTTTTCAAAAAAAGAGCCCAAAAAAGTAAGCGATTTGGAAAACAAAATTTTGCCAAATAACGAACAGCCTATTAAACGACCAGAAATTAGAACAGAGGTAAATATACCTTTTGCACGTCCTATTCAATCATACACACAACCAACAGTAGTTACTAATTCGCATGGTTTGGACATTGTCAAAATGCCTATTTTGTCACCTAAGCCAGTGGTAAGTACGCCACCCTCTTATTTGCCTAGCAAGCCAGTAGTACCCTCGACCACATCACGACCACCTACGCCACCCTCTTATTTTCCAACATTGCCAGTAGTACCGACTAGGCAAACATTGCCAAGCACACGACCAACTCGATCTATAATGATGTAATTATGAAAAAAAATAATATAACAACTTTTGCGGTTTTTGGTGGTGTTTTGGCAGTGGCAGTTTTTTTTCTATTAAGAAAAAAAAGCACAACAGCCAATACAACAAAGCCAATTGAGGATTTAAAATCACAACCACAATCAAATGTTAGAACTACTAGTAATGAGATGGCACCTATTCCATTGGTTTCTCCAATATTGAAAAATTTAATTCCTACCAGTATCCCACCTACACCAAGCCAACCAATCAAAGCTAATTTATTGCAAGAAGTAAGTAGTATCTTAAATCAAAGAGGGATTCGCTTAAATCCAGAAAGAATCAAAAGATTTATATTAGAGAATCCTAACGACACGGCACAGCAAATTGTCGATAAAATGGTATAATAAAATGGCAAATTTTGACGTGGCTTATAGCCACACATTAAAAAATGAGGGCGGATACCAGTCGCACAGTAGTGACAAAGGGAACTACAATTCTAAAAATGAATTGGTAGGCACAAATTTTGGTATTTCAGCACCTACACTTGAAAGATATTTGGGCGTTGCACCAACCAAAGAAATGATGCAAAATCTGCCATTAACTACTGCCAAAGCTATATACAAAAAAAATTATTGGGATGCTTACGGTATTGGCTCTATCAACGATCAGTACACAGCCAATCAATTATTTGATTCATTTGTAATGTCGTCACCAAACGCGGTCGCAACATTTGTGCAAAAAGCAATCAATACAATACCACCGTTTAGAGCCGATGTAGACGGCATTTTTGGAAATGGAACACGAGCGTCAATTAATTTGATTGTAAAGGCTCAAAAGGCGAAACAGCTTAACGATGCAATCGCAAAATTTAGATTGGCATACATTAATAGCCTCAATAGTTCTGCATTTTACAACGGTTGGAAAACAAGAATAGAATCTTTTATGAATTGGCAGCAACTCGAAAGTGTGGCTAAAAATTCAATCATTCCAATAATAGCCATAGGATTGTTTTTTTTTTTTATAATTAGTCAAAAAAAAGGTAAAAAATGATAACGGCAGATAGAATAGGAACTGATCCAAAGTTGCTTTACGCCTTTGGTGAATATGCAAAATTTAGCCAAAGCCAATTGCCTACTGAATTAGGAGAGGCTTCGGGCTATAATTTTTTGATACCTCAACAATGTTTAAATTTCAAATATTTGATCGTATCTGTACAAATGTTTGCAGCGGATTTTCAAGATGATTCTTTTTTTTGTTTGACAAACGTAACTCAAGACACCGATTCACTAAATAAGTTTACAGCAAAATATGCTAGCAATCTTATCGGAGACGGTAGTGGAATTAATAAGCAACTACTTAATGCACAAACTGCCGTTACTGATGTGCCTATTTCCAAAACAGAGGCAAGAATTTACACTGCCGTTTTTGACGTTTCGCTGCTCAGTATGAGTGGCTATAACGGGCCATATATTTCATTTTATAATAGTGATCTTGACAACCTAAAGCCATTAATTGAGCAGCTAGAAATTTACGGCACAAACTCAGAGGATTACAATTTTTTTTTTGAGGTAGGTAGTAGCCTTCCTTATAAACTAGCAGCATTTCATATTGCAAGCAATGGAAACACTGCAACAGAATTGTATAATAACATTGGTGCAATAAATTTTGTCAATGGTGCACCGCTTTATTATTTTCGGAGTGCTGGATTATTTACAGCCAACAAAACTACTTTATCATTATATAATAATGATTTTGGAGCTGTTCAACTACAGACAAACATTCAAAATACAAGCTCAATAGCAATTAACAACGGAGATGAAATATTTACAAATTCAATAATGGAAATAAGAGTTTACAACTAAATGAAAAACACAAACCACAGACAAAACCCAAAAACAAATTTCATAGCCTATCTATGCTTTGCGTTTTTCTGTTTTAGTTTTTTTGTTCCAAAGTTTTTTCAATTAATGCAGCCTATCGAGTGGTATTACCCTTTTGTTTCGGTTGTATTGGGTGTTGGTTTTTTATTCGCTCCAGAAAAAATGCTGAACGTAATTTTTAGATTTCTACATAAAACAATAAACACATTCAAATGACAGACTTTGGCAAACACATAAATACCTTTATCGTTACGTTTCTCACTGGTCTACTATTGTGGATAGCCAACACCGTCTACACGACCAGTAAAGAGGTGGCACAAATTCAGATCGAGTTAAAAAATATGCGTGAAATCACAGAGATAAAGTTAGAAAACTTGCAATCGCAGGTATACAAAAAAAATTAGTTTAGGTATAGGGTTTAGGTTGTTAAAGACATTCAATTTTGTTGAATGTCTTTTTTTTTTACCTTTACAGAAAAAAACCCTTACCACATGAAAAAAATACTAATCCCCATCATAGCATTATCGCTATTTTGTTGCTCCAAGAAAAGTGAAGACCCCCAGCCAGCTCCCACTCCAGTAGATGATTGCGAAACAAACAAGTATGGAAAATTCCAAGTAAAAAACGGAAGCAATTCAACTTACAATATTTACTTGAATGGAGTATTTAAAGAAACATTAATAAGTAAAGAAGCTGGAAAAGTGTATAATGTTGCGGAGCAACTAAATTTTAGCCTTAGAGTTGTACAAACTTCAAATTGCAATATTATTCTAGGATGCAACGACCAAAGCGTAAACTATACAATTTTGCGTTGCACTACTACTGTCGTTCCTTTACAATAGCAAAAATTTAATAATCAAAAAGCCTCAAACAAATTTTGTCTGAGGCTTTTTTTATGCCAAATAATCAACATTACTCTTAAAAAGCCTCAAAAAAGCTCAAAAAGGCTTTTTAAAGCATAAAAAAAGCCCTCTATTGAGGGCTTTTTCGTGTCTATAACGAGAGATTTGCAGGGCTGCAAATGAAAATCGTTTGACAAATTTTAATGTTTTATTTGTAAAAACCAATTTTATGTTAATATTTGCACTGTCTATAATAAAAATCGTTCAACGAATTCTACCCACAAGTACCTAAATCACTCATTATCAGCAAGTTAGTAGTTATCAAAACATAAATTATACAACAAAAAAAGTGTTGAAAATTCGAGTCAATTTTCTAGTTTAGAATTGATAATTCTTCTAATTCCAATAAATCTGTCTTTAAAGTACTTTTCGCCAAGTTTGCTAATTCTTATTCCTTTGCTGCTGCTTGCATGAATAAATTCCAAATTATCTCCACTGCCACCGAGTATAATACCTACATGCCCAGTAGCTTTGCTATTTTTATCTCCACCTTTAAAAAATATTAAGTCTGCCTTCTTTGCATTCCCCAACTCAATATGAATACCTTCTTTCGATTGCCCAAGAGCCGTTGGTGGCAACTTAATTTCTACATATGCGAAACAAAACCTTGTGAAACCAGAGCAGTCAAATCCGTTTGAGTTGGTTCCGCCTGCTTTATACTTTACACCTAGCTGCCCTTTTGCTTTCTTTAATAACTCATCTCGTTGAGCATCAATGCTTTTACTTGTTTTATATTTTGCTTTGGGATTGGTCTTGGCTGTCTTACAACTTTGGAAACAAACAAAAAAAAATAGAATTATATATATTAAGTACCTCACGATACAAATTTAAGAAGCATTTCAAGGTGTTTATCAACAATACAAATAGTAAAAGAACTTTAATCTAGCATTTTTAGTTTCTTAAGTACATTTATTGGTCAAAATAGAAATATACAATAAAAATTCGGCAAAAACGCACTATTTTTGAAATACCAAACTTCTAAACATATTCACATATTTTGAAATTAGCACTTGCAGGAAACACCCCAATAGGAACTACAAGTATGTTCTTCGTAGTTTTCTTTTTTTTTCAATATGCCAGCATTGCACAAGCACTAAAACCGCCAGTCAAAATCGGAAAAGTTAGAGGTCAAATAATTGACAACCAGACCAATACACCAGTAGAGTATGCAACTGTTGCACTTGTAAATAGCATTGATACATCTAACATTTTAGGAGCTTTGGCTGATGAAAAAGGTAATTTTGTTGTCGATCAGGTGGCTGAGGGAGAGTATCAATTGAAAGTTTCTTTCATTGGCTATTCAAATTATAAAACTGATAATATTCGCATTTCTAAGTCGCAACCTGTTGTTAATATTGGGCAGATTAAACTAAAAAATACCTCTAAATTATTGGGAGATATAAATGTGACAGGCGAAAGAGAACAAATGCAGTTGAGTATTGATAAAAAAATATATGAAGTCGACAAAAATCCTGTGGTGGCAGGTGGTTCTGCATCAGATGTATTAAAACAGATTCCATCGGTGTCGGTAGATACAGACGGAAATATAAATGTAAGGGGCACGGGAAATATTACCATTTGGGTAAATGGGAAGCCTTTTGCAAATGCTGGTTCGCCACAACAAATTTTAGATCAAATGCCTGCATCATCTATTGAACGAGTGGAGCTAATCACCAATCCATCAGCACGTTACGATGCCGATGGCATGGGTGGGATTATCAATATCATACTAAAGAAAAACAGAGCTGATGGTATGAATGGACAAGTAAGTTCGGGTTGTGGTACGCGTGATGCCTACAATGAATCCAGAAATAATAATTACGATGGCAATAAGTTTGACAACAACACGATCAATAAATACAATGGAAACGCTTCATTAAATTGGAAAGTGGGCAAATGGAATTTTACATCTAACTACGGCTACAGATATGGTCAACGCTGGCAAAGTCATCGATCTGAAAGAGCCAATTTTGGCAGTAATACCAATTACCAAAACCAACGCTCTGCAGCTGAGTTGTATTCGCACAACCATTTATTGAATTTGGGAGCTGAATATTCGATCAACGATAAAAATACAATTGACGTGAGGGTTACTGGTGGCTATACCCAAAATGTTGAACCTGAGCGACTTACGTATAAATTTCAAGATGCTACCAAAACTGATACCCAAAATAGAGTGAGAAATGTAAATAAATATGAATATGCCTATAACATAGATGCAAATGTTGGTTATCGAAAAACATTCAACACGCCTGCAAAAGAATTGAATGTAAGCGGCTCGGCTTCTTGGGCAAATAATTATGGGAATACGAATTTCAACCAGATCTCAAATTTTCCACTCACTCCTACTTTAAACCCTTCAACTCCTTCATTATCAGGTACGAAGCCCAATAATTTGAATCGAATCTTGATCGGCCAGATAGATTTTATTCAGCCTTTTGGCGAAAAAACAAGATTTGAGTTAGGCGCAAAAATTACGTACAGAAATTTTGAAAATGATTTTTATTTCGACAGTGTTTCTACCATTTCTAACCAAACTGTAAAAGACAATTCAAAATCGAATATTTTCAGATATACAGATGATGTAAATGCTGTTTACGGCATCTGGAATCAGTTATTTCCAAAAGGTTTCAGCATACAAGCAGGTTTGCGAGCTGAACAAACCATAAGAACCATAGAACAAGTGACATTAGGAACAACCGCTAATCCTACACCTATTATCGACCTCTTCCCTACCCTTCATATTCTTAAAAAATTGGCAAACGAGCAGGAACTAAAGGCGAGTTACAGCCGAAGAATAAACAGACCAAGCCCGAACACGCTAAATCCATTTCCAAGTTACAACGATCCTTTAAATTTAGTCATTGGAAACCCTTACTTGAAGCCTGAATACATCAACTCTTTTGAACTAGCCTATTCAAAAAACTGGAAAAAGCATACTTTTTTAGCTACTGCTTATTTGCGACAAATTGAAGGTTCGACCCAAAGAGTAAGATCAGTAGATGTGCTGACTGGTGTATCAACGGTCGAATACGCCAATATTGGCTATGCCAGAAATTCAGGTTTGGAACTAATTGTAAAAAATGAACTATGGAAATGGTGGAATATTACATCAAATGTAAATGGTTTTTTTAGTGAAATAAATAGTGGGAATTCTGGAAATGCGAATAATATTAATTATTCTAATATTAGTGGAAATGCTCGCTTTACATCAAATTTTAAGATTTGGCAAGGAGCCGATTTGCAAGTGGCTGGCTATTATATGTTTCCAGTTGCTATTGCTCAAGGCACATTTTATGGCATGAGTGCCGTTGACATTGGATTTAAGAAAGATATTATTCCCCAAAAAGCATTTATTACCGTCAACATCACCGATGTTTTCAATACAAGGCAGTTCAATTCGGTGCAAAGCAGCAGCAATTTTGAAGCTAATAACTTTAGAAAAAGGGAAACAAGAGTGCTAACGGTGAATTTTACTTATAAATTTGGAAACGAGAGCCTTGCGAAAGGAAAAGCATCGAAAAGGAATACCAATCAAAATAATAACGATTCAGGAGGTGGGGGCGGTGATTTTTAAAGTTTGCAACAAAGTTAATATTTCAAAAATTGATAAAATGTACTATTTTTGATAGAATTTGAAGTATTCATACATGCCAAAATTTTTATATCTATTATTTTTATCACTTTTTCTTCCTTCTTTGGGCTTTTGCCAAACCAATACTAGCATCGCTGGCGATGTAGTTTCCAAGTATAAAAAGGCTGCGGACAAGCACTATGAAAAAGGTGCGTACAATATGGCTTTCAGTAATTATTCCAAAATTGCTGACCAATTTACAAATGACCCAATATTCTGTTTTAGATTCGGAAAATGCATTTTGGAAACCAATTTCAACAAAGAGACAGCTATTCCATATTTTGAAAAAGCTATCTTGGCTGGGAATATTGAAGCTATTAAACTGCTCGGGCTTACTTTTCACGATATTTATAAGTTTGACGAAGCGTTGGAGCAATACCAAAAATATATAGTAGCGTCCGACACAACCACGAAGGAATTTAGAATATCGAACATAAAAAACTTGATACGATACAGCCTCACTGCCAAAGAGTTGGTAGATGTGCCTGTAGATATAGTGATTGAAAATCTTGGTAAAAAAGTAAACTCAGAATATGCAGATTATGTGCCCATTGTGACGGCAGATGACCAAGAAATTGTGTTTACGTCAAGACGACCAACCTCAACTGGGGGAAATAAAGATGAAAACAACGAGTTTTTTGAAGATATTTTTTATTCAGAACGCGATACGAATGGAGTATGGCAGCATTCTCGCCATATTTCTGGCGACTTGAATTCACATAGCCACGATGCGGTAGCTGGCCTTTCGGCCGATGGACAGACATTATTAGTATACCAAAACGATGAATTTGGCTTGGGAGGAGATTTGTATATGTCTACTTTACGAGATTCAATTTGGAGTAAACCCATCAAATTGTCAGATGAAATAAGCAGAAAAGAAACGTGGGAACCTAGTGCCACGCTGACGGCCAACGAAGATGCGATTTATTTCAGTAGCGACAGGCCAGGAGGCTTTGGCGGGCTCGATTTGTATATTTCAAAGCGATTGCCAAATGGGAAGTATGGCGAAGCCAAAAACCTTGGTTCAGATATTAATACAAAAGAAAACGAAGATGCACCCTTTATAAGTGCAGATGGTAATACGCTGTATTTCAGCTCGAAAGGGCATAAAAATATGGGTGGATATGATGTATTCAAGGCTGATAGGAAAACGGAATCGGAATGGAACAAACCCGAAAATATGGGCTATCCAATCAATACGCCCGATGACGACATCTTTTTTACGATTAATGCAGAGGGCACACATGGCTATTATTCTTCGCTGGGAGCCGATTCGCATGGCGAAAAGGACATTTATATGATAAAATTTAAACCGAAGCCCAAAAATCTGGCTGTATTGAAAGGAAAAGTAACGAATATACAAAACAATGCACCTGTTGCTGCTCAGATTTTTGTCACCAAATCAGCTTCGATAAAACTAAACGGTTTGTACAACTCAAATGCTGCTTCTGGAAAGTACCTAATTATACTCCAGCCTGGTTTTAGCTACCAAATCATTTTCAAGGCCGAAACCTATCACGATGACACTTTGCTAATAAATGCGCAAGAAATAGATGGGTTTAATGAAGTAATCAAGAATGTCAAGCTAAGAAAAATAAACCTGCAACTACCCGATTCACTGCGAAATAGCTTTAAAGAACAATTGGTGATCGGCAAAAAAGAACCACTAATTTTACCAGTCCAGCAGGAAGTAATTGCAGCAAATATTCCAAAATTGATACTGATCGATACCAATGGCACCCACCAAGAATTAGCTCGAAAACAACCCAGCAAAATTGATGACCAGAACAAAAAATCAACTGCAAATGCTTCTCCTTTAGCTGTAGATATGTCTGTAAATGAGGCGAATAAAGCACCTAGTAAACACAATTTTCACAAAGATTGTGAAATAGATTTCACCAATCAAGTAAACGTACTCAGTTTCAATTTTGGATATAAAATGAAAGATTTGAAGGCCCAACAATACAAAGTCTTGGATTCCATCATTGTGCCACAAAAGAAAAAAGTGGTGGGAATAAAAATCAACGCGCACACCGATAATATTGGCTCAGTAAAATACAATATGGTGCTGTCGCAAATGCGATCCAAATCGATCGTAAACCATTTGCGAAAAAAAGGGATCAACACATCTAGAATTGTGGCTTGTTTCTATGGTGAAACCAGACCTTTGGTTTCAAATTTCAATGCAGATGGCACTGACAATGCAGATGCAAGGTACAAAAACAGAAGAGCAGAGATTGAGTTTTTTATGAGTGAATGAAATTCTGTGGCACAAAAAAACAAAGACTTAAAAATATTTAATTTTCTTGAATCTAAATTCTACAGGCATAATACTGAAAAATAGTTGGTAAATAGCTCATAAGTATCTGAATATCAAACGGTTTCAGTAGTTTTATTGAAACCGTTTTCAATATAGTCCAATGATTAAAAAAAACATGTCCAACTTGTG
>JBJXGB010000066.1:0-5665 GCA_046152935.1 Cytophagales bacterium
TGGGTAAGTGGAGCCAATTGGCCATTAATTTTATCAATTTCAGATTCAACCAGCTCAATATCTGTTTCGTGAAGGTCCGGTATTTTTGCACTCATTTTTTCATTTTCAGTAGCCAAAATAGAACCAATGGTAAAAAGTCTGTCTTGTATTTCTCTCAAAAATGGTTTTCTAGGTTGGTTTATGGTATATTCAGCCAAAAGGCCAACCCAAGAATTAAGTTCATCAATCGTGCCGTAAGCCTCGATTCGGAAATGTGATTTCAATACACGTTTGCCGCTAATGAGTGAAGTATGTCCTTTATCGCCTGTTTTGGTATATATTTTCATTTTGGTGTCTTCTAGTTTTTTGCGTTTGCAATTTTATAGTAATTTTCAAGTTCTCTCAACCCTGTTATTTGAGCGGGCCTTGGGTCGATAAAAGGCCTTACTTTTTTTACTAGCTTAAATGCATCGTCAAAAGTAGTGCCAATTTTTAGAAGATAAGCTATTGTCATTGTTGGTCCACGGCCAAGCCCTTGCCTGCAATGTATATACACTTTGCCTCCATTTTTTATTTCTTTATCTGCAAATTCTGCTCCTTTTATCAAATCTTCCTGCTCAGGTGGGGTGTTGTCGAATGTTGGCAGGTGCAAATATTTTATTCCTTCGTGTTGTGCTTCGCTATATACAGAATGAATACGCATATTTATAATGGCTGTAATGCCAAGTGCTTTAAGTTTTTGTAGACCAATAAGGTTATACTGGCTTCCTAAAAATAAATTTGCTGTAATTTGGCTTCTTCTTATGATGGATGCCAAATATAAATCGATGCAAATTGTCTAGGATTTTTTGAATAAAAATGATTGCTACAATAACAATACTTTTCATATCATGTTTTTCAATGTGGATTATGGTTTATTGTTAGAAATAGGAGTGAGAATGTGGAGGCTTTTTGGGTTTACCTTAATTTCGACTTTTCGTGCTTCTTTTTCAATGTCATCGCATATAAATGTGGTAGGTGCATCTAATTCTATAGTGATTTCCTTGCATTTCCAGTGTTTTAGAACTTCAGATTCTGTTTGGAATAATGTACTACTGGCTACCCTTAGCAGGGACATAAAATCTGTATTACCAAGCAAGATAACATCGAAAAAGCCATCTTCCACGCTTATATCTGGCAAAAATGAATAGCCTGTAATGCCTATATTTCCTGAATTTGTGACCGTGAGTGAAACTCCTTTTTCGATAAGTTCTTTGCCATCGATCGTCATTTTGTAGGTAATTGGCTCTATTTCTGTAAGTGTTTGCAAGGCAGTGATTCCATAAGCTAATTGACCCAAACTGTCTTTCATTTGTCTATCTGCATGGCTTACCATATCTGCCATTATTCCAAAATTAATTCTTATCAAAAATGGTTGGCCATTTACTAATCCAGTGTCAATCTGCCTGATTTCTACCTCTTTATTTTTAAGTAGTTTGATGGCTTCGATCGTGTCTGTTGGTATACTTAGTTCTTTTGCAAGAACATTTGCAGTGCCTCCTGGAATTATTGCCATAGGTGTATTCTTTCCGATTAGTTGCTTTGCCACCTCTACAACGGTGCCATCGCCACCATAAACTGCAATTAGATCTGTTTTTTCTATCAAATCTAATACTACATTTTTCAAATCACTGTCCGTATGTATTACGGTTACATCCCAGTTTATTTCTGTATTTTCAAGTTCTTTATTTAGAATAGACAATATGGGTTCATCAACCCCGGAAGCAGGGTTGATGATAATATGGATATTCCTGAATTTCATGGCTATTAAATTATTGTCAAACTTCTTCTGACATTTTTTTATAGTGTAAATAAGCCCTCAGTATCTCAGCTACGCTCCATGCCTGTGCCATACAGCCTTTGGGTTTAAAGGGTGATGTAGCGTCAAATATTTCTGAAATTTGGCCAATGCCAGCCTCTCTGAAATGAGGCTGAAAATCTTCGAACCATTTTTTCACTTTTGGAAGTGCTGTTTTACCTTGTATTTTCATTTTTGCCAACAAATAGGGACCAATGAGCCACGACCACACTGTGCCTTGGTGGTAGGCTCCATCTCTCGACAACTGATCGCCAACGTAAAATGGTCTATATTTGGTGTCATCAGGTGATAAACTCCGTAAACCTCTAGAAGTGAGTAGATTGTCCTCAATATGTTTTAGGATATTTTTGGCAATTTTTTTATCTACCAATTCAAAAGGAAGGCTCAAAACAAATATTTGATTTGGTCTGGATTCACTATTTTTTGTGTCATTGGTAATAAAATCAAAAAGAGTTTCTGTTTCGTGATCTATAAATTGGGCAGCGAAGGATTTTGCTGTTTTTTCCGCTTTGTTGTTGTACAAGGATATGTCGTCTTTTTTGTTGATTTCAGTAGCAAAAAATGCCATTATCTTCATTACGTTGTACCACAAAGCATTTATTTCCACTGGCTTGCCTATTCTAGGTGTCACTACCCAATCACCAACTTTAGCGTCCATCCACGTAAGTTGGCTACCTGTTTCGCCCGCCATCAAAAGCCCATCTTCATCAACTTTTATGCCAAATCTTGTTCCTTTTTCGTGCCAATAAATGATATCGACTAGCTTGTCATACATCTCATTCTTTATAAATTCCCAATCATTTGTTTTTAAAATGTATTGATAAATGGCAACAAAATACCACAATGTGCCGTCCACATTGTTGTATTCTGGTTCATCGCCTAAGTCCGGGAAACGATTTGGTATCATTCCTTTATCGATCACGTTTGCAAATGCTTTTATTATTTTTTTGGCATCATCATATCTTCCAGTTTCCAGACAAAGGCCTGGTAATGAGATCATTGTGTCTCTGCCCCAATCGCTAAACCAATGATAACCTGCAATAATGGTGTTTAGATTTTCGCCCCTTCTTACTATATATTGATCTGCCGCAAGAAGTAACGTTGCTAAAAAGTCATCTTTAGTGTCGATTTTTGATAGTAGGTTGGTTTTTCTATCGATTTCCTTTTCGATTCTATTATTACTTTTTACTGTATGTAAATCTTGAGTCGAAATGACTACTTGCAGCTTTTCGCCTATTTTAAGATTTACTGAGAAATGACCATACGTAAATAGATCTTCTTTAAAATCTTGTACCCTGTCTTGTTCTATTTGGTAGTTGTAGTTGAAATACCAATCTGGTGCATAATGAAACTCGGCTTTCGGTACTTCCATGAATATTTCGGGCTGATTTTGATAGGGTTTTATCTTCAAAATACTATTATCATAATTGTACCCATAGCTGATACCGTCATTTGCTTTGCTCAGCCAATGGTAATCGCGGGCACAAATAAAGGGTTTAAGTTTGAGTTGGATGGGCGTATCTCCCTCTAATATTTCATAATTTATAACGGATGTATTTTCACCATAAACCATAAAAATGGTCTTTTTCAATACGGTATTTCCAATTTGGAAGTAAAAAGTTGGAAACAAATCTTTTTTGAATGATGTTAGGTGTTGAAATCCTTTTGGATGAATTACGCCATTGAAATTGTTGCTGTCAAGTTCGAAGTTTTCATCTGCTGTAGAAATTGTTTCAGCCAATTTTGAAACCAGTACAACTCTGCCTACTGGTGGATTTTGGGCTGCAACTAGCAAACCGTGGTATCTTCTTGCGTTTGTGCCTGATACGGTGCCGCTTGCCCAACCTCCTAAGCCATTGGTTTCCAGCCATTCCATTTCTGTAAGCAAAGAATGGTCGTTATTGATTTTTGCATCTAATTCGATATTCATAAGTAGAAAATGTAGAAATAAAGTGGGTGGAATAAATGAATTTCTTTGTGCTGACGGTGCAACGTTTGCAATTTAGTGGTGTTTCTTTGATAAGTCAATGGTTATCATTTGTGATTTCAGCAAAATTAAAATTTGTGTGTATAAAAATTCATTCAGTAAAACTTATTAGTTTGCCATATTATTGTATCAACCATGTTAAAAAAAAATCTTGCCATTTTTTGTTTGGTAGGTCTGTCATATTTTTATGCCGTAAGCACATCAGCTCAAAATAGTGCTAAAGCTTTGGTAAATGATGTTGAACTACAGTTTGAGATTACGGAAGCGATGAATCTGCTTTATAACTTTAAATTTAACAAAGCTGATAGTCTTTTTCAATCTTTAAAATCAAAACATTCGAAACATCCTTTGCCGTATTTTTTACTGGGCTACAGCCAATATTGGCGAATATTGCCCAATGAAGATATTTCTGTGTATGATGACAAATTTTACGCCTATATGGATACAGTCATTGAGTTGGCTGGTAAATTATATGATTCGGACAGTAAAAATTTTGAAGCGATTTTCTTTTTGACCGCAGGCCATGCATTTATTGGCAGAAGAAGGAGCGATAATAAGCAGTGGTCGAGAGCGACATTTAATGGTTCAAAAGCGTTGCACTATTTGAAGTTGGGACGAGAATTTAACGAGATGAGCCCGGAATTTTTGATAGGAGAGGGGCTTTTCAACTATTATGTAGAGTGGATACCCGAAAACTACAAGGCTTTCAAACCAGTAATGTGGTTTTTTCCAAATGGTGATAAAATGAAGGGTGTCGCTTTGTTGAAACAATCGAGCCAAAATGCGTTTTATTCACGAGTAGAGGCACAGCACTATTTGATACGAATATTGGTATTTGAAGAAAAAAAAGATTCTGTGGCTTATCCAATTATTAAATTGTTGAATCAGACCTATCCAGACAATCCTATATTTGAGCGACTTTTTGCTCGATTGCTTTTCAGTATTGGTAATTATAGTGAATGTTTGAAGGTTTCGGAGTCTATTTTGACAAAAATTGAAGCAAAGCAACTCGGGTATGAAGAAGTGTCTGGTCGATACGCCAGTTTTTTTATAGGGTGGATTTCGAGGTATAGAGATAAAGCCAAATCGAAATTGTATTTTGAAAAAAGTGTAGCATTTAGCGAACATATAAATGCTACAAAAATGAACTACTATTTGTACTCTTTGGAAGCTTTGGCACAGTTTGCAGAAGAAAATAAGGACAATAAATTATTGAAAATCTACCTTAGCAAAATAAATGAGAATGCTAATCGCGACCATGAACTATACAAAAAGACCAAGAAAAAACTCAAAACGTTGCAAAACGACTAAAGTAAATAAGTGAGAAAATGGAGAAAATTAGACTGTTTTTAGAAAAAAGGTGGGAAATAGTTGGCTGGTGGCAGATTGCGACCATTTTTGTCGTATTTGCCATTACTGGCACTTCATCCATGTTTGTAGGTAGATTCTTGATGAATATAATCGGAATTACACCAGAAACAAATGGCTGGATAAGAATACCAGTCAGAATAATAAGTGTGTTTTTTGTGTATCAAATACTGCTTATCTGGATCGGTTTTTTGTTTGGTCAATTTACCTTTTTTTGGAAATTTGAAAAAAAAATGTGGAGCCGAATATTGCGCAAGGAACTTTGATTTGTGGGGGCAGTTTCGATGAAATGAAGCGGTGCCTACTCGTAAATCTACGCCAAAGTCAATATTTGGTCTGCTTCTTCCAGGCATAATACTGAAAAATAGTTGGTAAATAGCTCATAAGTATCTGAATATCAAACGGTTTCAGTAGTTTTATTGAAACCGTTTTCAATATAGTCCAATGATTAAAAAAAACATGTCCAACTTGTG